>JBLMWU010000304.1:0-49920 GCA_050257395.1 Gemmatimonadota bacterium | reverse complement strand
GTGTGCCTGCAGGCGGGCAACGTGAACAGCGGCGCCAGCGACCCGTTCGGGCCGCTGATCGCCTGGGCTCACGAGCAGGGCGCCTGGGTGCACGTGGACGGCGCGTTCGGCCTGTGGGCGGCGGCCTCGCCGGCCACCGCCGGCCAGCTCGCCGGGGTGGCGGACGCCGACTCGTGGGCCACGGACGCGCACAAGTGGCTCAACACGGCCTACGACTGCGGTATCGCCCTGGTCCGCGAGCCTGCCGCGCTCGCCGCCGCCATGCAGGCCGAAGCCGCCTACCTGCCCGCCAGCGCCGCCCGCGAGCCGATGAACCTGACCCCGCAGTCGTCCCAGCGGGCCCGCGGCGCCGAGGTGTGGGCGGCGCTCGCGTCGCTGGGCCAGGGCGGGGTCGCCGGGCTGGTCGAGCGGACCTGCCGGCTGGCCCGCCGGTTCGCCGGCGGGCTGGCCAGCGCGGGCTTCGGCGTGCTCAACGACGTGGTGCTCAACCAGGTGGTGGCGGACTTCGGGGCAGACACGGACGCGGTGATCGCGGCCGTCCAGCGCGAGGGCACCTGCTGGTGCGGCCCCACCACCTGGCAGGGCCGCCGCGCCATGCGCATCAGCGTGAGCGGCTGGAACACCACGGAGGAGGACATCGACCGCAGCGTGGCGGCGGTCTGCTCCTGCGCCGGTGCGATCCGGCCCGCTACCGCCCCGCCGGGGTGAGGCCCGCGTTCAGGCCGTGGCGACCTGCGCGTAGACCGTCACCTCCTCGACGTTCCAGGCCCGCGCCCCGTCGCGGGGGAAGCCGCGCGGGCCGCGCGCAGCGGTGTCCGCCGCGTCCTCGCTCGCGAACACCACCACACCCAGGCCGCCGCTGCCGTCCGCGCTGCGCAGCCACTGGCCGCTGACGAAACCCGGCTGCTGCTTCGCCCAGCCGGTGATGTCCTCCCGCAGATGACGCTCGACCTCAGCCACCCGTGCCGGGTCAATCGACATCCGCACCACCATCGTGTGCATCGGTTCCTCCTCATCCGGGCCGGCCTGCCGCCGGCCTGCACCTCACGTTAGGAACCCGCAGCTGAGCAGCGACATCCCAGCTTTCTGGGATTCCGGGCGCGGGCCTGCCAGCTGGTGACCGGTGACGGTTAGCCTGCGAGCGTGGCCAGTCCGACCGCCTTCGCCCGGGCCCGCGGGCACGTCGCCGAGCTCTGCCAGCGCGACACGGACGCGCGGGCGCTGCGGCTCGCCGTGCTGGCCGCGATCCGGCGGGTGGTGCCGTTCGGCGCGTACGCGTGGGTGGTCACCGACCCGGAGACGTGCGTAGGCTCGGCGCCGCTCGCGGACGTCCCCTGCCTGCCGGAACTGCCGCGGCTGATCCGGCTCAAGTACCTGACGCCCGTCAACCGGTGGACCCGGCTGGACTCCGGAGCCGCCTCGCTGGCTGCGGCGACCGCGGGCGACCTGGCGCGGAGCCTGCTGTGGCGCGACCTGCTGTGCCGCTATCAGGTGACCGATCTGGCCTCGGCGGTGCAGCGTGACCGGTTCGGCTGCTGGGGCTTTCTGGATCTGTGGCGGACCGGCACCGCACCGCCGTTCACGCAAGAGGAACTCGGCTTCCTCAGCGGGATCGGCCCTGCGGTGACGGCGGCGCTGCGGCGCAGCCAGGCCCTGACCTTCACCCCGGTCAGCCCCGGCGGGCAGCCGCCCCCCGGCCCGGTGGTGCTGCTGCTGTCCCCCACGCTCGAGGTGCGGGCACAGACCCCGCACACGCAGCGGTACCTGCGGCTGCTGGTCCCGCGGGACGAGGCGGACCAGGCGCCGGTGCCGGCCAGCGCCTACAACGTCGCGGCCCAGTTGCTGGCCGCGGAAGCCGGGGTGGACAGCGGGCCGCCGCTGGCGCGGGCACATCTGGCGGGCGGTCGCTGGCTGACCCTGCGGGCGGCCCGGCTGGAGGACGGCGGACCCGGCGAGCGCGACATCGCCGTCAGCATCGAGCCCGCCTCGCCGTCGGCCCGGGTGGCGGTGTTCGCCCGGGCGTGCGGCCTGAGCGCCCGGGAAGCGGAACTGCTCAGCCACCTGGCCACCGGCGGCGGTACCCGCGAGATCGCCCGGGACCTGTTCGTGTCGGAGCACACCGTGCAGGACCACCTCAAGTCGGTCTTCACGAAGACCGGCACGCGAAGCCGCCGCGCCCTGCTCGCCCGCGCGCTGGGCGGCTGACCCGGTTGACGCCCGGATGCTGACTGAGCAGGCTTGCCTGGCGGGGCGACCACCGCTCCCGAGGGAGGCGCAATGCCGGCAGTGAGCATGAGTTCCCGGCCGCTCGGCTCGTCCGGGCCCGAGGTGTCCGTGCTGTCGCTGGGGTCCTGGCGGACCTTCGAGCGCATCCCGCCGGAGACCGGGACCGCCGTCCTGAGCGCCGCCCGCGAGGAGGGCATCACCTTCTTCGACGACGCCCGCTACAACGACGAGACCGGCACCGCGCCCATCCCCACCGGCTACTCCGAGGTCCTGTTCGGCGAGCTGTTCCGCGGGGCCGGCCTGCGGCGGGACGGCACGGTGGTCGCCAACAAGCTGTGGTGGGAGTTCTGGCCGGAGCAGAGCGCCGCCGCGGAGCTGGACGCCTCGCTGCAGCGCATGTGCTTCGACTACGTGGACCTCATCTACGCCAACCCGCCGCCGGACGGCCTGCCGGTCCCGGACCTGGTGGCCGCGACCGGCGCGCTGGTCACCGCGGGCAAGGCCCGCGCCTGGGCGCTGGTGAACTGGCCCGCCGGCCAGACCGCGGAGGCGGTGGCGGCGGCCGCCGGCCTCGGGGTCCCGCCGCCGTGCGCGGCCCAGCTGCCCTACAGCCTGGTGCAGCGCTCCTGGGTGGAGGACCCGGCCATGACCGCGGCGCTGGCCGCGGCGGGCGCCGGCGTGGTCGCCTCGTTCTGCCTGGCGGGCGGCGTGCTCACCAGCAAGTACCGCACGGATGCGGCGGCGGGCCGCGCCGCCGGGGCGCTGGCGGACCCGCGGTACGCCGCCGCGGCCGCGGCCGCTGACGAGCTCGCGGCCCTGGCCGCCAGGCTGGGGACCACGCCGGCCGCGCTGGCGCTGGCGTTCCCGCTCACCAGCCCCGGCGTCACCAGCGTGCTGTTCGGCGCCACCAGCCCGGAGCAGCTGCGGGACAACTGCGCCGCGGCCGCCCTGGCGGCCCGGCTCAGCCCGGACGACCTCGGGCAGCTGCGCCGGATCGGGGCGGGCTGAGCCGGGCCCGTCAGCCGCGGCCGGGCAGCGCTTCGTAGAACTCGGCCAGCTTCTGCCGGAAGCCGCGGACCGCGATGCCGCTGCGCTCGGGGTCCTTCACCCAGGCCTTGGCCGCCTTCTTGCCCTGCTCCATCATGATGTGCGGCGGCAGCGGCGCGACCTCCTGGTCCACCTTGAACTCCAGCAGCACCGGGCCGTCCGCCGCGAGCGCCTCCTGCCAGGCCTTGCGCACCTGCTTCGGGTTGTCGCAGTAGATCCCGTGCAGGCCGACCAGCTTCGCGTACTCGGCATACGGCATGTCCGGCAGCCACTGCGAGCCCATGAACTTCGGGTCGCCCGACAGCGCGCGCTGCTCCCAGGTGACCTGGTTGAGGTCCTGGTTGTTGAACACGCAGAAGATCAGCGGGGAACGGCTCAGCCGGTCGCGGTAGCGCTTGACCGTGAGCATCTCGTTCATCCCGTTCATCTGGAAGGCGCCGTCGCCGATGAACGCGATGACCGGCCGGTCCGGGTAGGCGAGCTTCGCCGCGATCGCGTACGGCGTGCCCGGTCCCATGGTCGCCAGGGTGCCGGACAGCGAGGCCTGCATGCCCGGGCGCAGCTTGATGTGCCGCGCCCACCAGGTGGTCGCCGACCCGGAGTCGGCGGTGAGGATGGCGTTGTCGGGCAGCACCTCTGAGAGGTCCCAGGCGACCAGCTGCGGGTTGATCGCGCTGTCGAACTGCTGGTGGCTCTGCCGGTCCAGGATCCGCCACCACTCGGCCACGTTCTTCTCGATCTGCTGCCGCCAGGCCCGGTCGGTCTTGCGCTTGAGCAGCGGGATCAGCGCCCGCAGGGTCTCCTTGGAGTCGCCGATCAGGTGGGCGTCGGCCGGGTAGCGCATCCCGATCATCCGGCCGTCGATGTCGATCTCCACGCACCGGGCCTTGCCTTCTTCCGGCAGCCATTCGGCGTAGGGGAAGCTGGTCCCGACCATGAGCAGGGTGTCGCAGTTCATCACCATCTCATCGCTGGGCTTGGACCCCAGCAGGCCGATCGGCCCGGTGACGAACGGCAGGTCGTCCGGGACGACCTCGCGGCCCAGCAGTGCCTTGGTGATCCCCGCGCCGAGCAGCTCGGCGGTCTCGATGAGCTCCGCTGAGGCTTCGGCGGCACCCTGCCCGGCGAGGATCGCCACCCGCTCGCCCCGGTTGAGGATCTCGGCCGCCTTCCGCAGCTCCGTCTCGTCCGGGAGAATCCGCGGCTTCGCCCAGCCCACGCTGGAGAACACGCTGCCGTGCGCGTGCGGCGGGCTGGGGACCGCCTCCTCTTCCTGGATGTCCTCGGGGAAGATGATGGTCGCCACGCCGCGGGTGGTCAGCGCGGTCTTCATCGCCCGGTCGATCAGGTGCCGCGCCTGCCCGGGGTGGGCGCAGGTGTTCACGAACTCGGACACGTCCTTGAACAGCGAGTCCAGGTCCACTTCCTGCTGGTAGTGCGTGCCCATCGAGAGCCGCTTCTGCTGCCCGATCAGCGCGACCACCGGCTGGTGGTCCAGCTTGGCGTCGTACAGGCCGTTCAGCAGGTGGATCGCGCCGGGCCCGGACGTCGCGGTGCACACGCCCACCTCGCCGGTGAACTTGGCGTGGGCGGTCGCCATGAAAGCGGCCATCTCCTCGTGGCGGACCTGGATGAACTCCGGGTCGCCCCCGGCCCGGTCGTAGGCGCCGAGGAAGCCGTTGATCCCGTCGCCCGGATACCCGTAGACCCGGTGCACGCCCCATTCCCGCAGCCTGCCCAGTACGTAGTCGGTGACCTGTGCCATTGGCCCTCCCCGCTGGTGTATATCTCGTGGCACGACATGCCCTCCTTGTTCTGCTCACCCGCGGCGGGCCTGCTAAACAGCCCGCGGCCCGGCATTGACAGGCCCGCGACCGGCAGGTCCGCCACCGGCAGGTTTGCATCGTGCCGCGATGGATACCCAAAGGGACTGTCCGGACAGGGGAGGGTGCATGGGACAGGCGGCGGTAGAGCGGATCGGCGTGCTGGCCTGCACGATCCCGGTGGATGGCCCGGACGGCAAGGAGAGCGACGGCACCCTGGAGTGGGAATCCACCACCTGCGTGATCGTGCAGGCGTCGGCTGCCGGGCAGACCGGGATCGGTTACACATATGCGGATGTATCCGCAGCCCACCTGATCGGCTCCAAGCTGGCCGGGCTGACCCTGGGCGCGGACCCGCTGGCCCCGCCCGTGCTGTGGCGCCGGATGTCAGAGCAGCTGCGCAACCTGGGCCGGCCGGGCGCCGGCGCGATGGCGATGGCCGCGGTGGACATCGCCGTCTGGGACCTGCGGGCCCGGCTGCTCGGGCAGCCGCTGGTGGCGACCCTGCCCGCCTTCCACGATCACGTGCCCGTGTACGGCAGCGGCGGCTTCACCAACTACCCGATCAGCCGGCTGACCGATCAGCTGGGCGGGTGGGTGGAGCAGGGCATTCCCCGGGTCAAGCTCAAGACGTCCCGGCACCCGGAGGAAGACCCGGCCCGGCTGGCAGCGGTGCGCAAGGCCATCGGGGACGAGCCGGAACTCTTCACCGACGCGAACGGTGCGCTGCCGCGCAAGGAGGCACTGCGGTGGGCGTGGCACTTCCGCGACGAGTTCGGCGTGTCCTGGCTGGAGGAACCGGTCTCCTCCGACGACGTCACCGGGCTGCGGCAGGTCCGCGCCGGCGGCCCACCCGGGCTGGAGGTCGCCGCCGGCGAGTACGGGTTCCTGCTCCCCGACTTCGCCCGGCTGCTCGACGGCGAAGCAGTGGACTGCCTGCAGGCCGACGTCACCAGATGCGGCGGGATCACCGGGCTGCTGCAGGTGGCCGGGCTGTCCGCGGCGCACCAGGTCGACCTGTCCGCGCACTGCGCGCCAGCGGTGTCCGCGCACGCGTTCTGCGCGGTGGAGCGGCTGCGGCACCTGGAGTACTTCCACGACCACGTCCGGATCGAGTCGATGCTCTTCGACGGCACGCTCACCCCGGCCGGCGGCGCGCTGCGGCCCGATCCGTCCGCGCCGGGCCTCGGGCTGGAACTGCGGGCAGCCGACGCGGCCCGGTACCAGGTGCACAGCAGCACCCACACGCGCAGCTAGCCAGCCCGCGGCGGCGCCAGCCCATTCACAATCACAGCGGTGTTAGGGGGAACCCAGGATGACGGCCACCAGTCAGCGCGGTACCCGCACGATCCCGGCCCGTACCGATCCCCGGCTCGGCGGCGGCATGTACGCGCAGGCCACCGTCGACGTGTCCGGGCTGGAGCGCGCGCTGCGCAAGGCGGTGCGCGGCGAGGTCCGGTTCGACGCCGCGTCCAAGGCGATGTACGCCAACGACGCCTCCAACTTCCGCCAGGTCCCGATCGGCGTGGTGATCCCCCGGACGCTGGACGACATCGTCGCCGCCCACCGGGTGTGCGCCCGGTTCGGGGCGCCCATCGTCAACCGCGGCGGCGGCACCAGCCTGTCCGGCGAGACCGTGAACTACGCCGTGGTGATCGACAACTCCAAGTACCTCACCCACGTCGGCAAGATCGACGTCAAGCACCGGCTGGTGACGACCGAGCCCGGCGTGATCAACGAGCATCTCAACCGGGCGACCGGCGAGCACAACCTGGTCTTCGGCCCCGACCCGTCCTCCCACTCGCGCTGCACCATCGGCGGCAACATCGGCAACAACTCCTGCGGCGTGCACTCGGTCCAGTCCCAGCTCTACGGTCCCGGGCCGCGCACCTCCGACAACACCCACGCGCTGGAGGTCGTCACCTATGACGGCGAGCGGTTCTGGGTCGGAGTCAACGAGGAAGCGCAGCTGGACAAGATCATCGCTGCCGGCGGCCGCAAGGGCGAGATCTACGCCAGGCTGCGTGACCTGCGCGACCGGTACGCCGGCGCGATCCGCCGCGGCTACCCGGACGTGGCGAAACTTCCCCGCCGGGTGTCCGGCTACAACCTGGACGAACTGCTGCCGGAAAAGGGCTTCAGCGTGGCGCGGGCCCTGGTCGGCACGGAGAGCACCTGCGTCACGGTCCTGCGCTCCGTCCTCATGCTCACCCCGGCCCTGTTCCAGCGCACCACCGTGGTCGTCCAGTACGACACCATCGTCGAGGCCGCCGAGCACGTCGTGGAGATCATCGACCGGTTCCGGCCGATCGGCCTGGAGGCGATCGACCACAACCTGATCATCGACCAGCAGCGCAAGCACCGGAACGTCGACGCGATCGTGAAGCTGCCCCGCGGCGGGCAGGGGGCATGGCTGATGGTGCAGTTCGGCGCCGATGACGCCCGCGAGTCGGTCGCCACCGCGGAGGCGTTCAGCCACTGGCTGACCGCTGAGAAGGGCTACGCAAGCGACCGGATCCTCATCACCAAGAGCAAGCAGGAAGGCGGCAACAGCGAGGAGCTGTGGCAGATCCGCGAGGCCGGGCTGGCGGCGACCGCGTTCCCGCCGGACGGGCTCGACCACTGGCCCGGCTGGGAGGACTCGGCGGTCCCGCCCGAGCACTGCGGCGAGTACCTGCAGCGCCTCGGCGAGCTGCTGGACAAGCACGGCCTGGCGGGCCAGTTCTACGGGCATCTCGGCCAGGGCTGCATCCACGGGCGGTTCAGCTTCGACCTGCGGCACGCCGACGGCATCGCGAACTACCGGTCGTTCCTGGAGCAGGCCGCCGACCTGGTGGTCTCCTACGGCGGCTCGCTGTCCGGCGAGCACGGCGACGGCCAGCAGCGGGCGGAGCTGCTGGAAAAGCAGTACGGCCCGGAGCTGATGGAGGCGATGCGCGAGTTCAAGCGGATCTGGGACCCGCGCTGGAAGATGAACCCGGGCAAGGTCATCGACCCCTACCGGCTCGATGAGGACCTGCGCCTGGGCACCAGCTACAACCCGCCGCGGCCGCAGGTGACGTTCGCCTACGAAGAAGACGGCGGCGACTTCGCGCACGCGGCGCTGCGGTGCGTCGGGGTGGGCAAGTGCCGGGTGCCGGACGCCGAGCAGACCATGTGCCCCTCCTATCAGGTGACCCGGGAGGAGAAGCACACCACCCGCGGCCGGGCCCGGCTGCTGTTCGAGATGCTGCAGGGCGAGGTCATCACCGGCGGCTGGGAGTCCCGCGAGGTCTACGACGCGCTCGACCTGTGCCTGGCCTGCAAGGGCTGCACGAACGACTGCCCGGTCAACGTGGACATGCCGACCTACAAGGCGGAGTTCCTGCACCACTACTACGCGTCGCCGCGGCGGCGGCGGCCCCGTTACGCGTACGCGATGGGGTTCATCGACCAGGCGGCGCGGCTCGCGTCGCGGATGCCTGAACTCGCCAACGCGGTCACCCACACCCCCGTCCTCAGCCGCCTGGCCAAGCTGGCGGCCGGCGTGGACCGGCGCCGCCGGGTGCCGTCGTTCGCGCCGATGACCCTGCAGCAGTGGTTCCGCGAGCGCGGCGGCACGGCCAACCCGTTCGGGCGGCCGGTGGTGCTGTTCCCCGACACGTTCAACAACTACTTCCACACCGACGTCGGAGTGGCCTGCGTGGAGGCGATCGAGGCGGCCGGCTGGCAGGTCATCATGCCGGACGGGCACATCTGCTGCGGCCGGCCGCTGTATGACTACGGGTTCCTCGGCCAGGCCGAGCGCTACCTGCACGGGGTGCTGGACGTGCTCCGCGAGCACATCCGGGCCGGCACGCCCGTCGTCGGCATGGAACCGTCCTGCCTCGCGGTGTTCAAGGACGAGCTGATCAAGGTGCTGCCGCACGACGACGACGCGGCCCGGCTCAAGCGCAACGCCTACCACTTCGGCGAGTTCTTCCAGACCTTCGGCATCAAGCCGCCGGCGCTGGCCGGCCGTGCCCTGCTCTGGGGGCACTGCCACCACCGGGCCACCGGCGGCATCGACCCGGAGCAGGACGTGCTGGAGCAGATGGGCCTGACGGTGGAGCCGGTGTCCGGCGGGTGCTGCGGGCTGGCCGGCTCGTGGGGTTTCGAGAAAGGCAAGTACGGCATTTCGATGGACTGCGGTGAGCAGGCCCTGCTGCCGGCCGTCCGGGATGCGGACCCGCGGACGCTCGTCGTCGCGAACGGGTTCTCCTGCAAGACGCAGATCGAGCAGGCCGGCACCGGGCGGCACGCGCTTCACCTGGCCCAGGTGATGTCGCTCGCCCGCCAGCAGGCGGCTGGCCCGGACGCCAGCGCCGGGGCAGGCCGCAGGGCCGGGGCAGGCCGCGGGGCCGGAACCACCCGGCCCCGGCCGCCGGCATCCCGCCGGGCTGCCCGGCTGGCAGCCGCGGGGGCGGCGGCCGGGGCGGCGGCCGCCGCCGCGGCACTGGCCGGCGGTGCCATCGGGCGCGCCGCCCGCCGGCCCTGACCGGCGGAGCCATCGGCCGGCGCAGCCATCGGGCGCGCCGGCCCTGGCCCGCGCGGGCCGGCGCGGGCCGGTCAGCCGGCGGTTGCGCCGCCCGCCTGCCCCAGCGCTGCCTGCAGCGCCGTGATCGCCGCGTCGGCCGCAGCCCGCGCGGTGATCGCATTGGTGTGCGCCCGGTCGAGCTCGCCCAGGGCGATGCAGTCGAAGGCCACCCGGGCGTCGTGGACTGCCGCCTCGAGCTCGCGGGCGGCCTCGGCCAGCGCCGGATCGTTGCTCACGATGTCTGGATTCGTCATGCCGACCCCTCCCTGGACAGTTCGGAATACTCCCCCCGCCGGCCCCCGCCCGCAAGCCCTGGCACCCGGGCGCCGGGGCCGGCGCTCGCCCGGCCCGCGGCCGGCTCCGCCCCGCTACCCGGCGGGCGCGCCGGAAAACTCCTGGCCCAGCCAGCCGGCCAGCACCCGCACGCCCGCCGCCGGACGGCGCCGCACGGCGGCCGGCGCGAAGGTCCAGCGACGCGCCAGCCCAGCGCGGTCAGCGGCCGGCCACTCCGGCACCGGGCCGCCTGGTCAGCCCGGTAAGCGGGCCGCCTGCCCGGCCCCGCCGCGCAGCCGCCGGCCGATCGCGGCGGCCGCGTCCACGACCGGCGTCACCGCCGCCGCGGCCTGCCGCAGGCTGCCCAGCCGGGCCAGCGGCGCGGCGGCCACCACCGCCGCCCGCGGCTCGCCCGTCCCCGACCGGACCGCGGCGCCGACGGCCCCGATCCCGGGGTCGCCCTCCGCGAACTTCGTGGCCCAGCCACGGCGGCGGATCCGGTCGAGCTCGGCCAGCAGCTCCGGCCACGGGGGCGGCCGGTCCCCCGCGAGCCGGCGGCCGGGGAACCGGCGCTCCAGCTCGGCCCCGGCCAGGCAGGCCAGCATGGCCTTGCCGCCGGAGGTGTCCTGCGCGGGCAGCACCACGCCGACCCGGGACGCCACCCGGACCGGGCGGCTGCCTTCGAGTGACTCCACGAACCGGACGTTCCTGCCCTCCAGGACCAGCAGGCTGACCGTCTCGCCGGTGGCGGCCGCCAGGTCCTGCAGCACCGGGCCGGCCGCGTCCCGGAGGGTGACCGCGGCGGTGGTGGCGAGGGTGAGCTCGTGCACGGCGGGACCGATCACATAGGGGCCGCCGGGCCGTTCCTGCCGGACGAACCCGGTGTGCCGGCAGGTGGCCAGCAGCCGGTGCGCGGTGGAGGGGCCCACCGACAGCTCCGCGGCGACCTCGGTGACCGTGACCGAGCCCCGGCTGGCCACCAGCAGGACCACCCGCAGCGCGTGCTCGGCCGACTGGAGCACCTGCGGCCCCTGATTCCGCATGCAGGAATGGTAGAGCCGCCTTCTTGCGGCAACAAGAAACCCGGTGCTTGCATGGCGGTGAGCAAAGGGAGCTCCGCGATGACCATCCCGCACAACGGCTCCGACGTGACCGCCGGCCTGCGCCAGGCGGTGCGGGAACTCGCCCGCCGCGTGGACCGGCTGGAGAGCGCGCAGGCGGTGCGCAACCTGCAGCACGCCTACGGCTACTACCTCGACAAGTGCCTGTACTCCGAGGTCGTCGGCTTGTTCTCGGCTGACTGCGAGATCGTCTTCATGGGCGGCATCTACCGCGGCATCCCGGGTGCGCGGCGCCTGTACACCGGCCGCTTCCGGGGCAGGTTCACCGACGGCGGCGACGGCCCGGTGCCCGGGTTCCTGCTCGACCACCCGCAGCTGCAGGACGTGGTGCACGTCGACGAGGACGGCGAGCACGCCAGCGCCCGCTTCCGCACGCTGATGCAGGCCGGGACGCACGACAGCGTGGACCATCCCCGCTCCCGGGCGGCCCAGTGGTGGGAAGGCGGCCTGTACGAGAACCGCTACGCCCGCGAGCGGGGGGTGTGGAAGATCCAGCGGCTGCGCTACCAGCCGGTCTGGCACGCGGTCTACGACGACGGCTGGGCGCACACCCCGCCCGCCTACGTGCCCAACGAGACCGTGACCTACCCGGACGCCGAGTTCGGCCCCGACGAGCTGGTGCCCGACCCGCACGAGCTGTGGCCCGGCACCGCGATCGTCCCGTTCCACTACCCCCACCCGGTGACCGGCGAGGCGTGGCGGTGACGCGAGGGCCGGGCCAGGCTCCAGCCCATGCCCCGCGGCGCGGAATCCGGTGAGCGCTGATGAGCTGGGCGTGGCTGTACTTCCCGGCGGGGGTGGCGCTGGCCGTCCCGGGTGCCCGGGGTTTCTGGGCAGCCTGGCTCAGGCCGCGCCGGGACTGGATCCGCCGCCGGGGCCGGTGGGTCAAAGCCGAGATCACCGGGATCGAGCCCTCGGCCGCCATCACCTCGCCGCCTTACTGGGCCCGGTCCGCGCAGCTGCTGGTCCGCTACCAGCTGGCGGGGCGGGCGCACCTGGCGCCGCTGATCCTGCAGCACACCAGGCCCAACGACTACGAGCCCGGGCAGGAGCTCGATGTCTTCCTGCCCGGCAACGGCCGCCCCCGCACGGCCCGCGAGCCCAACTACTCCGAGCAGCAGCTCGGCGGGGCCTCCTTATTCGCCCTGCTGGCGCTGCTGGCCTTCGCGGCGGGCGTCGCGGTCCTCACCCGCGGGCGCTGACGCCGTTGCCGGGCCGGCCTCAGCCCCAGACCTTGCGTGCGGTCTCGGCCACCAGCGTGAGCTTGCGGAGCTCGTCCTCGGTGGTCAGCAGGTTGCCCCTGGCGGTGGAGGCGAAGCCGCACTGCGGGCTCAGCGCGAGGTTCTCCAGCGGCACGTAGGCGGCCGCCGCCTCGATCCGCCGGCACAGCTCGTCCTGCGGCTCCAGCTCGGGCGTCTTGGACGAGACCAGGCCGAGCACCACGGTGGTGCCGTCCGGGACGAACCGCAGCGGCTCGAACCCGCCCGCCCGCTCCGTGTCGTACTCCAGCAGGAACCGGTCCACCCCGACCTCGCCGAACAGCCGCTCGGCCACCGGCTCGTAGCTGCCCTCGGCCATCCAGGCGCTGCGGTTGTTGCCCCGGCAGATGTGCATGCCCACGGTGACGTCCGGGTCCTTGCGCTTGGCCGCCCGGACCAGTTCGCTGTCCACGGCGACGGTGGCGGCCAGGACCTCCTCGCCGGACAGCGCGCCGGCCCCCAGGTTCTCCCGGAACCGCGGATCCCAGACCATGTTGTAGCTGAGCGAGTCGAGCTGGATCCAGCGGACTCCCTGGTCGATGAGGCCCTCGATCTCCTTGATCTGCAGTTCCATCAGCGCGTGGACGACGTCTGCCGGGGTGGGGTAGACGGCGGCGCTCACCTCCGGGCGCCACATGATGCCGCCCATGGACGAGCTGATCATCGTGATCTTGAAAGGACCTGGGGAGTGCCCGGCCAGGAATGCCGCCTCCACGCTGGTGTGCTGTGCCCGCTGGGTCAGCGGGGCGTTCGCGGCCAGCAGCTCGAAGTCGGTCTCTGCCGCCGGCGGGGTGCCGTCCTGCCGGTACCACGGCGCCGGGCCCAGCGGCACCTGGACCACGCCGCCGATCGACTCCAGTAACCCGGCCATCCAGTTCTCGCGGCGCACCTCGCCGTCGGTGAAGACCGGCATCCCCGCCTCTCGCTGCAGCGAGATCGCCGCCAGCGCCGCGCGGTCCTCCAGCTCCCGCAGCTCGCCGTCACCCAGCTCGCCCCGTCTGCGCGCCGCCCGCGCGCTCAGCAGCCAGGGCGGCCGCAGCAGGCTGCCGACGTGCTCGGCGTGGACGTCCGCGGTCATGCGCGCCTCCTCTGGCCCGATTGCTCCCCGCCTACCACTGTGTGCCGGGTGCCGCCCGAAGTCCACCGTTCGTGGTGGCCCGCCCACTGAGGGTGGGCGGCCCGGCGGGCCCTGGCGGGCGCCAAGATCCACGTGGACAGTCGCGCGGCGGCCGTGGCCGCCGCCCGCGACGCCGGGCTGGGCAGCACCGCGTGACCCGGCGCGCGGTGCCCGCGGGCCGCTGACCTCGCAGGGTGGACCGGACGCCAAGGGCCATTTAGGCTCAAAGCGGACCGCCTTTGGGCGTGCACCCGCCGGACCGATCCCCCGAGGAGAGTCATGACGACGGCCCAGGAAGTGCCGGACATCCTTTCCCCCGAATTTGCGGCAGATCCCTATGCGGCCTATCGGATCATGCGCGCCGAGGCACCGCTGATCTGGCATGAGCCGATGCAGAGCTACATCGTCTCCCGGTATGAGGACGTCTCCCGGGCCTTCCGCGACCAGGCGTTCACCACGGCTAACTACGACTGGCAGCTCGAGCCGGTGCACGGCCGCACCATCCTGCAGCTCAGCGGGCGGGACCATTCTGTGCGCCGGGCGCTGGTGGCGCCCGCGTTCCGGGGAAGTGAACTCCAGGAGAAGTTCCTGCCGGTCATCGAGCGCAATGCCCGGGAGCTCATCGACGGTTTCCGCAGCACCGGCCAGGTGGACCTGGTGGCCGATTTCGCGACGCATTTCCCGATCAATGTGATCGTTGACATGCTCGGCCTGGACAAGGCGGACCACGAGCGCTTCCACCGCTGGTACACCTCGATCATCGCGTTCCTCAGCAACCTGAGCCAGGACCCGGCGGTGGCCGAGGACGGCCTGCGCACCCGGGACGAATTCGCCGCCTACATGATCCCGGTCATCCAGCAGCGCCGCGCCAGCCTGGGCGGCGACCTGCTGTCCACGCTCTGCGAGGCGGAGATCGACGGCACCCGGATGAGCGACGAGGACATCAAGGCGTTCTGCAGCCTGCTGCTCACGGCGGGCGGGGAGACCACGGACAAGGCCATCGCCAGCGTGTTCGCGAACCTGCTGCAGCACCCGGGCCAGCTGGCCGCGGTGCGGGCCGACCGGAGCCTGATCGGGCGGGCCTTCGCCGAGACGCTCCGCTATACGCCGCCGGTCCACATGATCATGCGGCAGCCCGCTGAGGACGTGACGGTCAGCGGCGGGACGATCCCCGCGGGCAGCACGGTGACGTGCCTGATCGGCGCCGCCAACCGGGATGGCGACCGGTATGCCGACCCGGACACGTTCGACATCTTCCGGGAGGACCTGAACACCGCCACCGCGTTCTCGGCGGCCGCCGACCACCTGGCCTTCGCGCTCGGGCGGCACTTCTGCGTCGGCGCCCTGCTGGCCAAGACCGAGGTCGAGGTCGGCGTCGGCCAGCTGCTGGACGCGATGCCCGACGTTCGGCTCCCGGACGGCTTCGTCCCGGTGGAGCGCGGCGTCTTCACCCGGGGCCCCGCCTCGCTGCCGCTGCTTTTCACGCCGGTGAGCGCGGTGTGACACCGGTGACCGCGGTGCAGCGCCGGGCCTGCCAGGCCGGGTCGGCTAGGAGGCGCTGCCGACGCGGGTGATCGGGGAGAACCGGACCGGCAGCGAGGACAGGCCCCGGGCTCCGGTGGACGGCCGCCACCGGAGCGAGCCGGCAGGCAGCGCCAGCTCCACGTCCGGGATCCGGTCGAGCAGCACCTCCACCGCGGTCCGGGCGATCACCTCGGCCAGCTCTGGCGCCGGGAACGGGCAGCCGTGCTCGCCGTGCCCGAACGACATGTGCACCCGGTTGGCGCCGGAATCGGCGAACGTCCCGGGATGCACCTGCGGGTCGGCGTTGGCCGCCCCCAGCCCCAGCAGGATCATGTCCCCGCGCCGGATGCGGCGGCCGCCCAGCTCGCAGTCCTGCACGGCCCAGCGGGAGCCGGTCAGGATGGGCGAATCCTTCCAGAGCACCTCGTTCAGCGCCTGCGCCGCGCTGCTGCGCCCGCCCTGCAGGGTCAGCGAGAACTCGTCGTCGATGAGCATCAGCCGCAGGGTGTTCCCGATCCAGTCGCCGGTCGGCTGCTGGGCCCCGCCCACCACGATGAGCAGGTCGAAGACCACCTCGTCGCTGGTGAGGCCCGCCGGGTGGGCCAGCATCCGCGAGGGCACGTCGGCGCCGGGGGACTCCTGCTTGTCCTTGACCAGCTGCATCATCCGCATGTAGATGCGCAGGTGAGCCTCGCTGGCCTCGGCCCCGTCGTTGAGGGACTGGATGATGTCCCGGGTCAGCGCCGGCGTGTCGGCCTCGGGCAGCCCGAACAGCCTGGCCACGACGAGGATCGGGATCTGGTGGGCGTACTGGGCGATCAGGTCGGCTTCGCCGGTGCCGGCGAAGCCGCTGATCAGCTGGTCGGCAACCCGTTCGCAGATGGCCGCCAGCTCGGTCCGGTCGATGGCGTCCAGGGCGTCGCCGACCGCCCCGGCCCGGCGCTGATGCTCCGCCCCCTCCGCGAACATGATCGACGGGACCCAGGTCAGGTACGACCGGAGCGGCCAGTCCTCCGGGATCCGCTCCCAGGCGTTCCAGCGCCGGGAGTCGCGGCCGAACAGGCCCGGATTGCTGGTGACCATGTGCACTTCGCGGTAGGCGAGCACGAACCAGGCGGGGACGTCCCCGAGCAGGACCGGCGCCACCCGGCCGTGCTGGCGCCGCATCTCGCGGTAGAAGCCGACCGCGTCATCGGCGAACTCCGCCCCGTCCAGCAGCACCGCACCGGCGTGGTCGGGATAGTGCTCCGCCAGCCATGGGCCGGCGGACAGCGGCGCGGGCCCGGCGGCGGGCTCGGGGGCGGGCTGAGGGTCGTTCACGGCGTCAGCTCCCGGGAATTCACAATCATGCTCATAGCGGCTGAGGCGCGTGATCAGCGTGATCATCGGCTCAACTGGAGGGCTCTCGCGGCAGCGTGCGTGCGCAGGCCGCGGAGCGGGATCCGCCGGGTACGGCCCGCGGGCACGGCACACGGCGGACCGGGAGGCGCCGGGCGGCGCTCCGGACCGGTCGCGAGCGGCCCAGCGGAGGACGGCGGCCCGCAGGGCCGGCCCGCACCGCAGCCGGTATCAGGCGCAGCCGGGCTTTCCTGGCACCTGCCTGCCTAGATTAAGCCGCCGCCGATGATGGTCACCGGGGAGAACCGGACCGGCAGCGAGTACAGGCCCCGCATCCAGACCGACGGCCGCCACTCGAGCGAGTCGGCGGGCACGGCCAGCTCCACGTCCGGGATGCGGTCCAGCAGCACTTCCACCGCGGTCCTGGCGATGAGCTCGGCCAGCTCCGGCGCCGGGAAGGGGCAGCCGTGCTCGCCGTGCCCGAACGACATGTGCGCCCGGTTGGCGCCTGATTCGGCGAACGACCCGGGGTGGACCTGCGGGTCGGCGTTGGCCGCCGCCAGCCCCAGCACCAGCAGGTCGCCGCGGCGGATGCGCCGCCCGCCCAGCTCGCAGTCCTGGGTCGCCCAGCGGCCGATGAAGTTCTGGGTGGGTGTGTCCTTCCAGAGCACCTCGTTCAGCGCCTGCGCGGCGCTGCTGCGCCCGCCCTGCAGGGTCAGCGAGAACTGGTCGTCGATGAGCATCAGCCGCAGGGTGTTGCCGATCCAGTTGCCGGTGGGCTGCTGGGCGGCGGCGCTCACGATGAGCAGGTCGATGACCACCTCGTCGTCGGTGAGGGCGGCCGGGTGCGCGAGCATGCGGGACGGCACGTCCCGCCCGGGGCGGTCATGCTTGTCCTTGACCAGCTGCACCATCCGCGCGTAGATCCGCTGGTGGGCCTCGTTAGCTTTGTCGCCCTCGTCCAGCGAGTCGGCGATGTCCTGCACCAGCACCGGCACATCGGCGTCGGGCAGCCCGTACAGCTTGGCCACCACCAGCATCGGGATCTGATGGGAGTACTGCGCGATCAGGTCCGCCTCGCCGTTGCCCGCGAACTCGTTGATGAGCTGATCGGCGACCTGCTCGCACAGGCCGGCCAGCTCGGTGCGGTCGATCTCGTCGAGGGCGTCGCCGACCGCGCCGGCCCGGCGCTGGTGCTCCGCCCCCTCCGCGAACATGATCGACGGGGCCCAGCCCACGTAGGGCATGAGCGGCCAGTCCTCCGGGATGCGGTCCCAGGCGTTCCAGCGGCGGCAGTCCCGGGCGAAGAGCCCCGGGTTGCTCGTGACCAGGTGCACCTCGCGGTAGGCGAGCACGAACCACGCGGGCACGTCCCCGTCGAGGAGGATCGGCGCCACCCGCCCGTGCTCTCGCCGCATCTCCTGGTACAGCCGGGCCGGGTCGCTGACGAACTCCGCCCCGTAGAGCCGGACGGCGCGGTCATGGTCGGGGTAGTGCTCGGCCAGCCACGGGTCTGCTGCGGGCCCGGGCGCGGGCTGGGTATCGGTCACGGCGTCAGCTCCCGACAGAGGCGTGCTCGTAGAGGTGGGTGAGGTGCCTGACCAGGGTGATCAGCACGGTCTTGCCGGACTCCCGCTCCCGGGCGTCGCAGTCCACCAGCGGGATGTCGTCCGGCAGGGTGAGGGCGCTGCGCACCTGGTCCAGCGACGGCTGCGGGCCGGCGAAACGGTTGACAGCCACGATGAACGGCATCCGGTGGTGCTCCAGGCGGTCGATCGCGTACCAGGAGTCCTGCAGGCGGCGGGTGTCCACCAGCACCACCGCGCCGAGGCTGCCGGAGAACAGCTGATCCCACAGGAACCAGAAACGCTCCTGGCCCGGCGCGCCGAACAGGTAGAGCACCCGCCGCGCGTCCAGCGTGATCCGGCCGAAGTCGAAGGCGACCGTGGTCGCTTTCTTGTCCGACACGCCGCTCGCGTCGTCGACGCCGACGCCGGCCTGGGTCATGACCTCTTCGGTGCTGAGCGGCTGGATCTCGCTGACAGCCCCGACCATGGTGGTCTTGCCGACCCCGAACCCGCCCACGACGACGATCTTGAGGCCGTGCTCGGCGGTCCGGCGCAGCTGGGCCCGGGCCGGGCGGGCGGCCACCTGATCAGAGTTTCTGGAGACCAACGAGCACCTGCTTCAGTATCGCGGGATCAGGGATGTCGGCCCGCTCATGCGACGGCGGGGGCGTGCGCACAGAGATCAGGCCGCCCTCGAGCAGGTCGCGCACCAGGATCTTCACCACGCTCACCGGCAGCCGCAGCTCGGCGGAGATCTCGACCACGGCCTTGGGGCGCCGGCACATCCGCAGGATTCTGACGTGCTCCGACTGCATCCCCGTCGCGGGCTCGCTCTCGGAGACGACGAGGGCGACGATGTCAATGGCGCTGTCATCGGCCGTGCTGCGCCCGCGCGTGACGGTGTACAACCGGTCGGGGTTCTCCCGATCGACGGCCCGCGGGCTCATGGCATCGGGCTGCTGGGCTGGGGTTGGCGCGGGGCCGCGGTCAGGTACTGGCCCATCTGCTCTACCAGTTCGTTCATGTTGTGGCCGATCACGCCGACGTCGGCATCACTGGCCGCGACCACGGCCAGATGCGCGCCCTCCCCGGCCGGGACGATGAGCAGCAGCCCGCCGGGGAACTCCACCATCGACTGGCCGGCCCCCAGCCCGTGACCGAACTCGGCGGACGCGCTCAGCGACAGGCTCTGGATGCCGGATGCGATGGCGGACAGCTGGTCAGCGCGGTCGGTGTCCAGGCCGGCGGTGAAGCACATCTTGAGGCCGTCTTTCGACAGCACCAGGACATGGTGGACGCCGGGCGTGCGGCTCTGCAGGTTGTCCAGCAGCCAGTCCAGTCCGGCCGAGTCGTTGTCGGGGGTGCTCATCTGCCTTTCCTCTCCGGTGCCAGAGAGTCCTGGCTGGGTTCGGTGCCCGGCGCCGCCGGGCCGCCGCGGCGGCTGCGGTCACCTGCCTGGTGGAAAGCAGCGAATCGGGCGCCCGGGTCGCCCGCGGGCGCCGGGGCGGCGGTGGCCGCCGGCGCGGCCCGGGTGGCCGCGGCGAGGGTCTGTCCCGGCGGCCGCTTGGGGAGATCCCCTGCGGGCAGGTCCGCCGCCCCGGCCGCGACCGGGACCGCCGCCCGGGCCGGCACCGGGCTGCCGGCCGGGAACGCCGGCATGGCCTCGTCCTGCGGCTGGGTCACCAGCTGCCGGGGGATCATCACCACCACGCCGGTGCCGCCGCGCGACGAGGGCCGGAAGCTGACGGTCAGGCCGTACCGGCTGGCCAGCCTGCCGACCACGGCCAGGCCCAGCCGGGTGCCGGGCAGCGTGGTCAGATCGAGCGCCTCCGACACCAGGCCCTCGGCCCGGCGGCGCTCCCGCTTGCGCATGCCCAGCCCGCTGTCCTCGATGGTGACGACGACCCCCGCGTCCTCCTCCTCCACGTAGACCTGCACCTCGGAGCCGTGCGCGGAGAACGCGGCCGCGTTGTCCATCAGCTCGGCCAGGGCGTGCATCACGCCTTCGGCCGCGTAGCCCGCGATAGCGGCGGTGCTGGCCGAATGGACCCGGACCCGCCGGTAGGCGTCGATGCGCCCCATCGCACCGCGCAGGACGCTCTCCATCACGATCGGCTTGGTCCACCGGCGGCCCGAGCGCCCGCCGCTGAGCAGCGCGATGCTGTCCGCCAGCCGGCCCATCTGGGAGATCCGGTGGTCCAGTTCCAGCAGGTCGGCGAAGACCTTGTCCTCGCTGTAGCGGTGCTCGAGCTCGCGCAGCTCGGCCAGGGTGCGGGTGGTCTGCGCCTGCACCCGGGCGGCCGCGCTGGCGCAGGCCGCCATGGCCGCCGCGCCCCGCCGCTCACCGGTGCTGAGCTCGCGCGCCACCACGGCGAGCAGGCGCTGCAGGGCCCCGCTGGCCGGGGACGGGGCAGCGGCCAGCACGCTGTCCGGCGACTCACCCGCGCGCAGCCCCGCGACGAGCGCCGGCACCGTCTCGTCGGCCAGCTGGGCCACGTCGTCTTCCATGGCGGCGCGCAGCGCCATCGCGGTGGTGCCGCGGGCCTCGGCCGCGGCGATCTCCCGCGCGGTCGTGTGGATCAGCCGCTGCAGCGGGCCGCCCACCGGGTGCGCCACGCCCGCCAGTGCCCGCTCGGCCGACTCGCCGTCGCGCAGCCGGGACACCAGCACCGGCAGCGTTTCGTTCACCACCCTGGTCAGCTCGTGCTCGAGCCGGCCGGCGGCCGCCTGTGCCCGGACGGTCCGGTCCCGGGTCTGGCGTGAGCTCTCCGCGTAGAAGACCGCGGCCGCCACGGCCACGGAGGCGATCAGGGCGGCGGCGCCGCCAGCCCACGCGACGAAGGCGCCCGCCCCGGCCGGCGCGGTGAGAGCGGCCCCCAGGCACGCGCCCCCGAGGACGACCACGGTGACGGCCGCGGCGAACAGGGCCCGCTGCAGGGGCGACGACCCGGGCGCGGCGCGGCCGGACTGGTCTGCTGGCATCGATCAGGTCCTCGGAGCGGTCGGCGGCGGGCACTGACAGCCGTGCAGCCGGAACAGCCTGCAAAGCGACCCGCGGCGAGCCGCGGCATGCCGCTGCAGCCTGCCCGCTCCGCGGACAGATCCAGACGGCAACTGGCAGCGCATGGTAGATCGCACCATACCGGAGCGGAACGGTCACGGCCCGGCAAACGGGTACGGGTTCCTGCCATTTTCGGCGGCCCGCCGTAACCGCTTCTGACCTGCTGTTTCGCAGCGGTTACTAATGGCCGGCAAAACCCCGGCGCGGGCTCACGGAGCCGGGCAGCCGCCGCCGTAGAAGCCGGGGCCGGCCAGCCCGGGCCCGGTGAGCTGGGGCCGGTCCGCTCCCCCGCCCGGCAGGTAGGCGGTGTCGAACCACTCGCTGAAGAACTCGTCCAGCCGCTGGCGGCAGGCGGCGGCCCGGTCCGGCAGCCACCGCTGGAGCGCATCCTCCAGTTCCGGCTCGGTGATGCTGCCGTTGGCGTAGCGCTGCTGGATCGCCCGCAGCGCCAGCCCGAACCGCTGCGCGCCGAGGATCTGCCGCAGCGCGATGTAAGCCGCGGCCGGGCGGGCGTAGGTGGCGTCGCCCGAGAACAGCCCCCACGGTGCCGGGTCCGACGGAGCGGCGGTCCAGAACCTGCCGCCGCTGGCGTAGATCTGGCCGAAGCGCCGGATCAGCCCCGGGGCCAGGGCGGCCAGGGCGGCCCGGCCCGGTGGCCCGGCCGCCGCGGCCCGCCGCAGGTACTCACCCACGGTGGCCAGGCCTTCCTTGTAGAAGGTCATCTGGTAGCCGGCCTCGCTGACGTAGTCACCCCACCACTGGTGCATGTTCTCGTGGTACAGGGTGGTCAGGTCGATGCCGGTGCCGGAGAAGGCGATCATGGTCTGCATCTCCTCCTGGAAGCCCACCTGCGGCAGGCCGGCCACCACGCCGTCCGAGCGGAAGGGGTACCGGCCGGAGAAGGCGCTCTCCACCGCGGTGATGGCCGGCTGCTGGCTGGCGATGGCGGCGTTGGCGCGCTGCCCGGCGGCGCTGATGCGGGTGTCCTGCGCGACGTAGTACCGCACGCCGCCGGGGCCGGTCCGCCCGGTGAGCCGGAAGTCGCCCACGCTGGTCCCGGCCAGGTAGCTCGCGATGGGCGCCCGTGAGCGCCAGTGCCAGGTGACCGACCCGCGCGGGAACCTCGGGCCGGGCCGGTGCCGCAGCACGGACACGAGCACCCCGTTGGCGATCGCGACCTTGCCCGCGTTCACGGTGTCGTAGAAGTCGTAGGTCGGCTTGGCCGCCGGGTAGTCGTTGAGCGGCTGCCAGTCCTCACCGCCGACCGGCTCGGAGGCGACGAAGCCGCCGTCAGGCGCCCGGAACCACCCTTCGGCGGTGCCGTCGCCGTCGTTGTGCACCCCCGGCCGCCCGGTGTAGTTCACGGTGACCCGGAACAGGGCATGATCGGCGATGACCGATGCCGGGGTGATCACCAGCTTGGTGGCCGGGCACGGCTGGCCGTCCTGGGAGCCGGGGGCCGCGCTGCCGGACGGCAGCTCCGGCGAGCAGGCGGGCGGCAGCGGGTTGTCATGCGGGCCGCCCACCGGGTTGGCCTGGGACGCCTCGTGGGCCTGCGGGTCGGGGTCGCCGGGCCCGCGCGGGTCACCGGGGTAGGCGGGCCGCGCGAACCTGAACCGGGCCGGCCTGCCGTCGACCAGCACCGAGGTGACCGTCAGGTCCGGCCCGGCGGTGCGGTTGGCCGACCGCCGCTCGAAGTCAAGGCTGAAGCTGGTCAGGCACTGGGTGGCCCGGTCGGTCAGCAGCACGTGGTTGCCGGGCAGGAAGCGGTTGGCGGTCGCGTCGTAGACCAGGTGCACGTCGGTGTGCAGGCTGGTGTAGCCGCCGTTGCCGGTCTCCGGGTACAGCCGCGCCCCCGGCGGCGACAGGGTACGGGCGCCGGCCGAGCACCGGGTCCGCCCGCCCGGCGCCGCCCCGGCCAGCGACATGACGGCGAGCCCTGGCACGGCCAGGGCCAGGGCGAGCAGTGTGAGCCGCAGCCAGCGGCAGCCCAAGGCGACTCCCCGGTTGCAGAAGCGCCACCGCAAGGGAAACCTTACTGCCCGGCCGGTCACCAGCCCCGGATGGGCGCGGGCCGGGGGAGTCGGGGGGTAGGGGGGCCAGAGCAGGCATGCCTCTAACCTCCTGATGCTGGGAGATGAACGCCATGACTGGCTTTTACGGGAACGAGGACTTCGGGTCCGGCCCGTTCGATGAGTTCCTGTCCCGCTTCTTCGGCCCGGGAACGCCACGCCAGCCGGCCCGGCGGGTGGACATCACCCGGCTGATGAGCGGCCCGGCCCGGGAACTGCTGACGGCAGCTGCCGCGCAGGCCGCCGAGCGGGGCGGCACCGACCTGGACGCGATCCACCTGCTGTGGGCCGCGACCCAGCTCGAGCCGACCCGGCAGCTGCTCGGCCGGGCCGGCGCAGCGCCGGACACGCTCGCCAGCCAGACCGAGCGGCAGCTGAGCCACGCCGAGCGGCGGCCCGAGCCCCCCTCGCTGACCCCGGCCGCCAAGCGGGCGCTGCTGGACGCGCACCGGATCTCCCGTGCCCTCGGCTCCTCCTACATCGGCCCCGAGCACCTGCTGCTGGCCCTGGCGGTGAACCCGGAGTCGGCGGCCGCCCGGATGCTGGCCGCTGCCCACGTCACCCCGGAGACGCTGCAGCAGGCGATGGCGGGGCAGGGCGCCCCGCCGGGCGCCCCCGGCGGGCCGGGCGGCCGGTCGAGCACGCCCACCCTGGACGAGTTCGGCCGCGACCTCACCGAGCAGGCCCGGGCGGGCCGGGTGGACCCGGTGGTCGGCCGGGATGAGGAGATCGAGCAGACCATCGAGGTCCTCTCCCGCCGGACCAAGAACAACCCGGTGCTGATCGGCGAGGCGGGGGTGGGCAAGACCGCCATCGTCGAGGGCATCGCCCAGCGGGTCGCGGACGACGACGTGCCGGAGACGCTCAGCGGCAAGCGGGTGGTGCAGATCGACCTGTCCGGGGTGGTCGCGGGCACCCGCTACCGCGGCGATTTCGAGGAGCGGATGAAGCGGATCATCGACGAGATCCGGGAGCACGCCAGCGACCTGATCGTGTTCATCGACGAGCTGCACACGGTGGTGGGCGCCGGCGCGGGCGGCGAGGGCGGCACCATGGATGCGGGCAACATGCTCAAGCCCGCGCTGGCCCGCGGCGAGCTGCACATCATCGGCGCGACCACGCTGGATGAGTACCGCAAGAGCATCGAGAAGGACGCCGCGCTGGCCCGGCGGTTCCAGCCCATCATGGTGCCGGAGCCGGACGTCGAGGCCACCATCGCCATCCTGCGCGGCCTGCGGGACCGCTACGAGGCGCACCACCAGGTGCGCTTCACGGACGAGGCGCTGGTCGCCGCCGCCGAGCTGTCCGACCGCTATCTCACCGACCGGTTCCTGCCCGACAAGGCGATCGACCTGATCGACCAGGCCGGGGCGCGGGTCCGGCTGCGCACCAAGACCCCCGGCGCGGACCTGCGGGACCTGGAACGGCAGGCCGAGCAGCTCCAGCGGGACAAGGACCAGGCTGTGGCCAGCGAGGACTACGAGCGCGCCTCGCAGCTGCGGGACCAGATCCGCGAGCTGGCCGAGCGCATCCGCAGCCGCGGGAACGGCTCGTCCGCCGTGCCGGAGGTCACGGTCGCCGACATCGCCGAGGTGGTGTCGCGGTCCACCGGCATCCCGGTGCACCAGCTCACCGAGGAGGAGAAGGACCGGCTGCTGCGGCTGGAGGACCACCTGCACCAGCGGGTCATCGGCCAGGACGAGGCGGTGCGGGCAGTCGCCGAGGCGGTGCGCCGGTCCCGGTCCGGGCTGGGCGACCCGGGCCGCCCGGTGGGCAGCTTCCTGTTCCTCGGCCCGACCGGGGTCGGCAAGACCGAGCTGGCCCGGGCCCTGGCGGAGGCGCTGTTCGGCGCCGACAACCGGATGATCCGGCTGGACATGAGCGAGTTCCAGGAGCGGCACACGGTCAGCCGGCTGGTGGGGGCGCCGCCCGGGTACGTGGGCTACGAGGAGGCCGGCCAGCTCACCGAGGCGGTGCGGCGGCGGCCCTATTCGGTGGTGCTGCTCGACGAGATCGAGAAGGCGCACCCCGACGTGTTCAACATCCTGCTGCAGGTGCTGGACGACGGGCGGCTCACCGACGGGCAGGGCCGCACCGTCGACTTCCGCAACACCGTCCTGATCATGACCAGCAACCTGGGCTCGGACCTCATCAGCCGCAGCGCCGAGGGATTCGGCTTCACCGGCCGCGGCGGCGGCGGGGACGGCCAGCGGGACCAGCTGGCCGACCAGCTGATGCGGCGGCTGCGCGAGTCGTTCCGGCCCGAGTTCCTGAACCGCATCGACGAGATCATCGTGTTCCGCCAGCTCAGCCGCGACCAGCTGCGGCAGATCACCAGCCTGCTGCTGGAGGAGACTCGGCGCAAGCTGCACGCCCAGGACGTGGCGCTGGAGGTGCGGCCGGAGGCGGTGGACTGGATCGCCGACCACGGCTACCAGCCCGAGTTCGGCGCCCGGCCGATGCGCCGGACCATCCAGCGCGAGCTGGACAACCAGCTGTCCCGGATGCTGCTCGACGGCCTCATCCTGCCCGGCCAGCGCGTCACCGTCGGGGTCAGCGACGGCCGGCTGAGCTTCGGCGTGCAGCAGCGCGAGCCCGCCAGCCGCTGAGCGGGTGTGATCCGGCGGCTGCCGGGAAGCAGGCAGCCGTGGACATCACTGAGCTGATCCTGCGCGACCACGACGAGCAGCGGCGGATGTTCGCGCTGCTGGACGAGCTGGGCGACGACCCGGCCCGGCTGGGCCCGGTCTGGGCCCGGCTGGCGGTGCTGCTGGAGGTGCACGCGGACGCCGAAGAGCGGCTGTTCTACCCGCGGCTGCTGCGGGCCGGGCAGGGGGCGGGGGGCGCGGACAGCCCCGAAGAGGAGACCGAGGACGCGGTCCGCGATCACAACGAGATCCGGGACGCGATCCGCGGCGCCGCCGGGCACCCGGCGGGCAGCGCCGGATGGTGGGAGTGCGTGACCGCGGCCCGCGCCGCCAACGACGAGCACATCGCGGAGGAGGAGCGGGAGGCGCTGGCCGACTTCCGGCGGCACGCGAGCCTGCGCGAACGGCACGACCTGGCGGTGGAGTTCGCCGTTTTCGAGGCCGCGCACGCGGGCGGCGTGCCCGCCGCCGACCGCGACCCGGAGGAGTACGTGTCCCGGCACTCCGGCTGAGCCCGCCGGATCCCGGGCAGCGGGCGGTCAGTGCTGGCCGCGGTCGGCGGCCGGCTCCGGCCCGCCGCCCATCATCTTCAGCATCGGGCCCCCGCCGGTCCGGAAGAACCTGGTCACCAGGGCGGCCGCCAGCAGCAGGAACACGATGTTCAGGACGGTGGTGTAGTTCCAGCTGACGCCCGCCGCGGCCACCGCCGCGGTCCGGTGCGGCGGGATCAGCCCGGCCACGCCGAACAGCAGCTCCACCAGGTAGCCGCCGATCACCATGGTCAGGTAGAAGGTGCCCAGCAGGAACAGCGCCATCCGGGTGCCGTAGTACTTCCGGTAGATGACCAGGATCGGGATGATGATCAGGTCCGCGAAGATGAACGAGATCACGCCGCCGAAGCTGATCCCGCCGTTCCACAGCACCGCGGCCAGCGGCACGTTGCCGATCGAGCAGACGAAGCTGAGCAGGGAAATCACCGGGCCGATGACCGGCCCCCAGAGCCTGGCCGCCAGCGGATGCCCGGTGAGGAACAGGTGCTGCCAGAACGTGTCCGGCACCCACGCGCCGATCGCCCCGGCGATCAGCAGCCCTGCCACGATGTCCCGCAGCACCGCCGCCCACTCCATCACGAAGATGTGGCTGACGGAGGTGTAGCCCTCCCGGCTGAGCAGACGGCGCCAGAAACCGCCGCCCGGCGGGATGCTCATGTCCATGGCGGCGTGCCCCTCCATGGAGCCGGCCAGCCCCCGGTCCGCCTGCCGCCGGGCCTCCGCGAGCAGCCGCGGGCGCAGCAGCAGCCGGAAGGCCACGGCCAGCGCCACGATCATGATCGGGCCGCCCACGAACTCCGCGAGGGTGAACTGCCAGGACAGCAGCAGCGCCAGGATGATCCCCAGCTCGATCACCAGGTTGGTGCTGGCGATCTCGAACACCATCGCCGCGGTGAAGCTGGCGCCGCGCCGGACCAGCCCGCGGGCCAGCGCGACCGCCGCGTACGAGCAGGATGACGACGCCGCGCCCAGGCCGGTGGCGAGCGCCAGGGTGCGCGGCCGGTCGTCACCGAGCAGCCCGGTGATGGTCTCCCGGCGGACAACCGCCTGGACCGTGGCCGACAGCGTGAACCCGAGCATCAGCGACCAGGTGATCTGCCAGGTCATCGAGCCCGCCAGGGCGAGGGCGTGGAGCACGGCGCGGATGACCCACATGGAGAGCCATTGTCACCCGGCCGGGCCGCCCGGCGGCCAGCCGCCCCCGCATACCCGGTGAGGTCCCCGCACCCCCGCGGGCCTGGATCACCGCGAGGGCGCGCGTGTGCGAAGCGGGCAAACCGGGAAAGTCACTTCAGGGGTGCAGCCTGGCCGGCCCAATGGCGTGGCGGCCGGGCGAAAGCGCATGGACCTGCTCGTCCTGGAGACGGCAGCCGGGGATCCGGCTGCCAATCTGGCGTGGGAAGAGGCCCTGGTGCGGGCCGCCCCGGCCGCCCCGGTCCTGCGGATCTGGCAGAACCCCCGCTGCGTGGTGCTCGGCCGGGCGCAGCGGGCGGAGCGGGAGGTCGACCTGGCGGCCTGCGCCGCCGCTGGCGTGCCCGTGCTGCGCCGGGCGAGCGGCGGCGGCACCGTGTACCACGACCTGGGCAACCTCAACATCAGCCTGACGGCACCCGGCTGGGAGCCCGGCCTCGCCGCTGATCTCGCGGGCCTGCTGGCCGGGCTGCTGCAGCGGCTGGGTGTCGCCGCGGCCGTCACCAGCCGCGGCGTGTTCGCGGGCCCGGTGAAGGTGTCGGGCCTGGCCAGCCAGCTCACCCGGGGCGCCACCCTGGCCCACGCCACGCTGCTGGTCACCACGCCCGCCGCGCAGGTGACGGCGTTCCTGCGGCCGGCCCCGCCCGACCCGCGCCCGCTTGACTCCCATCGCAGCCCGGTCAGCCCGCTCAGCGAGCTGGCCCGCGGGCTGTCCGTGCCGGCCGCCCGGGCGGCGGTGCTGGCCGCCGCCACCGGGCGGTACGGCACGCTGGCGCCCCGCCCGCCCAGGCCCCCCGAGACGGGCTGGCAGCAGCGGCTGCTGGCACAGCGCTACCGGAGTGACACCTGGCATCTGGCCGGCCGCGGTGGTCCGGCCGAGTGGAAGAGGGAGGCGCAGTGGACGACAAGACCCGCCGCGAGCTGTACCGGGTAATGGTGCTCAGCCGCACCTATGAGGAGGCGATCCTCCGCGAGTACCACGCGGACAAGAAGCCCGCGTTCGACATCGGCGCCGGGCTCGTCCCCGGCGAAATGCACCTGTCGGCCGGCCAGGAGCCGGTGGCCGCCGGGGTCTGCGCGCACCTGCGCAGCACCGACGCGGTCACCGCCACCCACCGGCCGCACCACCTCGCGATCGCGCACGGCGTCGACCTGGACAGGATGACCGCCGAGATCTTCGGCCGGGAGACCGGCCTCGGCCGCGGCCGCGGCGGTCACATGCACCTGTTCGACCCCGCCGTGCATTTCTCCTGCTCCGGGATCATCGCCGAGGGCCTGCCGCCGGCCCTGGGGCAGGCCTTCGCGTTCCAGCGCCGCGGCACCGACGGGGTTGCCGTGGCCGTGACCGGGGAGGGCGCCGCCAACCAGGGCGCCTTCCACGAGTCGCTCAACCTGGCCGCGCTGTGGAAGCTGCCGGTGGTGTTCGTGGTGGAGGACAACGACTGGGCGATCTCCGTGCCCCGCGACGCCTCCACCGCCATCCCGAACAACGCCGACCGGGCGGCCGCCTACGGCATCCCGGGCCAGCGCATCGAGGACAACGACGTGGAGGCCATCTACACCGCGGCCGGCGACGCGGTGGCGCGGGCCCGGGCCGGCGAGGGCCCGACCCTGCTCGAAGTGCACACGCTGCGGCTGTGGGGCCACTTCGAGGGCGACCCGCAGGCCTACCGGCCCGACCTGGCCGAGGTGCCGGGCCGGGACCCGATCCCGGCCTACGAGGCCCGGCTGACCGAGGCGGGCGTCCTGGACGCGGCCATGGCCGGCGCCATCCGGGAGGAGGCCTCCGCCCGGGTGGAGAAGGCCATCGAGTTCGCCAAGTCCAGCCCCGTCCCCGCGCCCGCGACGGCGCGCGACTACCTGTTCGCGTGAAGGGAGCTCAGGCAGATGAGCGTCACTGATTCTGCGGCCAAGACCGCCAGCGCGCCGGCCGGGCGCCGGCTGACCACCGCCCGGGCCATCGCCGAGGGGATCGGCCAGGAGATGCACCGGGACCCGGGCGTGTTCGTGCTCGGGGAGGACATCGGCGCCTACGGCGGCATCTTCGGCGCCACCGGCGGCCTGCTGGAGGAGTTCGGGCCCGAGCGGGTGCTGGACACGCCGATCTCCGAGACCGCCTTCATCGGCCTGGGCATCGGCGCCGCCGTCGAGGGCATGCGGCCGGTCGTCGAGCTGATGTTCGCCGACTTCTTCGGCGTGGCCATGGACCAGATCTACAACCACATGGCCAAGATCCACTTCGAGTCCGGCGGGCACGTGAAGGTCCCGATGGTGCTGATGATGGCGGCCGGCGGCGGCTACTCCGACGCCGAGCAGCACTCGCAGTGCCTGTGGGGCACGTTCGCGCACCTGCCCGGGATGAAGGTGGTGGTGCCGAGCAACCCCGCCGACGCCAAGGGCCTGATGATCTCCGCGATCCGCGACGACAACCCCGTGGTGTACGTCTTCCACAAGGGTGTCATGGGCCTGCCCTGGATGGCGAAGAACGCCCGGTCCATCGCGCCGGTGCCGGAGGAGCCGTACGAGACGCCGATCGGCAAGGCCGCCGTCGCCCGCGAGGGCTCGGACGCGACGGTCGTCACCCTGTCGCTGTCGGTGCACCATGCGCTGGACGTGGCCGGGCAGCTGTCCGCGGAGCACGGTGTCGAGCTGGAAGTGATCGACCTGCGCAGCCTGGTGCCGCTGGACCGGGAGACGGTCCTGGCCTCGGTCGCCAAGACCGGGCACCTGCTGGTCGTGGACGAGGACTACCAGTCGTTCGGGGTGTCCGGCGAGATCGCCGCCATCGTGGCCGAGACCGATCCCGGCCTGCTGCGGGCGCCCGTCCGCCGGGTCGCCGTTCCCGACGTGCCCATCCCGTACGCCCGGTCGCTCGAGCAGGCGGTGCTGCCGGTGCCCGACCGCATCCGCGCCGCCGCGCGTGAGCTCGTCGGCGCCTGAGGGACGCGGCCATGGCCGACGTGGTCTTCCCGCAGCTGTCGGAGAAGGACCCCACCGCCGAGGGCGTGCTGTCCACCTGGTTCGTGGCTGACGGCGACCAGGTGACCGGCGGCCAGCTGCTGGGCGAGGTGATGGTGGACAAGGTGGCCGGGGAGGTGGTCGCGCCAGCGGGCGGCCAGGTGCGCCTGCTGGTTTCGGAGGAGGAGACAGCCCGCCAGGGCGAGGTGATCGCCCGGATCGAGTAGGCGGCCCGTGGCGGGCGCGGTTTACGCTGAGGGAGTGGGTAACCTTCCCGAGCCGGCGGACCGCGCCCGCCTGCGGGTGTCCGACGCCGACCGGGAGCGGGCCGCCGATGTGCTCCGGCAGGCGGCCGGTGACGGGCGGATCACCTTCACTGAACTCGACGAGCGGATCGAGCTCGCCTACGCCGCCCGGACCTATGCCGACCTGGACACGGTCACCGCGGACCTGCCCGGCCCGGCCATGAGCCCGCACCCGCCCGCGCCGGCCGGATCGTTCCCGGCGGACCGGATCGGCGGCACCGCCGGCGCCAGCTTCTCGGTCGCGATCATGAGCGGGGCGAACCGCACCGGCGGCTGGGTGGTCCCGCCCCGCTACACCGCCCTGGCCATCATGGGCGGGGTGGAGCTCGACCTGCGGCAGGCCCGGTTCAGCGAACCCGAGGTCACCATCCAGGCGATCGCCGTCATGGGTGGGGTCAGCATCATCGTCGGTGATGACATCGATCTCGACGTGTCCGGGTTCGGTTTCATGGGCGGCTTCGACCACCGGGCGGGCGGCCCGGGCACGCCGGGGGCGCCGCGGGTGCGGGTGACCGGCTTCGCCCTCATGGGCGGGGTCGACGTCCGGCGCAAGCCTCCCGGCGAGCGGCTGGCGGGCCCGGCACCGGGCCCGCAGGCCCTGCCTGGCCAGGAAGAACGCGGGATCGAGGGCGGCCCGGGCGGCCGCTGAGGACGGCCGCGCCATTCACGGCAATCCCCGCCTAAATCACGGATCAGCATCTTTACCATCACATGCTCCTATATGGTCCTACCACCGGGGCGGCCGTAAGCAATTCGTAAGCACTTAGCACCAGGAGCAGCGAATGGGCCTCACTGCCGACCGCGCCCGGGCCCGGCGGCGCCAGCCCCGGCGGGTGCCCTGGTGGGCGCTCCCCGCAGCCGGGCTGTCCGCGGTGGTGGCGGTCATCGTCCTCGCCATGACCATGGGCGGGCTGTCACTGCGGCCGGCCGCCAGCTCCGCCCGGGCGGCCGGCCAGCTGCGGCCCGTGCGGCTGGACGCCGGCGGGAACGGGCCCACCACCGGTGACGGGCCCGCGGCCGCGGGCGCCGCCAGCGCCGGCAACAGCGACTGCACGCTGATCGTCCCGGCCGGCCCGCTGACCGCGGCCGGGCTGGCGACCCCGTACCAGCTGACCGCGACCAACGCGGCGGACGGGCCGTGCCACCAGAGCAACGCCGGCCAGGCGGCGTTCGTGCAGGCGGCCATCCTGGATCCCGCCACCGGGAAGATCTCGGTGTACAACCCGCTGGTGGTCGACGCGGGCACCGCGCCCGCCGTGACCCCGGACCCGCCGCCGCTGCCGCCGGACGCCATCGTGGCCGTGTGGTTCGGATTCAACGGGGACGTGCTGACACTGCAGGCTCCCGGCACCACGCTGGCCGCCAGCCACTGCGTGAACGGCACGGACCCCGGGCCGTCGCTGTCACCGTTCGGCCAGATGGCGTACTGCAACGCCCACCGGTTCTTCCGGTTCGCCAACCGCGCGGTCCGGCGGCACCTGCTCGCCGTGCCGCGGCCCGGCACCGGCGCTGACGGCCTGCCCTGCCTCACCACCCGCAGCTTCGGGCTGGTGGACCAGGATCAGAGCGACAACGTCACCGCCCAGTACCTCATCACCAGCCAGGGCCAGCTCGCCCAGGACACGGCCGCCAACCGGCAGCAGCTGGCCGGGGCCACCGTGCTGTCCAACGGCAGCGACAACGGCCTGCTCACGTTCATCATGGACCCGGCCCTGGGCTGCTCGCCGTGGCTGGCACCGGACCTGGCGGACGGCGGCGCCCTGGCGCCCGCGCTCCCGCTGAACGAGCTCCAGGCGGCTCTGTACGCTGGCCGCCGCGGCACCGGCCCGGCGGCGCTGGTGCCGGCGAACGACCCCATGACGACCGTCCAGGGAGCGCTCAGCACCGCCAAGACGGATGCCTACCGGGCCGGGGTGGACCAGCCGCGGCTGCCCGCCGGGCAGTCACCGGCCGGCTACTGCCGGGCGCTGGGCAGGCTCCAGGGCAGGCGGCTGCAGCAGGACGTCAACCTGCTCATCGGCCGGCCCAGCCCGATGGCCGGGGCGGCCAGCAACCTGTTCACCTTCCTCGCCAGCCGCCTCCAGCAGTCCTTCGTGAATCTCGGCTGCGCGCACTTCGGCCTGGTCAACGACGTGACCATCACCGCGGACCAGGGCGGCATGGCGGTCGCGGCATGTTTCCGCCAGCAGGTCAGCCCGGTGACGCCCGGGGCCGGCAACCCTACCGCCGGGCGGGCCGTGTGCCCGGCCACGACCGCCGCGCCGGTGCCCGCCGCCTCGATGCCGGGCAGCACCGCGCCGTCTGCAACCCCGGCAGCCACGGTCACGGCCCCCACGCCCACCGCGACCGCGACCCCCACCCCGGCCCTGGCCCCGACCCCGGCCGTCACGACGACCGCGCCGCCCGCGGCAGCCAGCGCACCGGCCAGCCGCGGACCCGCCAGCCCCGCGCCGGCCAGCCCCGCGCCGGCTAGTCCCCGCCCCGGCTAGTCCCCGCCCGGGCCCGGATTCCGGGCCGCCCGCTGCGTGAAATCCGCTATCCCGGCTGTAACCGGCAGTTGTTCCGGTGCTTCCGGAGCCCGGCGCGGCCCGGTGGCCTGCGCCATACTGGCGCACACCTACCAGAGGAGCCGGCCATGTCAGAGCAGTCATTCGTCCCGCTCGCCGGCAGCGAGCGCGGCCCGCTGGCCGGGGTGGAGGACGCCGGGCCGCTCGACACCTCCCAGCGCATCACGGTGACCCTGATCACCCGGCGCCGGGCGGAGATGCCACCTGACCTGGTCACCGGGCCCGCCACCCTGTCCCAGGCGGACCTGGCCGCGCGGCACGGCACAGACCCCGCGGATCTCGGCCTCATCCGCACGGTGCTGGCCCGGTACGGCATCGAGGTCACCGCGGCAGAAGCGGGCGCACGCCTGGTGAAGGCCACCGGCACGATCGCAGCGCTGGCCGGCGCCTTCGGGGCGTCGCTGCGCCGGGTCCGCAGCCCCCGCCCGGGCGCGCGCGGTGAGCTGGCCGATCACCGGTACCGGGAGGGCGGCCTGCGGGTACCCGCGGAGCTGGCCGGGATCGTCCTGGCGGTGCTGGGCCTGGACGACCGGCCGCAGGCCAGGCCATACATCCGGTATGCGGCACCGCCCGCGGCCGGGGAGGCCCCGCCGGTGCCGACGCCAGCCGGGCCCGGCAGCACGGTGTCGTACACGCCGGTGCAGATCGCTGGGTTCTACCAGTTCCCGGCCGGCACGGACGGGACCGGCCAGACGATCGCCATCATCGAGCTGGGCGGCGGGTTCGCCGCCAGCGACCTGGACACCTACTTCAGCGGCCTGGGCATCCCGGTCCCGTCGGTCACCGCCGCCAGCGTGGACGGGGCCGTCAACCAGCCAGGCCAGGCCCCGTCCGGGGCGGACGGCGAGGTGCTGCTCGACATCGAGGTGGCGGGCGCGGCCGCACCCGGCGCCCGGCAGGTGGTGTACTTCGCCCCCAACACCGACCAGGGCTTCACCGACGCGGTGCTGGCGGCCATTCACGCCACCCCCACCCCGGCGGTGGTGAGCATCAGCTGGGGCCAGTCGGAGGACGCCTGGACCGCACAGGCGCGCAGCGCGCTGGACCAGGCCATCGCCGACGCCGCGGCGCTCGGCGTCACCGTGTGCGCGGCGGCCGGCGACAGCGGCAGCAGCGACACGGGGGCCGGCACCGCGGTGCACGCCGACTTCCCCGCCTCCAGCCCGCACGCGCTCGGCTGCGGCGGCACCACGCTGCACGGCGACCCGGCCACCGGCGCCATCACGTCCGAGACGGTGTGGAACGACCCGGGGCACGGTGCGACCGGCGGCGGCGTGAGCGACGTGTTCCCGGTGCCGTCCTGGCAGGCGGCGGCGGGGGTGCCCGCCCGTGCGGGCGGCGGGTCCGGGCGGGGGGTGCCCGACGTGGCCGGCAACGCCGACCCCGCGACCGGCTATCAGGTCCTGGTGGACGGCCAGCAGACGGTGGTCGGCGGCACCAGCGCGGTCGCCCCGCTGTGGGCGGCCCTGATCAGCCGGCTGGTGCAGGCCACCGGCAAGCCGTTCGGCCTGCTGCAGCCGCGGCTGTACGCGGGCGTGACGGCGGGCGCGGCCGCCCCCGGCTTCCGCGACATCACCAGCGGCAGCAACGGCGCCTACCAGGCCGGCCCCGGCTGGGACGCCTGCACCGGCCTGGGCGCCCCCAACGGCACCACCCTGCTAACCCGCCTCCAGTCCTGAGCCCTTAACTGGCCCTCGCTCGCCTCCGGGCCGCTCGAGCCCGCCGTCGTCCCTCCTCGCTCCGGCTCCTTCGTCGCCTCGCTCGTCAGTCCAGACGGCGGCGCGGCCCTTCGGCTCGCTCCGGCCTGGGCGCTGCCGCGCCCGTTGGGGCTGGCCGGGAGGTGCGTCAGGCCCCGCTGAGCTGCTCGCGGTGGGATGGTTCGTCCCAGTCGGCCGGGCGCGGGTCGATCTGCAGCCGCCAGGTGCCCTGGTTCAGGAACGAGGGCCTGGGCCCGCGGCGCAGCCCGCCCATCGCGCCGAAATCGGTGGTCTCGCGGAACGCGGGCAGCTGATAGAGGTCCCGGGCGTAGCCCCACAGGTTCGGGTAGCTGGTCAGCGGGCGCTCGCTGACCCCGGCCATCGGGTTGTACGCGAGGTCGAACCGTGCCAGCGTGGGCCACAGCCGGACGTCCGCCTCGGTGAGCTGGCCGCCGACCAGATACCGGCGGCTGGCCAGCCGCTCGTCCAGCTCGGCGAGCATGCCGGTCATGCGGCCCGCCAGCTCGGTGTACTCGGCCTCGGTGGTGGCCCCGGCGACGAGGTACGGCGCGTTGTTGACCCGCTCGTACACCCGTTCGTTCAGCGCGTCGATCTCGGCCCGGAGCGCCTGCGGGTACAGGTCCACCGGGCTGCCCGTCCACGCCCCGAACTGTGTGCCCAGGTCGATGGTGATGTCGGGGAAGTTGTTGCTGACGACCCGGCCCGTCCGCCGGTCCCACAGCACAGGCACCGACACGTGCCCGTCATAGCCGGGTTCGGTGGCCTCGTAGGCCTCGGCGAGGAACTCGAACCCGTTCACCGGGTCGGCGCCGCGCCGCTCCCGGAACGCCCAGCCCCGGCCGTCCCGCTCGTCGTCCACATAGGACAGCGACACCACGTCGTCGAGCTGCATGAGCTTGCGCACGATCGCGGTGCGCTGCGCCCACGGGCAGCCCCAGGCGATGTACAGGTGGTAGCGGCCGGGCTCGGCCGGGTACCCGCTGGAGCCGTCGGCCGTGATCCGGCCCTGGAAGCGGTAGCGGGGCCGGTGGAAGCGCTGCCCGGAGCTGAAGCCGCGGCCCGGCCCGTAGGGGCCGTAGGTGTCATAGTCCACCGGGCTGGCGTAACGCGGAGCCGGGGTGGCCGTGGGTGCGGATCGCGTCATGGGAGCCTCCGGTCTCGGCCGCCGCCCGCGGCAGCCGCGGGCGTCACCGCCACCGTAACCCGCCCGGCGGCGGCCGCGTCAGTCCCGCGGGCGGCCGATCGTCGCGGGCGCCCCGTAGCCGCGCAGCACCTCGGGGACGGCGACGGTGCCGCCCTCGTCCTGGAAGTTCTCCATGATGGCCAGCAGCGCGCGGGCGGTCGCGCCGGTCCCGTTGAGCGTGTGCACGAACTCCAGCCTGCCGTCCCGGCGGAACCGGACGTTCATCCGCCGGGCCTGATAGTCGGTGGTGTTGGAGCACGAGGTACCTCGCGGTAGCGCTGCTGCACCGGGAACCACGCCTCGATGTCGTACTTCTTGGCCGCCGGAGCGCCGAGATCGCCGACCGCGATGTTCATGACCCGGTAGGGCAGGCCGAGCGCCTGGACTATCTCCTCTTCGTGGGCCAGCAGCCGGTCGTGGAAGGCCTGGGACTCCTCGGGCAGGCAGTAGACGTACATCTCCACCTTGTCGAACTGGTGCACCCGGAACATGCCCTTGGTGTCCTTGCCCGCCGCCCCGGCCTCCCGCCGGAAGTTGGTGGAGAACCCCGCGTACAGGGCTGGCAGCTGGTCTTCCTCCAGCCGCTCGTCCATGTGGATGCCTGCCAGCGCGACCTCGGAGGTGCCGGTCAGGTACAGGTCGTCGGACTCGACCCGGTAGAGGTTGGACTCCTCGGTCGGCAGGAAGCCGGTGCCGTACATGGCCCGCTCGCCCACCAGCACGGGCGGCAGCACCGGCAGGAACCCCTTGCCGGCCAGCCGGTCGAGCACGAACCGGTACAGGGCCATCTCGGTCAGGGCCACGTCCCCGATCCGGTACGCGAACCGGGACCCCGACAGCCGGGCACCGCGGGCCATGTCGATCCAGCCGGCCGGCGAGGCCAGGTCGGTGGCCTCGCGGGGCTCGAAGCTGAAGGACGGCGGCTCGCCCCAGGTCCGGACGACCTCGGCGTCCTCTTCGGCCATGCCGTCGGCCGCGGTCGGGTCGGGCAGGTTCGGGATCCGGGCCAGCAGCGTGTCCCGGTCGCTGGCCGCCTGCGCCAGTTCTGCCTGGGCCGCGGTCAGCTCCTCCCGCAGCCGCCGCAGCTCCTTGATCTCCTCCGGGCTGGGCGGCGTGCCCTTGGACGACCGCTTCTGCTCGGCGCGGAGCGCCTCGGTACGCTCGGTGAGCTCCCGCCACACCCGGTCGGCGGCGAGCAGCGCGTCGAAGTCTTCCGCGGCGCCGCGGCGGGCGAGCGCGGCGCGGAACCGGTCCGGTTCCTGGCGGGCAGCCCTCAGATCAATCACTCGCGCGATTCTAGTGGCAACGGGCGGTGCTGTCGGGCCGTCCCGGGCTGCCTCTCCGCTGGCGGGCCGGCCTCTGCCGCGGGCATGGGCACCGGCACGGGCACGGGCGCGGGCACCGGCCTGCCGGCCCGGGTCGCCAGGATCGAGCCGGCCAGGATGAGGACGAACGCGGCCACGATCTCCACCGTCAGCGGCTCGCCGAGCACGGTCACGCCGAGCGCCACGGCCACCGCCGGGTTGATGTAGGTGATGACGGTCGCGCGGGCCGGGCCCACCTCGGCGATGAGCTTGAAGAACAGCACGAACGCGGTGGCCGTGCAGATGACGCCGAGGGCCGCCAGGGCGCTGAGCACCCGCCACGACGGCAGCGCCGATGGCCAGGTCAGCGCGGCGGCCGGCGCGTAGACGAGGGCGGCGAAGCTCAGGCAGGCCGCGTTCACCGCGAGCCCCGGGAGATCGGCCAGCTTGCGGGCGGCGATGAGCGGCCCGATGGCGTAGCCCAGGGCGGTCAGCAGCACCTCGGCCACCGGCCAGGCGCCGCCGCCCAGCGCGCCCGGCCCGGCCAGCAGCGCGACTCCGGCCAGCCCGGCCAGCAGGCCGATCCAGCGGGTGACGGTGAGGCGCTCCCGGCCGCCGGTCAGCCGCGCCAGCACCAGGCCGATGATCGGCACCGCGGCGATCAGCAGCCCGCTCATGGAGCTGGTCAGGTGCCGTTCCGCGTCCGACAGCGTCGCCCAGGGCAGGATCATCTCCACGCACGCGAACAGCGCCAGCCAGCGCAGGTGCCCGCGCAGCGCGCCGAACTGGCGGCGGCGCAGTGCGACCGGCGCCAGCAGCAGGGCGCCGACCGTGACCCTCGCCAGCACCAGCACCGGCACTGCCACGCCACCGTCCGCGATCTTGATGAACAGGTAGGGCAGTCCCCAGATCACGCCCATCGCGGCGAACAGCGCCCAGCCGCGCCGGCTCACCGGCTCCTCCCCGTGCTGTCCATCGAGCAGCAGGCTATCCGGTCCCCTCCGCCCGGGAATACGCCCCCATGAGGGGATATGGCCTACAGGGAGAGGCAGATGCCCAGCGGGCCCACCTTCACGCACACGCCGCCGGGGCTGGGCTGCGGGCTGGGGGTGGGCGAAGGCGGCACGGACGACGGTGACGGCGCGGGCGTGGGCGGCCGCGGGCCGGGCGAGGGGGTCTTGCCCGGCGCGGAGCTGCCCGGGGTGGGCGCCACCCCGCTGCCCGGGGCGGCGGACCCGGACCGGTGCGGGCCGGGGGACGACGCCCCCGGCTGCGGCACGGGCACCGGCACCGTCGGGTGCGGCACGGTCGGCTGCAGCCCGGGCACCTGCGGATAGATCAGGCGCACCGACACGGTGACGAACAGCGAGTACGAGACCACGGCCCCCGCGAGCAGGGCCGCCAGCATGCCCGCACCGAACGGATGCTGGCGCACCGCCGCCCCGGCGTTCCGCAGGGTGGACATGGCCCGGTCGGCGGCCAGGGCGCGGGCCAGGCCGGGAGCGGGCAGCTTGGGCCCGTGCCCCATCCGGGCGCTCTGGCGCGCCCGCCGCAGCGCCTCCCGGCGCTGGTCAGAGGTCAGCCCGGGGCGCAGGTAGATGATCGTGTGCCCGCTTTCCCTGCGCGCCTGGATGTGCAGGCCCTCTGGCAGGGACGCGTAGCGGATCTTGATCATGTGAATTGGCCTCGCGAGGGCTGACAGAAGCTGCTCGCCGGGGAGCAGGCCGTCTTGAAGCTATCACGATCATCGTCCGCTGCCGGCGCCGAAAGCGCCATTTAGCCGGATTTCGCGGCGGCTAGCCCCACCGGCTTCCTGCGGTGCCCCATTCCGGGCCTGCCTGTTGCGGCCAGGCGCGAAACTGCGGGTAGTAGTCCCAGCCACCCGGGGGTCGCTGGCCGGCGGGATGCCCGCTGGGCCCCGGCCGGCGCCAGCCGGAGAATCCCGGCCGCTGGCGGTTCCCCGGCTGGCGTTCCCGCGTCCCGTGCCGTCCGCGATGAGGCGGCCAGCCGTGCACGTCCCGGCTGGGCCACTGGCCGCCGGCCGGCCGCCGCGGCCACCGCCGGCCGGGCCGGCGGCGCGGGCCGCGGTGCGCCGGCGGGTGCGGCCCGGGACGCCCGCGGTACCGCCACTGCCCCTGGCCGGCGTGCCGGTGCCGCGGCCGGGCGTCGGGCACGCTCCACGGGCGCGGTTTCAGCCCCAGCGGCACCAGCGCGGAGGCGGGTAACCCGGCGCTGCCGGGCCGGCCGGCCGCCGCCGTCTCGCCGTTCCCGGCGGCTGGGAGGCTGCCCGCCGACACCAGGCCGCCAGCAGGCAGCGGGGTGGTCATCAGCGTCATGTACGACACCGCGACCCCGGCCAGGACCCCCGCGACCCCGAGCGTGCCCAGCGGGTGGCACTGCACGGCGCCGCGCACATCGCGCAGGGTCCGCCGGATGCGGTCGCCGGCCAGCGCCCACGCCACTCCGGCCGCTGGCAGCGGCGGGGCGTAGCCGAGCCGGGAGTTGCGCCGCAGCCGCGCCAGGGCGTCCCGGCGCTGCGCGGGGCGCAGGCCCGGGCGCAGATAGATCGTGGCGTGCCTGCCGCGGGCGACGGCGGCGGCATGCAGTCCCTCCGGCAGGCAGGCATAGCGGATCTTGATCACGGGCTGCGCCTTACGGATAGCACCTAGCGGGAAGCCTGCCCGCCAACAGGCCGTGACGACGTTATCACGCTAGATGACGGTGATCACGGCAGAATCGCGGGTCCCGTCCCGGCTAGGCTCGCCTCATACGGGCTTGCGGGCGGTACCGTGACCAGCGGAATCATGACCAATCCGAAATGGCGGGACAGGAGGGGGCCGATGGCACGCGGCACCGATGGCGCTGCCGGCGCCGCGGCGGGCTCCCCGGTGACGCAGTCGCCGGGGGCGGCCCCGGTCACCGGCCCGCCCGCTGCCGCGCCATCGGACCGCCGGGTGCTGCGGCTGCCCTGGGCGGCGCTCGCGGCGCTGGCCGGCGGGCTGGCGCTGGCAGCGGCGTTCCCGCCGGTGGGCGCCTGGCCGCTGGCAGCCGCCGGGCCGGCGCTGCTCACGATGGCGCTGTGGGGCCGCGGCCTGCGGGGCTCGCTGCTCGTCGGGCTCCTGTTCGGGCTGGCGCTGTTCCTGCCGCTGCTGTCGTGGGTGCTCAACGTCGCCTGGTACGCGTGGGCGGCGCTCGCGGGCGCGGACATGGCGGTGTTCGTGGTCCTCACCCTCGCCCTGCGGCTGCTGCTCCGGCTGCCCGCCTGGCCGCTGGCGGTGGCAGGCTGGTGGGTGAGCGCGGAGGCGGTGCGCGACCGCTGGCCGTGGGGCGGCTTCCCCTGGGGCCGGCTCGCGATGAGCCAGGCGTCCGCGCCGGCCGCCCGCTGGGCCGCCATCGGCGGCGCCCCGCTGATCACGTTCCTGGTGGCGCTCACCGGTGCCACGCTGGCCTGGCTGCTGATCACCCGCTCCGCGGGGGGCCGGGGCTGGCGCCGTCACCTGCGGCCGCGGGTGGCGCCCGCGGTGGCGCTGGCCGCGGCGGCCGGGCTGGCCGCGGCCGGGCCGCTGCTCCCGGCCGGCCAGGCCGCCACCGGCACCGCCACCGTCGCGGCCGTCCAGGGTGATGTGCCGCACGCCCGCGACCTGCCCGGCCTGCTGCGCGCTACCACCGTGACGGCCAACCACGCGCTCGCCACCGAGCGGCTCGCTGCCCAGGTGCGGGCCGCCGCCCGGCCACGGCCCGATCTGGTCATCTGGCCGGAGAATGCCACGGACATCGACCCGCGGCTGTACCCGCCGGTCTACGCGCAGATCTCCGCCGCGGTCAGCGCCATCGGCCGGCCGGTGCTGGTGGGCGCGGTGCTGCAGAACCCGGTCCGCAACGCGGGGCTGCTGTGGCTGCCCGGGCGGGGCCCGGCGGCCGCCTACATCAAGCGCCAGCTCGTCCCGTTTGGCGAGGTCATCCCCTTCCGTGGGCTGCTGCGGCGGATCACGTCGCTGGTGGCGCTGCAGCCGCACAACTTCACCCCGGGCCACCGGCCGGTGGTGTTCCGGGTCGGCCGGATCCGCCTCGGCGACGTCATCTGCTACGAGGTCGGCTTCGACAACCTGGTCAGATCCGAGGTCACCGCCGGCGCCAACCTGCTCACCGTGCAGACCAATGACGCGACCTTCGAGGTGGACGGGCAGCTCGGGGAAACCCTGCAGCAGCTGGCGATGGCCCGCATCCGGGCCATCGAGTCCGACCGCGCCGTGGTCGTGGCCTCCACCACCGGGGTCAGCGCCCTCATCGGGCCGGACGGCAGCCTCATCGCCCGCACCGGGACCTGGCGGCAGGCGGTCCTGGATGGGCGTGTGCCGCTGCTCACCGGCCTGACCCTGGCGGACCGGGCCGGCGCCTGGCCGGAGTATGTGATCGCCCTGCTCACCCTCGCCGGGCTCGGCTGGGCGGCCGCTGGCGTACTCCGGCGCCGTGGCTGATCCCGCCGGCCAGGCGGCCCTGACGCCCGCCGGGCCGGACAGCGGGTCAGCGGCCCAGGCCGCTGCGGCTCAGCCGCCAGCGGCACGGGCGCTGGCGGCCCTGCTCCGGGAGGCTGCCGCGGGCCGGTTCCCGCCCGCGGACGGCCGCGTCACCATCCTGCCGGCCGCCTCCCCACGTGACGCGGGAGTGATCGGGTTCAGCGCGCACGCGGTCATCTTCGCCGACACCGACCCGGCCTGACGGGGCGAGCGTCCGGGCATTCCTCGCGGCCGGCTACCAGCCGGTCGGCGCGGAGGCCCACCTGACCCGCACCGGCCCCGGCGGGTGACCTCTCACCGGTCACCTTCCCGCTGCCACCGGGGGCCCGGCCGGGCCGGCGCACAATAGGGGTATGTCAGTCTGGCGGGCACTGACCCGGCCGGCCCGGTGGGCTGCCCTGCTGGCCGGGGCCCTGCCGGTGCTGGCGTTCCCCGCCCCGGATCTCGGCTGGCTGGCCTGGTTCGGGCTGGTGCCGGGGCTGCTGCTGATGCGGGCCGCGCCGTCGGCGCGGGAGGCGGCGGTCCGCGGCTGGTGGTTCGGCGGCGGCTTCATGCTCGCCGCCCACTACTGGCTGGCCCCCAACATCGGCCCCGGCCTGCTGCTGATCGCGATCGTGTTCGGGCTGCTCTGGACGGGGGTGGCGGTGAGCACGCGGGCGCTGCTCCGGCCCCCGGTGCGGGCAGGCCGCGCCCTCGCGGCCCTGGCGGTGGTGCCCAGCTACTGGCTGGTGATCGAGTGGATCCGGTCCTGGCAGGCCCTGGGCGGGCCGTGGGCGCTGCTGGGCGCCAGCCAGTGGCGCTACCCGCCGGTGCTGGCGCTCGCCGCAGTCGGCGGCGTGTGGCTGATCACCTTCGCGATCGTGGCCGCCAACGTCGGGCTGGTCATCGTGATCACCGCCCGGCCGCTGCCGCTGCGGCTGCTGGGAGCGGCGGGCACCGCCGCCATGGTGGCGGCCGGGCCCGTGGCCTACGCGCTCACCGCGCCCGTGGCCGCGCAGCGTCACCTCACCGTCGCCCTGGTGCAGCCCGGACTCGACCACAACCCGGCGGTGCGGGCGGCGGCCAGCCGGCGGCTGTCGGAGGGCCTGGCCGCCCGGCGCCCCGGTCTCATCGTGTGGGGCGAGAGCAGCATCGGCTTTGACCTCCACACATCCCCGCTGGTCCTGGACCGGCTCGAGCGGCTGTCCGCGGCGGACCGGGCCGAGCTCCTGGTGAACCAGGACTCGCTGGTGCCCGGCGGCAAGTCCAAGACCGCGATCCTGGTGGGCCCGCGCGGGATCCGCGGGTCCTACGTGAAGACCCGGCTGGTCCCCTTCGGCGAGTACATCCCCTTCCGCGGGCAGCTCGGCTGGCTGACCAGGATCAGCCGGGCCGCCCCGGTCAACATGATCCCCGGCCCGGGAGCACGGGTGATGACCGTCACCGGGCCGCGGATCCGGCCGGTCCGGATCGGGGTGCTCATCTGCTTCGAGTCCGCGTTCCCGGACATGTCCAGGGCCGACGCGCGCCACGGCGCCCAGCTGCTCGTCTACCAGACCTCCGACGCGACGTTCCAGCAGAGTTGGGGGCCGGCCCAGCACGCCTCGCTCAGCGCGCTGCGGGCCGCGGAGACAGGCCGGCCAGCGGTGCAGGCGGCCCTGACCGGGGACTCGGTCGCCTTCGATGCCCGCGGGCGGCTGCTCGGCTCGCTCACCACCAGCCAGCGCGGGGTCCTGGTGGTGCGGGTTGCCCTGCCGCCGGCCAGCGCGCTCACGCCGTTCGACCGCGCTGGCGAGGTCGTGCCCTGGCTTGCCATCCTCATCGCCGTCGTCGCGGCCGCGATGGCCGTTATCCCCCCGGGTTGTAGCGGTCGTGCGGATTGCCCGCTAGAGATACCGTTGACGGACAACCATCGGCGTGTTCCATCCGTCTTCATAGTGAAACGTTCGCCCGGCGAAGGATCCGAACCGTCAGCCCCTGACCAGGCAGCCCCCGGTCAGGGCGGTGACGGCGAGTCATCCCGCCGGGCGCAGCGGTTACCGGCGGACGTGCTCCCCCCGTCTACGCACCCGCCGGTGAGGTTCCGGGTCACCTACGGAGGACCAGTAGTGCTGGACAGCGACCACGCGCCGCAGCGGCAGCGCAGCCCCCTTACTGGCCGGTGGGCCAGGCTGATGATCACGGCGGCGGTGTCCGTCTCGGTTGGCCTGTTCGCGGCTGCCTGCCAGGGCGCTGCCGCGCAAGGCTCGAATACGCAGCCTGGCGGCAGCGCAGCGCCGGCCACCCCGGCGACGCCCCCGGCCCAGTTGTCGATCACCCCGGCGAACGGCGCCCGCAACGCCAAGCCGGACCATGGCGTGACCGTGCTGGCCACCGGCGGCAAGATCAGCAACGTCACGGTGACCGCCCACGGCAAGACCGTCCCGGGCGGGCTCAACCCCGCTGGCACGCTGTGGAAGACCACCGTGCCGCTGACGACAGGCACCCGCTACTCGGTGACCGCGACCGCTACCGGTGCGGGTGGCAAGACGGTGACCCAGACCAGCACCTTCCGCACGCTGACGCCGTCGGGAAGCTACAGCGTCTCCACGATCATCGGCTACAAGCAGGACTACGGCGTGGGCATGCCGATCGTGCTCAACTTCAGCCAGCCGGTAGAGAGCAGGTACAAGGCCGGCGTGGAGCGCGCGATCCAGATCACCGCGTCCAAGCCGGTGACCGGCTCCTGGTTCTGGGACGGCGACCAGACCCTGATCTTCCGGACCCGCGACTACTGGCCGCAGAACACCAACGTGAGCTTTGTCGGGCACTTCAGCGGGGTGGCGATCGCCCCGGGCATCTACGGCGCTTCCGACCTGACCCAGTCGTTCCACATCACCTGGTCGCTGATCGCGGTCGCCAGCACCCGCACTCACTACATGCAGGTCTACTACAAGGGCAAGCTGCTCGGGAACTGGCCGATCAGCACCGGCATGCCGGGTGACGACACCGCCGACGGCACCTACCTCACCATCGAGAAGGGCAACCCGACCCGGATGAAGGGGAACGGTTACAACGTGCTGGTCCCGTTCGCGGTCCGGTTCACCTGGAGCGGCAACTACATCCACGACGCCTACTGGTCAGTGGCCCAGCAGGGGATCACCAACGTCAGCCACGGCTGCGTGAATGTCTCCCCCGCCCACTCGGAGATCTACTTCAACCTGGCGGTCCCCGGTGATCCGGTGACGGTCACCGGCAGCCCGGTCGCGGGCCAGTGGGACGACGGCTACACCGAGTGGTTCCTCTCCTGGAAGCACCTGCTCAAGGGCAGCGCCACGCACATGGCCGTCCAGGTGGGACCGCAGGGCAGCACGCTGGTCGATCCCGCCGTCCTGGGCGGCGCCAGCAACACCGGGAAGCTGCACGGCGCCAAGCCGTACAACTACCTGGCGGGCACCCACTGATCGGCGCCGGACATGCGCCCCGGGACCTAAGACCATGGACCGCACCGGGTTCCGGCTGGCATAAAGGGAGTATGGAGAGCCGTGATCCGGTCGAGCAGGCCGCGGCACGCCGCCGGAGAGAACTCGACCAGCGGATCGAGGAGCTGCACGCGCGCAACGCGCAGCTCGCGGCGACCCTGCTGGACGGCCCGGCCTCCGAAACCCATGCCGGCTCCTCGCTGGCCCAGGTGACCCGGGCCGAGGAACTGGCCAGGCTGGCCGGCCAGCGGGCGATCGAGGCCACCCGGCGGGCGGCGGCCATGTACCTGAACTCAGCCACTGCGCACGAGCGGGCCTCCCGGATGCACATCCTGCTGGCCGAAAACGGGGCCGAGGACGCTGGGCAGCACCGGCAGCGGGCCCGGGAGCACCTGCAGCTGGCCGCCCAGGACCGGGCCACCGCCCGGGCCATGACCGGCGGGCGCCGGGCCGGGCCGCCCGGGCACGGCGCCGGCGAGGCCGGGGCCGGTGACCCGGCCCGCAACGAGGCCGATGACCGGGCCGGTGACGGCCGGGGCAGCGGGCACGAATGAAGGCAGCGCAGCAGGGCATGTTGCACGTGACTGCGGGCAAGCCCTAGACGGGAACGGCCATGAGCAACGCGGGCGGACGGGACACCGTGGTGATCGCCGCCTCCGCGGGCGGCGTGGAGGCCCTGCGCGATCTGCTGTCCCAGCTGCCGGCCGACACCCCAGCCGCGGTGATGGTGGTGCTGCACGTGCCCGCGATCGGCGGGCGGGCCCTGCCCAGCATCCTCGCCCGGGCCGGCAAACTGCCCGCCAGCGCCGCCGGTGACGGCGAGGAGGCCCTGGCGGGGCACGTCTACGTGGCCCCGCCCGACCATCACATGCTGATCATCGACGGCAAGATCCGGCTGTCCCGCGGCCCCCGGCACAACGGGCACCGGCCCGCCGCCGACCCGCTCTTCATCAGCGCCGCCATGTCCAAGGGCCCCCGGCTGACCGGGGTGGTGCTGAGCGGCACCCTCGATGACGGCGCCGCCGGGTGCGCCGCTGTCGAGCGCCGGGGCGGCCTGGTGCTGGTCCAGGACCCCAGCGAGAGCGCGTATGAGGGCATGCCGCGGGCGGCCATCGCGGCCACCCGCCATCCCCGGGTGCTCCGGCTGCACGATCTGGCCGCCGCCATCGACAAGGCGGCCCGGGAGGAGCTCCCGGACACGCCGCTGGAGCCAGACCCCGACCTGGAGCGGCAGCTCAGCGTGTTCCTCGGCACCGGCGGCACCGGCCCGGCCGCGGCGCCGAGTGAGTGGAGCGGCGTGACCTGCCCGGAGTGCGGCGGCCCGCTCCAGCAGGAAGAGATGCGTGCCCCGGTCCGGTTCGAGTGCCAGGCAGGGCACGCCTGGTCGCCGGAGAGCCTGGTGGCGGCGCAGGCGTCCGGGATCGAGCGGGCGCTGTGGGCGGCCGTGCTGCGGCTGGAGGAACGGGCCCGGCTCAACCGCGTGCTGGCGGACACCGCCGGCACCCAGGGATACCCGGACTCGGCCGGGGGATTCCTGTCCACGGCCCGGGCCGCCGAGTCGTCGGCGCGCGAGATCCGCCGGCTGCTGGAGTCCGCCGGCGCGGCGCAGGCCCCGTCGGCCTCCCCGGAGGGAAGCGGCTGACCGGCTGACAACAACCGGATCGGGTCAGCATCGCGGCAGATAACCACCTGGCCGGCCGGCGCGGAGTAATCTGAGCTTTGTGTCAGAAGAGGACACTGACCAGGAATTCGACGAGCTTCTCGTCATGCTGCGGGAGACCCGCGGCTTCGACTTCACTGGCTACAAGCGATCGACGCTGCAGCGCCGCCTGCGCCGCCGGATGGACGCGCGCGGGCTGTCGTCGCTGAGCGAATACCGGGACTACCTCGAGCTGGAACCGGATGAATTCGCCCGGCTCTTCGACAGCCTGCTGATCAACGTCACCGGCTTCTTCCGGGACCCGACCGCGTGGCAGGCGCTGCGCGAGACCGTGCTGCCCGAACTGCTCACCGCGAAGGGGCCGCGGCGGCCGATCCGGATCTGGAGCGCAGGCTGCGCGACCGGCGAGGAGGCGTACACGCTGGCCATCGTGCTGGCGGAGGCGATGGGCATCGAGGACTTCATGAGCCGCGTCAAGATCTACGCGACGGATCTCGACGAGGACGCGCTCCAGCAGGCCCGGGCCGGCATCTACGCCGAGCGGCAGGTCGCCGACGTCGGCGAGGATCTCCGGAAGAAGTACTTCGAGACCTCAGGCACCAGGTACGCGTTCCGCCGGGACATGCGCCGCCAGATCATCTTCGGCCGCAACGATCTGACCCGGGACGCGCCCATCTCCCGGGTGGACCTGCTGGTTGCCCGGAACACCCTGATGTACTTCAACGCCGAGACCCAGTCGAACATCATCCGCAAATTCCATTTCGCGCTCACCGATCCCGGCTTCCTGTTCCTGGGCAAGGCCGAGATGCTGCTCAACCACAGTGACGAGTTCGAGCCGGTCGACCTGCGCAGGCGGGTGTTCCGCAAGATCGGCACCTCCGCGCTGGCGGAGACCCCGCGGATGGCCGCGGCGACCGCCAGCGGCAGCACCGAGCCGGCGACCGTGCTGGAAGCCGCGGCCCTGGCGGCAGGCCCGGTCGCCCAGCTGGTCATCGACAAAAGCGGGCGGCTGGCGGCCGCCAACATCCGCGCCGAGTCCCTGTTCAACCTGCGTCCCCGCGATGTCGGCCGGCCGTTCCAGGACCTGGAGGTCTCCTACCGGCCGATCGAGCTGCGATCGGTCATCGAGCACGTCAACGCCGATCAGCGGCCGGTCGAGCTCACCGACGTCGTCTGGCACCGGATGCCGGGCAGCGACCCGAGCGTGTACGACGTCAGCGTGGTGCCGCTGTACCGGAACACCGACGAGCAGGTGGGCGTCGGCATCAGCTTCCTGGACGTCACCCGGTACCGGCGGCTGCGCGATGATCTCGAACGGTCCAACCATGACCTCGAGCGTGCCTACGAGGAACTGCAGTCGCTGAACGAAGAGCTCGAGACCACCAACGAGGAGCTGCAGTCCACCAACGAAGAGCTCGAAACCACGAACGAGGAGCTGCAGTCCACCAACGAAGAGCTCGAAACCATGAACGAGGAGCTGCAGTCCACTAACGACGAGCTGCAGGCGACCAATGACGTGCTGCGGCTGCGCAGCGGGGAACTGGACGCGGTCACCGGCTTCCTCGGCTCGGTGCTGCGCAGTCTCGGCGACGCAGTGGTGGTGGTGACCAGCGAGCTGCGGGTGCGCGAGTGGAGCCCCGGGGCGGAGGACACCTGGGGGGTCCGGGCGGACGAGGCCGAGGGCATGTTCCTCACCGACCTCGACATCGGCCTGCCGGTCGACCAGCTAGCGCCGCTCCTGCGGCAGACGCTGGCGGGCCAGCCCGGCCGGGCCGAGGTGGACGGGATGAACCGGCGGGGCCGGCCGGTCCGGATGGAGGTCCAGGCCCGGCTGCTCACCGACCCCGAGACCCGCCCGCAAGGCGTGATCCTCGTCATGAACGAGATGGAGACCCCAGCCAGCTAACCCGGCCCTTGCCCGCGCGTCAGCTCCCCTCCCGCTGGCGCGCGGACAAGGCGAGGCGTCTCACCTCGGCAATGGCCTCATCCAGGTCGTACCGGGCCTGGATGAGCATGAGCCGGTCTTCGGTGCTGTCCAGCCGCGCGCGCAGCCGGGCCAGCCGCCAGCCGGCCATGGCCAGATGATTCCCCAGCCGGTCGAGCTGCTCCGCGGCGCTCAGGCCCGCGTCCAGCGTCCCGGGCCCCGCGGCCAGCCCGCCCGCTTCTCCCCTGCCGCCCGGGCGCGCACCGCCCGGCCCGGCCCACTGGCCGTCCGCCAGGGGCCCGGAATCCGGGTACGCCATCACAGGAGCTGTGCCTTTCTCGGTCAGTAACAGCCGCGTCCGCGGCAGCTGCCTGCCGGAACGGCCCGCGGGCTGCGGCCGCGCCCCGGCGGTGCTAGTCGTCGGCCAGCTCCCCATCCTGCTGGCCGGCCTCCCGCAGCAGGGTGGAGACCCGCTGCCGGCTGACCCCGAAAATCGCCGCGAGCTGGGCCATGGTCAGGCCCTCCTGGTACAGCGCCCGCGCCTCGAGCCGCCGGAACTTGTTCCCGTCCCTGCTGAGGGCCTTGATCGCCTCTGATATCTGCTCGGTCATGGCCACCCGCTTGTCGAGCGGCAGGGTTTCCCCATAGGTCAGGCCCGGGACTCGCTGGTTCGCAGCAACGGCCCACTGACTGAACTGGCTGATCTGCCGGTGAAGCTCGCCAGACACCGCCGCCAGCTCGGCGAGGCAGGTCAGTGCCTCATCCGGAATCCGCGGCGGGCCTGGCTCCATCTGGTCACTATGTCACGAACTGGTTTCGACGAGCAACCAATGTTGCCCTAATTCTTGGTGATCAGATGCCTGCTGGCTGGGCACCGCCGCCCGGTGCCCGTCCTCGGACTCATACCCCGCCAGCAGTTCCTGTTCCCGCCGTTTTCCCGGGAACAGGAAAAAGACGATGATCGCGCCCA
>JBLMWU010000303.1:0-10515 GCA_050257395.1 Gemmatimonadota bacterium | reverse complement strand
CTGCTGGCTGGGTGAAGCTAACCTGGCGGGTACCTGGGCTTGCTACCGTGTCGGGAATGGGGCTTCGTGACCTGGCGTACGCCTGGTATGCCCGCCGTCTGGCCAGGCGGGTGGCGAAAGGGCCGGTTCCGCAGCACGTCGCGCTGATCATGGACGGCAACCGGCGCTGGGCGCGCCAGATGGGGTTCGACAACGTCAGCGTCGGCCACCGGTACGGCGCCGAACACATCGAACGGGTGCTGAGGTGGTGTGCCCGGGCCGGGGTCAGCCATGTGACGATCTTCGTCGCGTCGGCCGACAATCTCGCCCGGCGGGCGTCGACCGAGATCGCCTTCCTGATGGAAGTGGCTGAGCACATCATCGCCGAGCGGATGGCGCGGCCGGACAACCCGTGGCGGATCCACCTCGCGGGGCAGCTTGACCTGGTGCCGGAATCGACGGCCCAGGCGCTCAAGCGCGCCGAAGAGGCCACCCTGGACCGGGACAGCGGCCTGCACCTCACGGTGGCGATCGGCTACGGCGGCCGGGCCGAGGTGACCGAGGCGGTGCGGTCGCTGCTGATGGACGCCGCCCAGGGCGGGGTAGGCCTGCGCCAGCTGGCGGGCACCCTGTCGGAGGACGACATCGCCGCCCACCTGTACACCAGCGGCCTGCCCAACCCCGACCTGGTGATCCGCACCAGCGGGGAGCAGCGGCTGTCGGACTTCCTGCTGTGGCAGACCGCAGATTCGCACCTGTACTTCACCGATGTGTACTGGCCCGGTTTCCGGCACATCGACTTCCTGCGCGCACTGCGCGACTATGCGCAGCGGGAACGGCGTACCGCGCGCAACGGGACATTCCCTCCGGCATACTGACAGCCATGCCCGGCGGCAGCGGCCTGTCTTCAGTCGAGCACGTCGTCCTGCTGATGCTGGAGAACCGCTCGTTCGACCACATGCTCGGCTTCCTCTACGCCGACCGCGGCAACACCTCGCCGCTCGGGCAGCCGTTCGAGGGGATGACCGGGACCGAGTCCAACCCCCAGCCGGGCGGCGGCCAGCCGGTCACCGTGTTCCGGATCGAGCCGTCCACGCCCAACGCCTACTTCATGCCCGGCGCCGACCCCGGCGAGGGCTACCTGGCCACCAACAGCCAGCTCTACGGCAGCACGGCCGGCCCGGCCAGCCCCGGGCAGGTCCCCGCCATGCAGGGCTTCGTCAGCGACTACGCCTACACCCTGGGCTGGGAAGCGCAGCAGAAGTGGCCGATCGTGGCGGGCACCACGGCCGCCGGCATCATGGGCTGCTTCACCCCGGACACGCTGCCGATCCTGTCCGGGCTGGCCAGAGGCTTCGCCGTATGCGACCACTGGTACGCGTCGGTGCCCACCGAGACGCTGCCGAACCGGGCCTTCACCTGCGCGGCCACCAGCCAGGGCCACATGGACGACAAGACCCGGACGTTCACCGCGCCGTCGGTGTTCGGGCAGCTGCAGGCGCACAACCTGCCCTGGGCCATCTACGGGTACGACGCGCAGCCGCTGACCAGGAACACGTTCACCGACATCGCGGGGGTGGCCGCCAGCCACTTCGGCCTGTTCACCGACTTCCAGGCCGCCGCGAAGGCGGGCACCCTGCCGGCTTTCACATTCCTGGAGCCGAGCTGGTCGTCCAGCGGCAACAGCCAGCACCCCAACTACGACGTCGCCCTGGGCGAGCAGTTCATCCGCGACGTGTACGAGGCGGTGCGCACCGGCCCGGGCTGGGCGCAGACCCTGCTGGTGGTCACCTACGACGAGCACGGCGGCTGCTACGACCACGTGCCGCCGCCCTGGGGCGCGACGCCGCCGGACAACACCGCGGGCGAGTTCGGGTTCGGCTTCACCCGGTTCGGGGTGCGGGTGCCCGCGGTGCTCGTCAGCCCGCTCATCGAGGCGGGCACCGTCTACCGGGCCCCGGCCGGCGGCCCGCCGCTGGACCACACGTCGATCCTCAAGACCATCCAGCAGCGGTGGGGGCTGCCGTCGCTGACCGCCCGGGACGCGGCCGCGCCCGGCTTCGGCGACGTGCTCACCCTGGCCGCCCCGCGCACCGACGACCCGCTGGCCGGGGTCACCGCGCCGGCCGCGGCAGGTGCCGGCCCGTCAGCCGGGCTGGCGTCGCACCTGCAGGAGGTCCAGGCGGACCTGATCTCGCGGGCCTACCCGGCGGGCCGCTCCGGCCACCCGGGCGCCGCACCGGTCCCCAGCGCGGCCACCGGCGACGAATTCGCCCGCTACATCCACGAGCACGGCCAGCCCTAGGGGACGCCGCGCCCGACGGACATCCGGGTGGCGAGCTCGCCGTCGATCTGGCGGGCAGCGTCCAGCAGCTTGGGCAGGAACTGCTTTTCCAGGGTCCGCATCGGCACCCGGGCGGCGTGCGCGCTCGCGTTGATGGCGGCCACCACCCGGCGGCTGCTGTCGCGGATCGGCACGGCGATGGACCGCACCCCGGCCTCCAGCTCCTGGTCCACCGCGGCCCAGCCCTGCGCGCGGACGGTGGCCAGCACCTCGCGCAGCTCCTTCTCATCCACGATGGTGTGCTCGGTGAGCTTGCTCAGCTTGGTGCGGGCCAGGTGGGCGTCCAGGTCGTCAGGGGGCAGGTGCGCGAGCAGCACCCGGCCCATGGAGGTCGGGTACGGCGGCAGCCGGGTGCCCACGGTGAGCGCGATCGTCATGATCCGGTTGGCGGACGCGCGCGCCACGTACACGAGGTCGTCGCCGTCGAGCACGCTGACCGAGCAGGACTCGTGCAGCTCCTCGGCCAGGTCCTCCAGGTGCGGCTGGGAGATCTGCGCGACGCTGAACGACGACAGGTAGGCGTACCCGAGGGCGAGCACCCGCGGCCGCAGCGAGAACTGCCGCCCGGTGCTGCCGACGTAGCCGAGCTCCTGCAGCGTGAGCAGAAACCGGCGGGCGGCGGCGCGGGTGAGGCCGGTGCGCTCGGCCACCTCGGACAGGGTGAGCGACGGGTTCTCGGCGGAGAAGCAGCGGATCACGGCCAGGCCGCGATCGAGGGACTGCACGAAGTCGGTCCGGCGCGGCGGGGTACGGCCGGCCCCGCCGGTGCCGGAACCGTCCTCCGCGTGGTCGTCCGGCTCCCCGGCCAGGTCACCCGTCATGTTCACATAGCGAACCTTAGCGCGGCCACCGCCCGGATCACCAGAGCTTGGCTCGCAGGGGCGCCGGTCAGGAGGCGGCGGCCCGGCGGGCAGCCACCTCGTAGAGCGCGATGCCCGCCGCCACCCCGGCGTTGAGCGACTCGGTGGCCGACGCGATCGGGATCCGGGCCAGCACGTCGCAGCGCTGGGCGGTCAGCCGGGACAGGCCGCGGCCCTCCGAGCCGACCACGACCACCAGCGGCTGGTCGGCGACCGCCAGCTCCCCGATGGCGGTGTCCCCGGCGGCGTCCAGCCCGACCACGAACAGGCCGGCCTCCTGATAGGAGGCGAGCGCGCGGGCCAGGTTCGGCGCCTGCGCCACCGGCAGCGCCGCCAGCGCCCCGGCCGACGCCTTCCACGCCCCGGCGGTCACCCCGGCCGAGCGGCGGGACGGCACCAGCAGCCCGTGCCCGCCGAAGGCCGCGGCGGACCGGGCGATCGCGCCGAGGTTCCGCGGGTCGGTGACCCCGTCCAGGGCCACGATGAGCGGCACCTCGCCCGCGGCCCGCGCCCGGGCGATCAGGTCGCCCGGGTGGGCGTAGTCATACGGCCGCAGCCGCAGCGCGAGGCCCTGGTGGATGGCGCCGCCGGTGAGCCGGTCCAGCTCCGCCCGGCCCGCCTCGATCATCGGGATGTTCGCCTGCGCGGCCAGCGCGATCGCTTCCCGCACCCGGTCGTCGGCGTCCGCCCGCGAGCCCGCGTACAGGGCGGTGGCGGGCACGCCCGCGCGCAGCGACTCCACCACCGCGTTGCGGCCGGCCACCACCTCCGGCGCATCGCCCGCGCCGCGGGCGCCGCCGGTGCCGCGCGGCCCGGCGCCTGCCCGTGGCCCGGCGGCCGGGCCGCCCGCGCCGCGGCTCCCGCGTGCGGTGCCAGCCTGGCCCCTGGCGGTTCGTTCCGGATAATCGCCCGCGGTCCGGGCAGCGGCCGTGTCCTCGCGCTGCTCACCCCGGCCGGATGCCGCCCTGGCCGCACGCTTCTGCGCCGGGTGGCCCGGCCGCAGGTGCGCGGGCGGGGTCGGCCCCTTGCCCGCCAGCTTGCGCTTGCCGTACCCGCCGGTGCCGGGCCGCGGCTTGCCCGATTTCGTGCGCCCGCCGGGCCCGGCGGGCCGCTGCTGCTTGCCGCTGCCGCCCTTGGTCACCAATCACCTGCCATAGCTGCCCCGGCGCTTGCGGCCGGGGAGGACTGTCAACGCTTGAGTTCGATCCTGGGGCCCTGCGGCGTGTCCTCCACCAGCACGCCCGCCGCCTTGAGCTCATCCCTGATCGTGTCCGCCGCCGCGTAGTCCTTGCGCTGGCGGGCCGCTTCCCGCTGCGCGAGCACCAGCGAGGCCAGCGCCTGCACCACGGCCTGCAGGTCCTCGCCGTCACCGCCGCGGGTCAGCCACGGCTCGGACAGCGGGTCCAGGCCCAGCACGCCGAGCATCGCGCGCACCTCCGCCAGGTGCCGGCCGGCCGCGGCGGTGTCGCCGCCCTCCAGCGCGGTGTTGCCCTTGCGGACCGCGTCGTGCACGACCGCCAGCGCCTGCGGCACGCCCAGGTCGCTGTCCAGCGCCTCCGCGAACGCCGGCGGCACCCCGGCCCCGTCCGCGACCGGCGCGCCCGCGCCGGGCACCGCGGGCTGCAGCCAGGACGGCTCACCCGGGCCGGCCACCTCGGCGGCGCGGGTCACGAAACCCTCGATCCGCCGGTAGGCGGCGACCGCCTCGGCCAGCGCGTCGGGGGAGTACTCGATCTGGGAACGGTAGTGCGCCTGGCCCAGGTAGTAGCGCAGCTCGACCGGCCGCACCTCGGTGACCATGCGGTCCACCAGCAGCGAGTTGCCCAGCGACTTGCTCATCTTCTCGCCAGAAACCCCGACCAGCCCGTTGTGCAGCCAGTAGCGGGCGAAGCCGTCACCAGCGGCCCGGGACTGCGCCAGCTCGTTCTCATGGTGCGGGAAGACGAGGTCCAGGCCGCCGCCGTGGATGTCGAAGACGGGCCCGAGGTACCTGGTGGCCATCGCGGAGCATTCCAGGTGCCAGCCCGGCCGTCCCGGGCCCCACGGCGTGTCCCAGGCCGGCTCGCCGGGCTTGGCGCCCTTCCACAGCGCGAAGTCGCGCGGGTCCCGCTTGGCGTCCGCGTTCTCGGTGTCGCCGGCCGGCTGCATCTGCTCGGGCCGCTGCCCGGACAGTTCGCCGTATTCCGGGTAGGTGCCGACGGCGAAGTACACGTCGCCGCCCGCGGCGTAGGCGTGCCCGCGGTCGATGAGGCGCTGCATGAGCGCGGTCATCTCCGGCACGTGCCCGGTCGCCCGGGGCTCCACGTCCGGCGGCAGGCAGCCGAGCGCGCTGTAGGCGCGGCTGAACGCGCGCTCGTTGCGCTGGGCGACCAGCCAGAAGGGGACCTCCTCGCCGGCCGCCACCCGCAGGATCTTGTCGTCGATGTCGGTGACGTTCCGGCAGAACAGGACCTGGTACCCGCTGGCCCTGAGCCAGCGGACCAGGATGTCGAAGTTCACGCCGGAGCGGATGTGGCCGATGTGCGGCGGCGCCTGCACGGTCGCGCCACACAGGTACAGGGACGCCTTCCCGGGCACGGCCGGGATGAACTCGCGGACCGCCCGGGTGGCGGTGTCATGGAGATGAAGCGTCACGCCGCCAAGGCTACCGGTGATGGCGGTCCGTCACCGCCGCCTGCGGCATCGCGCCAGCCGGGGAAAACGGCTCGCCGGGCGCGGCCGGGCACCGGCAGGCTGGGCTCATGGAGATCAGGGAAGCGGTGCCGGGCGACTGGCCCGGGATCTGGGCATTCATGAAGGGGATCGTCCGGGCGGGCGAGACGTACTCCTGGGACACCGCCCTCAGCGAGCAGGACGCCCGCGCGCGCTGGTACCGGCGGTCCGGGGCGCCGCGGAGCCACACCGTGGTGGCGGTGGGGCCGGCCGGGGAGATCCTGGGCACGGCGGAGACCGGGCCGAACTTCGAGGGGCCGGCCGGGCACATCGCGTCGGCCAGCTTCATGGTCGACCCCGCGCACTCCGGCCAGGGGGTGGGCCGGGCGCTCGGGGCGCACGTGCTGGGCCTGGCGCGGGCGGCCGGCTTCCGGGCGATGCAGTTCAACGCGGTGGTGGAGACCAACACCCGGGCGGTCGCGCTGTGGCGGTCGCTCGGCTTCGCGGTGCTGGCGACCGTGCCGGAAGGGTTCCGCCACCCGGAGCACGGCTACGTGGGCCTGCACATCATGTACCAGCGCCTCTGAGGCCGGATGGCCCGGATCGTGCCGTTTGCCCTACATTTGGGATCTTGCCGGGGGCTGGCGGCACCGCACGGGGACGCCGCCGCCAGGCGGCGCAGGCGTTCTCCACAGGTTTCACCGGACAGGACGGGGCGGCAGGCGATGGACTCCGACATCCAGCGGATCACCGGCACTCTCAGCCAGATCATGCAGCGGCTCGACGCGCTCGAGGCGCAGGTGGCGGCGCTGTCCGAGCTGGCGGGCGGGGGCAGGCCGGCGGGCGGGCAGCCGCAGCCCATGGCGGGCCCGCCGATCCCGTCCTCGGGCTACGGGTCGCTGGGGCCCGGCGGGCCCGCCACCCCCGGCGCCCAGTTCCCCGACGTGGTCCAGCTCGCCCGCTCCGGCAACAAGGTCGCGGCCATCAAGCTCTACCGCCAGTACACCGGCGTGGGCCTGAACGAAGCCCGGTACTTCGTCGAGAGCTGCTGACCCGCCCCGGTCAGCCGCGGGCGGCGCGGGCCCAGGACCAGGCGTACTCGGGGTCCTCGGCGGCGCGGGCCGCGGGCCCGAGGCCCAGCGGCCGGAAGGTGTCGATCATCACCGCGGTCTCGTCGGTGGTCGTGCGGCCCGCCGCCAGCCCGGCGACCGCCGCCTCCACCGCGCCCGGCTGCGGGCCGTGCGTGAACCCGGACGGGTGCAGGGTGATCGACCCGGCCGCGACCCCGGAGCCCTTCCGCGCCGAGTAGTCGCCGCCCACGTAGAACATCATCTCGTCGGAGTCCACGTTGTGGTGGTTGTACGGGATGGGCACGGCCTCGGGGTCGAAGTCGAGCGGCCGCGGGCAGAACGAGCAGATGACGAAGTTCGGCCCCTCGAACGTCTGGTGGACCGGCGGCGGCGCGTGGGTGCGCTTCACCACCGGCTCGAAGTCGGCGATGTTGAACGCGTACGGGTACAGGCAGCCGTCCCAGCCCACCACGTCGAACGGGTGGCGGGCGTAGGTGAGCCGGGTCAGGCCGCCCCGGGTGCGGACGATGACCGGCACGTCCTCGCCCTCGGCCAGCAGCGGGCCCTCGGGCCCGCGCAGGTCACGCTCGCAGTACGGCGCGTGCTCGAGGAACTGCCCGTAGGCCGACAGGTACCGGCGCGGCGGCCGGATGTGCCCGCTGGCCTCGACCACCAGCGCGGCCACCTCCGGGCCCAGCACCCAGCGGTGGATGGTGCCCCTGGGCACGATCACGTAGTCGCCGGGCCCGGCGTCAATGGCGCCGTACACCGACTCCAGTCTGGCCGTGCCGCTGCGCAGGTAAATGGCCTCATCGCCCGCGGAGTTGCGGTACAGCGCCGAGGTGACGCCCGCCGCGGCGAACGAGATCCGCACGTCGTCGTTGGCGAACAGCAGCTGGCGCCCCAGCACGAGGTCGCCGCCAGCGGGCAGATCCTGGGTGCGCACGTGCCGCGGGCGCAGCGGGTGGTTCGGCTCCGCCTGCGCCGCGCCCGCGCCGTCGAGGCCCTCGCTCTTGACGATCGCGGTGGGCGGATGCACGTGGTACAGAAGGGAGGAATCCGAGACGAACCCCTCTTCGCCCATCAGCTCTTCGGAGTAAAGGCCGCCATCGGGCCGGCGGAAACGCACATGACGCTTGCCGGGAACATTACCGGTCACCCGGTAGTACGGCATATCGTCTCCTTTGACGACGTGCGGTCGGGGCTGGCAAGTGGGCCGTTTCAGCGGCCATCTCAGGGCGATTCCGGTTCGCCCTGTGCGGCGCCCTGCCGTCATGGTCGTCCGGCGGCTCTAAGGCGCGGGGCACGCCGCCTCCCTCCCGACTATAAGCGGGCGGCCGGGGGTCCTGACAGCGCCAGAGGAAGGACGACGGCACGGATGAACGACCATCCCCGCGCCCGCGGGCCGCGCACCGCGGACCCGCACCCGAACCTGCTGCGGCTGACCGCGCTCGTCGCCGTCATCGTCGGCGTGCTGCTGCTGGCCGCCGCCGCCTTCGTGCTCTCCTACGCGGGAATCCACCAGATCGCGCTGGCCGCCGGGGTGAAACCCGCGCTCGCCCGCTACTATCCGATGATCTTCGACGCGATGCTGGTGATCGCGTTCGCGGCGGCGCTGACGCTGCGCGGCGCGGGCTGGTGGACCAAGTGCTTCGTCTGGCTCTCGACGCTGGTGCTGGTGGCCGCGGTCGCGGCTGGTGACGCGGTGCGGGCCATGGGGGTGTCCCTGCCGAAGCGGCCGGCCGCCGCGGCGGCCGCCGTCATCCCCTGGACCCTGCTGCTGCTCGCGTTCTGGCTCTGGCTGGCCATGCTCCGGCAGTTCCGGCGCTCCCGGGCCGCGGCCCCGGCGGCCCCCGCCAGCGACGGCCCTGCCAGCGACGGCCCGGCAGGCGACGGCTCTGCCAGCGACGGCGGCCGGGACACGGCCAACGGCGCCCACCCGCCGCGGCTGGGCCTGGACGCGCTGCTCGAGCCGAGGCCCGGCGCGGCCGCGCCGAGCCTGGGTGACCGGGTGGCGGCGGCCAGCACCCAGCCCGTGCTGCCCGCCCCGGCCGCCACCCGGCCGGTCGCGCTGCCGGCCGCCAGCCCTCAGGCCGAGGCGCACCTGGCCGCGGCCGCAGGCGGGGCCGCCGGCGGCCCCGCCGCTGAGGACGCCGGGCCGGACGCGGACGCCGGGCCGGACGACGACTACGGGCACCACCTGCTGGTGGAGGAGGCCGAGGACTTCGGCATCCCGGCGGACGGGGAGGACGAAGACCCGGACGACCCGGCCGCCGACTACGGCGAGCCGGACGATGCCGGGCCGCAGCACGGCGAGACCGGCCAGCCCGGGACGGGGGCGGACGCCGCGGACGGGGACGGGTCAGCGCGGGCCGAGTTCGGGCCGCCGCTGACCAGCCAGCCGCTGTCCGCGCCGCCCGCAGAGCCGGAACCGCCGGCCGCACAGCCCGAGCCGGCGCCCGCAGAGTCCGAACCGCCGCCCGCACAGTTCGAGCGGCCGCACAGCCGGCCGACGCCGCCCGGGGAATGACCTGGCCCGGATGGGCTAACGCCGGCTGAACGGCCCTGCCGGAACGACCCTGCCTGACCGCGTCAGCGCGGGACGACGAGCGCCGTGGCGATCGCGGCGACGCCTTCCCCGCGGCCGGTCAGCCCCAGCCCGTCGGTGGTGGTCCCGGACACGCTGACCGGGGCGCCGCCGAGCGCGCCGGACAGCGCCTCCTCGGCCTCGGCCCGGCGGGCGGCGATCCGCGGCCGGTTCCCGATCACCTGCACCGCGACGTTGCCGATCGTGAAGCCCGCGGCCGTGACCAGCCGCGCGGTCTCGGCCAGCAGGACAGCGCCGGCCGCCCCCGCCCACCGCGGCTCACTGGTGCCGAAATTGGCGCCCAGATCCCCCAGCCCGGCCGCGGAGAGCAGCGCGTCACACGCGGCGTGCGACGCCACATCCCCGTCGGAATGCCCTGCCAGCCCGGGCTCACCGGGCCACAGCAGCCCGGCGAGCAGCAGCGGCCGCTCAGGATCGAACGGGTGGACATCGGCGCCGACCCCGATCCGGGGCAGTCCGCCGGGCACGTGCGGGTGAAGGGTCAGGAAACGGCCGTCAGCAGGATCTCGTCGAGCAGCGCCTCGGCCTTGTCTTCGTTGGTCTTCTCGGCCAGGGCGAGCTCGCTGACGAGGATCTGGCGGGCCTTGGCCAGCATCCGCTTCTCCCCTGCGGAGAGCCCGCGCTCGCGGTCCCTGCGCCACAGGTCCCGGACGACCTCAGCCACCTTGTTCACGTCGCCGGAGGCGAGTTTCTCCAGGTTGGCCTTGTACCGCCGCGACCAGTTGGTCGGCTCTTCGGTATGCGGGGCGCGGAGCACCTCGAATACCCTCTCCAGCCCTTCCTGCCCCACCACGTCGCGGACACCGACGAGTTCGGCGTTGTCCGCTGGCACCCGAACCGTGAGGTCACCCTTGTCTACCTTGAGAACCAGGTAGGTCCTATCCTCACCCTTGATCGAACGGGTCTCGATCTCTTCGATGCGAGCAGCCCCATGGTGGGGGTAGACGACGGTGTCGCCGACCTTGAAAGTCATGTGGCACATACCCCTTCCGCTGAGGCAAT
>JBLMWU010000302.1:0-20664 GCA_050257395.1 Gemmatimonadota bacterium | reverse complement strand
ACCTGGACGGGATCTGGGGCTTCTACCTGCGGCCCGTCCCCGGCGGCAAGACCCGCCTGGTGGCCCACACCCGTGGCCGCACCAGCCGGCAGCCGTTCATGGGCCTGTTCAGTGTGCTGCTCGGCGAACCCTTGCACTTCGTCATGCAGACCCGCCAGTTCCATGGTCTGCGCACCCGCGCCCGCGGGCAGGCCTGACCTGGCCGGGCAGGGCAATGACGCCAGGGGAGGGAGCCCGCGATGAGCGTGCCACCTACCGAAACCAAGGGCAGGGCCGCGGGCCCGGCCCAGCCTGAAATCGATGACAACAGCCTTAAGGCCAAGGTTGCTGAGGTTCTCCACCGGTGGCCGTCGGCCGGGCTGGCCGCCGGGGTGGTCTGCGGCGGCTCCCTGCAATGGTTCCTTGGCCAGGGCGTCGCCGATATCGAGTCGAAGGAACCGGTCACGCTGGACACCGTGTTCCGCATCGGCTCGATCACCAAGACCTTCACCGCCATCGCGGTGATGCAGCTGTGCGAGCAAGGCCTGGTAGACCTCGATGCACCCGCCAGCAACTACCTGCGTTCCATCCGGCTGATCCCGGCCAAGGCCAGCTTCCGCCCGGCCACCGTGCGGCACTTGCTGACCCACACCGCCGGCATCGGCTACTGGCGGCGGCTGTCGGACCTGCTCCAGCCGGGCGTCGGCTCGGGTGACCGGGCGGGACGCTCGGGGGCACCGCGGCTGGCCGAGTATTACCGTAAAGGCCTGCCGGTGGAGGTCGAGCCGGGCACGAAGTGGGCCTACAGCAATCACGGGTTCGCCGTCCTGGGCCAGATCATCGAGGACGTCACCAGCCAGCCGCTGGACCGGTATCTGCGCGAGCACATCTTCGGGCCGCTGGCAATGGAGCACACCGACCTGATCCGGTCCGGGCGGGTCCGCCCCCGCCTGGCCACCGGGTACGTGCTGCGCCCCGGTGGCCTCAAGCCGGTCGCCGACCGCGAGGTGCTGACCCCGGGCGGGAGCGCAATGTACGCCACCCCCGCCGACATGGGCCGGTACGTCGCCGCCCTGCTGCGCGGCGGCACCGGCGAGCACGGGCCGATGCTCCAGCCCGCCACCCTGGCGTTGATGTTCCAGCCGCACTTCCAGCCCGATCCCCGCCTTCCCGGCATGGGCCTGGGCTTCGAGCCCGGCGAGGAAAACGGTCACCGGACCGTCGGTAAAACCGGCATCCTGTCCGGGTTCCTGTCCGCGATGCTGCTGGCCCCCAGCGACGGGATCGGCGTGTTCGTCCTCAGCAACACCGGAGGGCTCAGTGGCCGCGGCGCCCCGGCACCCCTCGCGACTGCCCTCCTGCGGAGCGTGCTCGGGCTCCCCGATCAGGCGATCCGCACCGGCATCGCTCCGCGGCCCGAGACCTGGGGCGAACTGTGCGGCTGGTACAGTCCCGACCCCGGCCCGGTCACCAACTTGTTCACCAGGGCGGTCTTCGGCGCCGGGGCCGAAGTCGCGGTTCACCGCGGCTGCCTGACACTCAAGCCGCTGACCCCGGTCCCGGCCATGCGGCGCGGCCTGCGCTTGCATCCTGATGATCCCGATGACCCGCGGGTGTTCCGGGTTGAATCTCCCGAGTACGGGATGGGCCTGCGTGTGGCATTCAGCGAAAAGCCCGCTACCGGGACGGGGGCCACCCGGCTGCTGTTGGAAGAAATGTCGTTCCGGAAGAGGCCCGGGTTCCGCAACCCCAGACGGTGGGCGACCGGCGCAGCGATCGCCGGCGGGGCAATCCTTGCCACCCGCCATGCCTTGCACCATGGCGGGTGAAGGCCCGGCACGCTACGCCATCCGTGCCGACGAGCTGCGCTGGTGGGACCTCGACCTCGACGGGGCCACGACCATGAGCAGCCAGCAACTCCAGCAATACGACGGCCACCTCACCCTTTGCCCGCCGAAGACCTCCAGCAGCCAGCGGCTGGCCGCCGCGCGGTCAAACGCGCAGCCAATCGCTCACGAACTCGTCACCGGACGTGGCCAGTCAGAAGCGAAGGCAAGCGCGAAGACCCGCCGATTGGGCGCGGCGGCGGTGCCTTTCCGGGTCATCCGTTGCAGCGTGATCTGCGCGCAGTTCGCCGGGTCGCCACCCATGCCAGAGCCGCCAGTTCGATGCAGGCCGCGACCCAGCACACGGCGCTGACGTTGTGGCTCAGCGTCAGGGTGAGGCCCCCGGCGGCGCAGCCGAGGGCGATACCGAGGTAGAGCGCGCTCAACGCCACCAGGAATCTGTCGTCACCGCCGACGGCCAGCAGCCGCTGCGGGGGCACGGCTGTGGAACGCGTGGTGGATGGCTTTACCGGGTCACCGCCGTTGGTGGTCGCTGGGCGCGCTGGGTGCGCCCGGTGTGAAGCTGAGCCGAAGGTGGCGGAGCTTGGCGCGGTTGGCGATGAGGTTGATCTCGGCGATCTTGCCGTGGGCCACGGTGAGCCCGAGCACGCATAGCGGCTGGTCCCAGGTGCCGTACAGGGCGCCCGGGGTGCCGTTGACGGTAGCGGGGATCGCATGCGGCAGGAAGCGTGGCGCGGTGCGCAGGATGTGCCGGGCGACCGCGCGCGGGCTGGTGATCTCAAACGGCGCGAGAGGGCCGGTTCCAGGGTCAAAGCGGAGCACTACCTCGGGTGCCAGCAGTTCCAGCAGGCCCTCGAAGTCGCCGCCGCGGGCAGCGGTGAGGAAGGCGTCAACGGCGCGGCGCTGGACCGGAAGGTCGGGGTCGGGCTGGGGGGCGGCCTGGACCCGGCGGCGTGCCCGGCTGGCCAGCTGCCGGGCCGTCTCGGCGGTGCGGCCCATGATCTGGCCGATGGTGCCGAACGGCACGGCGAAGACATCGTGGAGCACGAACGCCAGCCGTTCCGGTGGCGTCAGGCTTTCCAGCACGATCAGCAGAGCCAGGCCGATCGACTCAGCGATGATGGCCTGGCTTTCCGGGCCGTCGGTGGCGGGCTCGGCAACAAGCGGTTCTGGGAGCCACGTTCCGGCCTGGTCTTCGCGGCGGGCCTGGCGCGCTTTGAGCATGTCCAGGCAGATGCGCCCCACCACGGTGGTCAGCCAGGCCCGCAGGTCCTCGATCGCGCCGGGGTCGGTGCGGCGCAGGCGCAGCCAGGATTCCTGGACCGCGTCTTCTGCCTCGCTGACCGACCCGAGCATGCTGTAGCCGACCGAGATCAGGTACGGGCGCAGCCGCTGGAACTGGCTGGCGAGCCCGTCCGGTTCTGCCATCGTGCTGCCGCCTGGTGTCTGCGCACTGTCCATGAATCTACGACGACCCGGCCGCCCAGAACGTGACAGGCGGGCGGCCGCGTCACGTTTTGCGCCGGGCGGTCGTCCCCAGCACGGACTGAACGACCGGCACGGACAGGAGCAGGCAGCCATGACAACGACCCGGGAAATGCATGCACAAGGGAGCCGGGCCGTCCGGGGGGCGGCAGTAAGCCCGCTGGGCAGGCTTGGCTGGTGGTGTTTCCGGCACCGGCGGCTGGTGGCGGCCGGGTGGGTGCTGGTGCTGGTGGTCACGACGGTGGCGGGCAGGATGGCCGGCTCGGCGTTCAGAACCGACCTGACCGGCGGCAACACCCAGTCGCAGCAGGCCGCGTCGTTCTTGCGGGAACACTTCCCGGCCCAGGCCGGCGACATTGCCCAGGTGGTGTTCGCCACCCGGGCGCCGGTCACCTCGGCCGCCGACCGGGCCCGGATCAACCAGACCCTGACCGGGCTGGCGGGGCTGCCCCACGTGGCGTTCGTGCGCGGCCCGTTCAGCGGCGGCGCAACACATCAGGTGAGACCGGCCGGGCACCTGGCCTATGGGGTCGTCCAGTTTGACCGCAGCGGTGACGCCCTGCCCAACGCGGCCATCCAGCACGTCATCAGCCGGGCGCGCGGCGCCGCGAGTCCCGGGTTCAATGTCCAGCTCGGCGGGGCCCCGATCCAGAAGACCGAGAATCCCACCTTCGGCAAGAGTGAGGCCGCCGGGATCTTGGCGGCGGTGGTTATCTTGCTGCTGGCGTTCGGGTCGGTGATCGCGATGGCGCTGCCCATCGTGACCGCGATCGCCGCGGTGTCAACCACCTTCGGCGTCCTGGACGTGCTGAGCCACGCGGTCACCGTGCCCTCCTTCGGGCCGGAGCTGGCCGCCCTGGTCGGGCTGGGCGTCGGGATCGACTACGCGCTGTTTGTGGTCACCCGCTACCGTGCCGTGCTGCACACCGGCGCTGCCCCGCAGCAGGCCGTCGTGACGGCCATGGCCGTTTCAGGCCGGGCGGTGGTCTTCGCGGGGTCCACCGTGGTGCTGTCGCTGCTGGGCCTGTTCCTGCTCGGCTTGCCGTTCATCTACGGGGCGGCGCTGGGCGCCATCATCGCCGTGGCGCTGGTGATGGCCGCCTCGGTGACGCTGCTGCCCGCAGGGCTGGGGTTCGCCGGCGCCAGCATCGACCGGCTGCGCATTGGCCGACGGTCCCGCCCCGTTTCACCGGCAGGGGCAGCGCAGGGCTGGTGGTGGCGGTGGAGCCGGCAGGTGCAACGGCGCCCGTGGCTGGCCGGGGCGACAGCGCTGGCCGCGCTGGCGCTGCTGGCGGTGCCGTTCACCTCGCTGCGGCTGGCCTTCACCGACGCCGGAACCAGCCCCGCTTCCTATACCTCCCGTCAGGCCTACGACCTGCTCGCCCGGGGATTCGGGCCCGGCGCCAACGGCCCGCTCATCGTGGCACTCAACCTCCCCGGCCCCGGCGGGCAGCCCACGGTCGCCTCCCTCCGCGGGGACCTGGCACGCCAGCCGGATGTGTCGTATGTGACACAGCCGCACTACAATCCGGCGAAGACCGCGGCGGTGCTCACCGTCATCCCCCGCACTTCCCCCCAGGACGCCCGCACCGCCGCGCTGGTCCAGCGGCTGCGCCAGGCCGCCGTGCCGCACGCCACCGCCGGCACCGGGGTCAGCGCATTGATCGGCGGCGAAACCGCAGCGTCGATCGACACCTCTGGGATGATCTCCTCCCACCTCGCCGCCGTGGTCGGGTTCGTCATCGCCTTGTCGGTACTGCTGCTGGCGGCGGCTTTCCGGTCGGTGATCGTGCCGCTGGTCAGCGCCGGGCTGACGCTGGTGTCCACCGCCGCCGCCTATGGCGTCATGGTGGCAGTATTCCAGTGGGGATGGCTCGGCGGCGGCATCGACAATGGTGCCACCGCCCCGGTGGACCCGTGGATCCCGCTGATGCTGTTCGCGCTGCTGTTCGGGTTCTCCATGGACTACCAAGTGTTCCTGCTGTCGCGGATCAGGGAAGAGTGGCTCGGCGGCGCCACCGACTCCGACGCGGTGGCCACCGGGCTGGCCGCCACCGGCCGCGTGATCACTTCCGCTGCGGCCATCATGATCTGCGTCTTCGCCGCGTTCGTGCTCGGGGACCTGCGGGTGCTGCGGGTCATCGGCCTGGGCATGGCAGTGGCCATCTTCCTCGACGCCACCCTGGTCCGGATGATCGCGATGCCCGCGGCGCTGCGGCTGCTCGGGCGAGCCACCTGGTGGTTCCCCCGCTGGCTCGACCACGCCATCCCGGCGCTGGCGTCCGAGACCCGGCCCGAGCTCACCCCCACCGATCCGGCCCACCCGGCCATGCACGCAGCCACCCGCACCTAACCAGCTTGGCGGCCGGCGCCGCCCGGCGCTGGCCGCCGCCTGCACCGGCCCTCCCCGCCAGCACCTGAAGCCGAAATCACCGCACGGAGAAAGGGACAGCCATGCCGCACGAGAGGAAAGGACCATGATGCAGAAAGCGTTCACCGTGCTAGCCGGGGCGGCTCGCCACCGGGCCGTGCGGAGCCTTGCCGCACTGAGTGTGGCGGCACTGGGCACCGGGCTGCTGGCGGCCGCCGCATCACCCACCGCCCAGCCGACTGCAGGCAAGCACCCGGCCATCAGCACTGCCTCGCGGCGGGCTGGGCCGACCGAACGGGGCACGATCGTCGGCTGGCCCGGCGGCAACGCGGTGATCTACCCCACCGCCGGGTTCTTCACCGACCCGCAGATCCTGGCGGTCGGATCGGTCCGGCCCGACGGCTTGTTCATCGTGCAACTGCCCGCTCGGGTCCCGGTCGACCTGCTGGCCAACAGCAGCAGCCAGTGTCCGACGCTGCGTTCGTCCAACCCCAAGGCGCTGTCCACCTTCACCGGAGACAGCTTGATCTACGAGCACGGCACCCACATCGGCGACACCCACTCCGGCTCCACCCTGGGCATCGCCTCATTCACCAGCTTCGCCAACGGCGACACCCGCAGCGGGTTCGTCTACGCCAACCGCAACACCACCCTGACCGGTTTCTGTCAGCGGACCATCACCGCCGGCGGAGTCACCGCCGACTTCCGGCAGAACTTCGACCTGCCGCTGCACCAGGGATGGAACCCGGTCGTCGCTGACTTCTCCGTCCCGCAGCCCGGCCACATCGTCGCCAGCTTGACGCTGGGCACCGGCCCGCACGAGAGGTGGTACTTCTTCACCCCGGCCGCGCCGTGAGAGGCCGGCGCCTGCCACCCACCTAGGCAATCCGAACGCGCCCGTTCCGCTGACACAACCGCGCAACCCCACATACCAAAGGAGCCAGTCAGATGAGCAGTTCTAGCGTTCTCGGCAAGGGCCGCACCGCCCTGGTTACCGGTGCCTCCCGCGGCATCGGGACCCTGATCGCCCGCGAGCTCGCCGCCTATGGCGGGCACGTGGTGCTGACCGGCAGATCCGCAGCGGACCTACAGGCGGTCACCAGCCAGCTCGCCGCCGCCGGGGCCGACGTCTCCTTCCGGACCGCCGACCTTACCCAGCCGGGCGCCGCCGAGGCCCTGGTGCTCGCCATCGTTGACCAGCGGGGAGGCATCGACCTCTTGGTCAACAACGCCGGCGGTGACCCATTGCGCGAGTTCCACACCATGACTATCGAGGAGAACCTGCGCATCCTCCAGCTCAACCTGACCGCACCGCTGGCGCTGTCGCACGCGGTTCTGGACAGAATGCTACGCCAAGGCCACGGCCACATCGTCAACATCTCGGCCATGGCCGGTCGGGTCGCCTTTCCGTACACCGAGGCCTACGCCGCCGCCAAAGACGGGCTGATTGGCTTCACCCGCGTGCTGCGCAGCGACTACCACACCCGCGGCGTCAGCGCTTCGGTGCTCATCCTGGGTGCCATCCGCGGCGCCGGACAAGGCCAGCGGATGCTCGACGAAGCCGGGATGAAGGCCCCCGCCTACATGGCCCCCGCCGGATCGGTGGCACGCGCAGTGGTCAAGGCAGTGACAAAAGACAAGGCCGAGCTGATCGTCATGCCCGGCCCCGGCCGCCTGCTCCGCGCGCTCTTGGACTTTTTCCCCCGGCTAGGCCCCGCCATCAACCGGGCCGCCGGGACAACCAGCACCATGCGGAAAATCATCGAGCACCAGCAGGCCACCACAGACACGGCGGCGACGCTCGCCACGCCATCTCCCTGACTCAGACAATCGCCCGAGCAAAAATCCCATCAAGGACCCAGCTTGGAATCCCGGCGCTGCCCAGCTGCTCCTTAAGCTGGCCCGAGCAGGCCAAACAGGCTGCAGATAAGGAGTACAGAAACGGATGATCTGCACGAGAGTTATCGTCGCGGCACCGACCAGCATGCCAGCAAGTATTCGGCGATCTCACGCTTTGCCTGGCGTGGGTGCCCGTCACGGATCGTTGACGCCGGTCGGAGGGCGTCTTGCGCTGGTTCGTCAGGTCCTGAATGGCGTCAGCCTCCCGTAGCTCGGTGGCGCTGGCCCGCCCCGGCGTCGGTCGGCGGAGCTGCCCGGCGGCGCGGACCTGCGCTACCAGTCGGCCGGCGTGGCTCCGAGAGCAAGCAGCTCGGCGGCCATGGCCTGCAACTGGGGGCGCCCGTTGCCGACGGCCTGCATGTGGATTTTCGCCACCTGGGCCAGCCGTTCGTGCCTGGTCCGGGAGCCGCATGCCTCACCTGCGGCCGGCCGTCGGCGACCAGCACCATCATCTGGAGGGCCTGATCTCCGCTCTCCTATTTCACCCGGAAGTACATCGTCGGATGCCACCAGGCTGACGGCCGGTGCCAGCCGATCCGCGTCCCTGGTTCCAGAGCGCCGAACGTCCCTTTCCCTGATACCAGCTCGACGTGGCCGGAGCCGTAGAAAGCCAGGTCACCAGGCCGCCGCCGGCTCGCTGGAATGCGTACCAGCCTGCGGCTGGAGAGCATCTGGTAGGTGGTGCGGGGCAGCGGGATCCCGGCGTGCCGATAGGCCTGCATGACCAGTCCCGAGCAGTCGAAGCAGGACGGCCCGCCGCCGCCCCAGCAGTACCACTTCCCCGCCTGATGCCCAGCCCACCGCAGGGCTGCCACCGGTACCTGTGTCGTGGCGGCAGAAGCGCGGGCCGGTGCGAACGGTACGAGCAGCAGGGCCGCGAGCGAGGCAGCCAGCCCCACGAGGGAGGCCCTCAACGTCGCGGACCGCCGGACCTGACTGAGCAGCCGGCCAAATCGGCGGCGGCCGGCCGTCCGGTTCGCCAAGGCAGCGGCGGGATCCGCGATTACCGAAGTCGATGGAGAGGGTTTGCAGTTGCGGAGAGTCCTGGAGAAGGACAACACAGAACCTTCGATCGGGCACGCAGGGCGTGCTCGGCCTTCGCCCTCTGTCAACTGCCGGCCGCTCTCGACGGGGGACCAGGGCAGCGGCGTACGCGATGGGAGCGGGTCAAGGCCCCGGGCCGCTCACCGGCGACGATCGCGCGCGCAGGGCGCTTAGGGCCTAGATTGCGCCTTCTGTATGCCACTTTTCAGGAGAACCCCGGAAAAAGTTCCCATCCTGGACGCGGGATCGTCCAGGGCAGGGCTGGCAACCGCCCCGCCGGGCAAGGACCATCACAGGCTGGCTGGCGCCAGCTCCGGTCTCCGCTGCGGGACGTCCCGCGGCGCCCGATCGCGTGCGCACCCATGCTGGCTCCAGAATTCGGCGACGCGGTGCTGCAGGCTGACAGATAGCCACGCTCGGTGAGCGGCACCAGCCGCCCTCCGCTGTAGTTCCGGAGCTACAGGGGCCTGATGGTGATCGGCCTTCGGGGGGACCTTCACCTTCGCCGCCGATACCATCCTCGGCCCCTACTCCTATACCGGAGGCCCGGTCGCCGCACCCGATGGGCCGCTGGGGCCGCTGTATGCGGGCAAGCTCGTCCAGGCGGATGGCGCCTGGTATCTCATGGCATTCCGCGGCGACGGCGACCGCAGCTTCATCGGCGAGCTAACCGACCCGCTTCCGGCGCGCAGTGACGAGAACGGCCGCATCGTCGTGGACGGCGCGAGCGCCCGGGGTCACGGTCACCGGCAGAGCCACGGCAAAGCCGTTTAGCAGTCCAAGCTCATGGACAGGCAGTGAACTAGTCTCAAGCTCTTGCCATCGAAAGGACAGCGGCCTTCCCGGCTCACCGGAACGGTCATACTACTGCTAACCGGGCAATAGCCCCGGAGATGAGATGGCAGGCCTGCTGCCACAGATCGCCATTCGAGCCGGAGCGCAGCCCATGAGGCACATGGTTACCCTGAGTGCGGCTGCTGCTCTGATCGTTCTCGCAGGCTGCCGCACCGGTCCAGCAGCATCTGCTCCCCGTGGATCACCAGCACTGACCGATGTCCCGGTAACGCTGGCCCCGCCATCGGTGGGAGCGCTGGGCTGCTCGAGCTGGCAGACCGGCTCCGGCCCCATGCTCGCACTTGTCCACGTGCAGACCCTCCTGAACGTCAGCCATGCGCGCGGACCCCAGGAAGGCGCGCAAGGGCGGGTTACCGTCAGCAGCATGGATGTCGCCTTCCTGGCGGGCGACACACCGGTGGGGTGGGCAATCCAGGCCACCCCAGCTGGCACTTCCGGGCTGGTCCTCGGCAACGGCAAGGCACTGGTGACCGTGACCACAAGCCGCCTCTACCTGTCCGGCCGCTGGACACCGTTCTGCCGCGTGATGCGCGTCTACTGGTTGCCCGGAGATCACCGCTGATCATTAACCGGCTGACCATCGAGGATGACGCCGGCACCCTTGCCCCGCCAACCTCAACGGCCCGCCAGTGAGCTCTATGCGCTTGCCGGCGAGCCGGTGGGGCGGGCACGGTGCTGGTGCCGCCGCGTGCCGCCGGCCTGGTCGGGCCTGGCGTTTAAGGCCGGGGGAACGGCTGGGTGCGCTGCTGGCAGATGGTGCCGGCCGGGGGCAGCGCACCGGTTGTCAGGTAGCGGATCTCGTAGTTGGTGGCGCACGGGTCTGGGTTGAGGTTCTCGGTGTGCCCGAACCCATGGACGGTCAGCAGCCGTGCACGGGCCAGGTCGCGGGACATCGCGATGGCGTTGTGGTAGGGGGTGACGGGGTCGCCGGTATTGCCGATCACGAGGATGGGGCTGGCGGCCGGGTGGTTCCACGGGCCGGTGTACCGGTCCTGGCTGACGCCGGCGGGCCATGCCGCGCATGGCTCTTCCTGCCACGCCAGGCCGAGTCCGATCCCGCCGGAACGGGCGTTACCCAGCCGGGCGGCGATCTGGTAGGCGTGTGCGCCGTGCGGGTCTGCGGTATCAGCGCAGAGTTCGGCGACGGCCTGTTCAGGCCCGGCGTACGCGGCACCTGGTGCGGTCGCGGCATGGTTGGCGGCGTTGCGGGCCGCAGTGCCGCCGGCTGCTGGCGCAGGGCCTGGGACTGAGGCAGCCCACAGTTGCTGGAGCAGCCCGGCGGCGGTTTGCCAGTCCCGGACGAAGGCGATGTATCCCAGTGGCACGTCGTTGACCGTGTCGGCGTAGGTGAAGGTCTGCGGCGGGGTGCCGATGGTCACCGGGTGGCTGCGCAGGCGGTGCAGCAGCGTGGCGTATTTCGCCTGGGTCGCGGCCGGGGTGCCGGCTGAGAACGCGCATGCCGAGGTGCTCGCCTTGCCGCACAGGTTCAGGAACGACCGCATCACTGACGCGGCCGCCAGGTCCTGGCCCTCGCGCAGTGCGTCGGGCAGGCGGCCGCCTTTGCTCCAGGCCACTGGGTTGAGGTTGCCGTCCAGGACCATGTGCCCGACGGTGGCTGGGAACAGGTTGGCGTAGATGGCGCCAAGCCCGGTCCCGTAGGACAGGCCGATGTAGTTCAGCGTGGGGGCGCCGGCGGCCTGGCGGATAAGGTTCATGTCACGGGCCGCATCGGTGCTGGTGTCGTGCCGGAGCAGGCTGCCGCCGTTGCGGGCGCACACCGCGTCGAATCGTGCCAGGGTTTTCACCCAGGTGGCGTCCTGCCGCGCGCCGACTGGGAACGCTGCTGGCAGGCTGGCCAGCAGTTTGTTCTCGGCGGCGGCGTCCGGGAAACATTGCACCGGGCTGCTGCGGCCGAACCCGCGCTCGTCGAAGGTGATGATGTTGAACCGCGCCCGCAGCGCGGCCGGGAAGTTCGCGAATCCGGCGACGAAGCCCGCGATCTGCGGGCCGGGACCGCCGCCGTTGATGAAGAGCGTGCCGGCCGGGTGTGCGTGGCCGGTGGCCAGGTGCTCGATCACCGCGATGCCGATGGTCGTGCCGTCCGGGTGCCGGTAGTCCAGTGGCACCCGCGCGGTCGCGCACCGGAAGCCATCATCGCAAGGAGCCCATCTCAGCCTCCGGACGCCCGGTGCAGCGGCCGTGGGCGCGCTCGCGTCGCTGACCTGCGGGAGGACCGGGGCGGCTGAAGCCGGCCCCATGGTCACGGGCATGAGGGCGGCGAGCAGGCTGGCCGCTGCCACGCCAAGTCGTATCAATCTCACGGCCTGATCCTGGCAACGGCCCCGCCAGCGCCGCATCGCCCTGCGGGCCGACATCCGGCCCGCTGACATCAGCCCCGGAGCCTACGCCCGCAGCCAGGCCAGGCCGGTTCCGCCCCCGATCACCCCAATCAGCATCCGATCAGAAGCCGCGGCCAGATCGGCGCTCGGCATGACGCGCTGTGAACAGCCCTTTCTAGCCTCGGCGCATACGGTCTGCCGGGCCGGTCCCGGGCCGGTGGGCGGATGCCCGGCCGGCATCAGATGGCGATGAGCACTAGCCACCAGCGCATCAGGAGTAGAGCTGGCCGGCGAGGTACTTCAGGCCGCTGTCGACCTGGATGGTGACCACGCGGTGGCCAGGGCCGAGCCGGCGGGCGATGCCCACAGCGGCGGCGAGGTTGGCGCCGGTCGAGGGCCCGGAAAATATGCCCTCGGCGCGGGCGGCCTGGCGGGCGGTCTCGAACGCCTGGGCTTCGGCAATGGCCACGACTTCGTCGTAGTCGGCGGGGCTGAGCTGGGGCGGGCGGTGGCCGATGCCGCCGCCCTCGATGTGATGAGTCCCCGGCGGCCCGCCCGACAGCACAGCCGACTCGGCGGGCTCAACAACGACCCGGTGCAGTCCCGGCAGCGCAGCGGCCAGCGCGCGGCTGACCCCCAGGAAGCAGCCGGCGGTGCCGACATAGCTGCAGAAGGCGCTGATCGGCGGCGGGCCAGGGAGCTGACCGACCAATTCCTCACCGAGGCGGCGATAGCCCTCCACCATGTCGGTGTTATTGAACTGATCGGTGGCGAACGCGCCTGTCTGTGCCGTGATCTCGGCTGCCCTGCGCATCATGTGCGGGATCAGATCGGGCGTGATGCCGTCAGGACTCGGTATCAGCTCGACCTCGGCCCCGAACGCCCGCATCGTGCGGATCTTCTCGTCTGCGAACGCATCAGAAGACACGATCCGCAACGGGTAACCCTTCACCGCGCAGACGAACGCCAGCGACGAGCCGGTGCTCCCACCGGTGTACTCCACGACCAGCTGGCCCGGCCGCAGGCGGCCATCGGCCTCCGCGGCCTCGATCATCGCCAGGGCCATCCGGTCCTTATACGAGCCGGTCGGGTTGGCCCCTTCCATCTTCACCCAGACCTCAGCGCAACTCTCATCGGCCAGCTGCCCTAGCCGGACCACGGGCGTACCACCGATGGCCGAAATCCCCCCCGGACGGTCCACCCGCAACCTCCATCCAGCGCGACGCAGCCATCACCAGCGTACGGCGTCCGCTATTGGCACGCGCAGATCTGGATGTTCTGCGTCCGGTCACTCCCGCAGCCCAACGGCCCTGCCAACGCTATGGATCTACCGATGAGCGCGGACACTCGCCGCGATGGGCCTGGCTGTCGCTCGACCAGGCGATCTGCTCTAGCGCTGCGGGTCGCCTTCGATCAGACGCAGCCGGGACGTCACCGTCGGCTATCAGCCTGGCGGTGCATCGCGTCGAGCTCGGGGTCGGCCCCGATCGCCCGGACCTCTTGCGCGCAGCGGCAGGCGACGGCGATCTTGGCAGCCCACTGCAGCGCCTCCTCGCGAGAGGGCACGTCAACGAGCGTGAATCCGCCGATGGCCTCCGGGTACGGGCCGTCGGTGACCGCCCCGCCGGCGGACACATACACGCCGGCGTTGATGGCCTCCTGGACCGCCGCGTGCGCGGCCCTGGCCACGGCGGGCGCGTCCTCGTCGGGGATGTGGTCCATCGCGTGGGCACCGAACGAGATCAGGTACTGCGTCATCCACGACTCCGTTGTCCCGGCGGCCTGCTCCGGCCGTCTCCTGACTCCTAGACAAACGGCTCGCCCAGATCCCATCGCTCTGCCAGAAGAAAATTCCCGCGGGTCCCCGCCGTTCGGCCCTCCGCGAGCGTCATGTGATCCCTTCGCTTATGAGCGCCCGCACAGAAGACCGACGAACCGCAAGAGGCGAGCATGAAAGCGAAGGATAGCGTCCATACCCGGACGTCCATCCAACGCCAGCCACAAGCCCGACTAGGCATGCATAACCCCAGGTCAAGACCCATACAGTGCCAGCATGCACGGTTATTCCTCGCCCAGCCGGATCGCGCGCAACGGCACGGTTCATGCCCGGCCAGAGTGCTGATCGAGGAAGGAGCCCAGCGCGGTCAGGTAGTCGCTGAGGTTGTCGTCGTGCACGTAGTGCCCGGCCTCCGGGATCTCTGCCCAGCCGAGCAGTGGCTGGCGGGTGGCCATCTCCTCGCAGGTGCTGATGGGCAGGAAGTCCGTCTGCGCACCCCGCAGCACCAGCGCCGGGCAGCGCAGCGCGGCGACGGGGGGCCATAGGTCGATCTGACGTGCCGGATCGGGGTTCAGGCGGGCGCGCGCTATCCCGTCCAGGTCGAACTTCCACACCCAGCGGCCGCTGGGGTCCTCGCGCAGGGTGTGCCGCACCCGCGAGCGGAGTGCCTCCTCGGAGATGCCGGGGCGCACACTGCGCCAGTAGGCCCGCGCTGCCGCCAGCGTGGCGAACTCGCGCGGAGTCTCCGCCAGCTCCCGTTTGACGCGTTCGGCACCTGTGGTGGCCGCGGATGATCCGGGCCCGACGTCCTCGGCCACCAGCAGGCGCACCCGCTCTGGGTGCCGGGCGGCGTAGACGAGGGCAGTGGCGCCGCCCATCGAGTGGCCGACGAGCGCGAATCGCGTCAGCCCGAGAGTGTCAGCGAACTGTTCCAGGTCGCTGACATAGGAGCCGATGAAGTATTCCTCGGCAGGATCCCAGTCGCTCTCGCCCCGGCCGCGGTGGTCGAGGGCGATGAGGCGGTAGCGATCTGCCAGCGCGGCCACCACGGGTTCCCAGGTCCGCGCGTAGCTGCGCAGCCCGTGCAGCAGGACAATCGGCGGCGCCTGCGGGTCGCCCCACTCGACGTAGTGAGCTTGCAGGCCGCCCAGCGTGGTGAAGAAGTCCGCGCCGGTGATCTCCGCCCGTTCCGCCGCTGCCATCAGCGGAGCCCGTCGCGGCCTTCGACCGCCGCAGCCGTGAGGCCGCCGAGCCGGGCGTGCAGCCGGCCCCGGGTGGCGAACGCGAAGATGGCGACGACCTCGTCCGGCGCCGGGGCGTCGGTGAAGGTAACGGTGATGGTGTCGTAGTGCGAGCGCACGTACAGAGCGTCCTTGTGTGCGAGCGGAACGTCGATGCTCGTGCCGGGCGCGCCGCGTTTGCCCGTTGACGGTACCCAGGCCTTGCCGCCGCCGACCGCCTGGCGGACGGGGTCGGCGAACGTCTGGGTGAGGAAGGCGTTGCCGTGCTCGTATTCGCCGTTCAGGCCGACCAGGCAGGCCTTGCCGTAGCTCTCGATCGGCTGCCCGGCGGCCGCCGCGATCACGCGCCGGCCGAACTCCTCGCCGAGCTTGCCCGAGCCGTCGACAATGGCACCGAGATCGTCGCTGAACCGGCCCGCGTACGGGTTGCGGATAGCGGCGGCAATGACGATCTTCCGCACCGGATCGCCGTCGGCCGCGGCGCCTGTCTCCGTGGCCAGGGTCTCTTCGGCATAGGTGAACCACTTGCGGATGTGGTAGCCGGCGAAGTTGGCCTCGTGCAGGCCGGCGGCTTGCGTGGTCAGGTCCATAGTGGGTCCATCTCGACGGGCACGCTGGGTGCGTTGTACTTGCCGATCAGCCGCTTGGCTTCTTCGTCGTCGTGCACTGTCTCGCAGAAGAACTCGAACCGGTTGCCGTCCGGGTCGGTGAAGTAGACGCCGTAGCCGACCTTGTGGTCGGTCGTCTTGACCACCGGCACATCTTTGGTGATCAGCATCCCGTAGAGGCGGCGCAGCTCTTCCAGGTCGCCTTCGACCTCCAGGCCGTAGTGCTGCAGTCCCAGGCCGCCGCGCTCCGCCCCCTCATCGGCGCGGATCAGCGCGATGTCATGGTGCTTGCGCCCGTAGGACAGGAACACCCACTGCGGCCCCCGGCCGGTGACTTCCATTCCGAGGACGTCCTCGTACCACCGCGCCGATGCCTCGGGGTCGCGGACGAACAAGGACAGGTGGGTGCGCCGTACCCGCGGCCTTATGCGGGCGGCGCCGTCCGCGCCCGCGGCGGTGACTTCGTGTGTCACGACTGCCTCCTTAGTGGTGGGCGGCGGGGGCGGCAGCCACGGCCGGGGTCCACGCCACGTCGGTGATTTCGGGGAACTCGCGCCATTCCTTGGCCCAGGTGCGCCCGGCATCGGGGGACCGGAACAGATGGCCGTACTTGGTGCCGGCGAAGACCAGCGCCGGGTCGGCGGGGTGGACGGCGAAAGCCCAGGTGGTGGAGTTCGCCGGGGTGTCCAGGCTGGATTCGGTCCAGGTCTGGGCCAGGTCGGTGGAGCGGAAGATCCGGGTCATGGTGCCGGGGGTGCCGTCGCCGATGCCGAGCAGCAGGTCATCGCTGTCCGGCAGGCGGGTGACCAGGCGGGTGTAGTAGATGCCGTACGCCTCGCGGGTGCCCTGGCGGGTCCAGGTCTCCCCGTCGTCCTGGCTGACGAACAGCGCGTTGACGACGGCGACCACGATCGTCTTCGGCGGCCCGTCCAGCACCGCGATGCAGTGGATATCGGAGTTGGTCACGCCATGCGGCAGCGACCGCGGGGTGCCGTCGATGCGTTCCCAGGTGTCGCCGCGGTCCCGGCTGCGCCACAGCCCGCCCTCCTCGACCCCGAACCACGCGGTCTTGCCGTCGACGTGGTCCCAGGCGGTGGTGAGGATGCGGGGCCGGCTCACCCCGGCGCACGACTCGGGGAGCTGCGGCGGCAGCCGGTCCCAGGTCGCGCCCCCGTCGGTGGTGCGGAAGATGGCGGCGCGGGACGGGGCACCGGTGCCGGCGAGCATGCAGTCCGGGGCGCTGGGGTCGATGGTGAGTGACCAGACGTGCGAGCCGTTCATCGGTGAGTCGATCCGCTGCCACGTCACGCCGGTGTCGTCGCTGCGCGCCAGGCCCACGTCCGCACCGGCGTAGATCACCTGCGGGTTGCGCGGGTCGACGGCCAGGCAGCGGACGACGGCGTCGAATTCCAGGCCCTGATGGAGCCCGATGCGGTGCCAGGTCGTGCCGTCGTCCGAGCTGCGCAGCACGCCCTGGCTGGCGGTTGCGACCAGGATGGTTCCGTCCATGTGGCTGCTCCTTTGCCGGTCCGGGGTCACAGGAAGATGCCGCGGGTCAGCCCGCCGTCGATGCCGAGGGACTCGCCGGTGATGCCGCCCGCCAGCGGGGAGGAGAGGAAGCAGACCGCCTGGCCGATCTCCTCCGGGGTCAGCACCCGGCGGATCGGCGTCCGGTCGATGAAGCCCTGCTGCACCTGCTGCGGGGTGGTGCCCTGCTTGGCTGCTTCCGCTTCGTACAGCTCATGGATGTGCTCGGTCTCCACCACCCCTGGGTGCAGGCAGTTCACGGTGATGCCGTCGGGCCCCAGCTGGTCCGACAGGGCCTTCGTCAGGTGGACGACGGCGACGTTGCGCATGCCGGACAGCGCGTGGCTGGAACGGCCGGTCAGCCCGCCGATGTTGACGATGCGGCCGAAGCGGCGTTCCTTCATGTGCGGAGCCACCGCCTGCGCGCAGCGGAAGTAACCGACGACCTTGGTGTTCAGGTCGGCCAGCAGCAACTCCGGGTCGGCGGCATCGACCGCGCTGCGCACGAGGCCGGAAGGCGCCGCGGCGCCGTTGACGAGGATGTCGATGCGCCCGAGCTCACCGGCAGCGGCTGCGACCATGGCGCGGACGGACCCGGTGCTGGTGGTGTCCGCGGCTATGGGCAGGATCCGGCCGCCGGTCCCCGCTTCGATCTCCTTGGCGGTGTCGTCCAGGATGTGCTGACGCCGTCCGGCTATGACCACCGTGGCGCCCTCGGCGGCGAGCTCGCGGGTGATGGCCTTGCCGATGCCCAGCCCGCCGCCCGTGACGAGGGCGATCCGCCCGCTGAGCTGAAGATCCACGATGTCCCTCCGGGGAAGTCAGTGCTGCCGGTGCGCGTCACGTGAGGTTCACCCAGACGCTCTTGGTTTCGGTGTAGAGGTCGAGGGCCCGCCGGCCCATCTCCCGCCCCCACCCGGACTGCTTGTAGCCGCCGAATGGCGAGGCCGGGTCGGTGAGGTTGTAGCAGTTGATCCAGATGGTCCCGGCCCGGATGGCTGCCGCGATGCGGTGCGCCATCGTGAGGTCGCGGGTCCAGATGCCGGCGGCCAGCCCGTACGGCGTGTCGTTGGCCTTCCGGATCAGGTCGTCGACGTCGTCCCACGCCATGGCGGTCAGGACCGGGCCGAAGATCTCCTCGCGCACCACCTGCATGGAGTGGTCGGTGCCGGCGAAGACGGTGGGCTGGACGAAGTAGCCGTCCTGGCAGTGCCCCGGCAGACCGGGGGGCCGTCCCCCGCCTGCCGCCAGCGTGCCGCCTTCCTGCTGGCCGGCGGTGATGTAGCCGGTCACCCGCTGCAGCTGGCGGGCCGACACCAGCGGCCCCAGTTCGGTGGCCGGGTCCGTGCCCGGGCCGACCACGATCCGCTGGGCGATGCCGGCCAGTTCGGCGATGACCTCGTCGTAGAGGCTGGCGTGCACGTAGAGGCGCGACCCCGCGGTGCAGGTCTGGCCCTGGTTGAAGAAGATCGCGTCCGCCGCCGCGGCGGCGACCTGCGCCGGGTCAGCGTCGGGGAGGACGATGTTCGGCGACTTGCCGCCGAGTTCCAGGGAGACCTTCTTGAGGTTGCCGGTGGCCGCCTGGGCGATGAGCCGGCCGACCTCGGTGGAGCCGGTGAACGCGACCTTGCCGATCCCGTCGTGCGCGGCGATGGCGGCGCCGGCGGCTGCTCCCGTGCCGGTGACAACGTTGAGCACGCCGTCCGGGAAGCCTGCCTCCTGGACCAGTTCGGCGAGCCGCAGCGTGCTCAGCGACGTCTCCTCGGCGGGCTTGAGCACCACCGTGTTGCCGGTGGCCAGCGCCGGCGCGAGTTTCCAGGAGGCCATGGACATCGGGAAGTTCCACGGGACGATCGCACCCACGACGCCCACGGGCTCCTGCACCGTGTAGTTGAGCACGGTCAGGCCGCCGCGGGGAGAGACCGGGATGGTGCTGCCCTCATACTTGCTCGGCCAGCCCGCGAAGTAGCGGAACAGCTTCACGCTGGCCGCCACGTCGACGGCGAGGGCCACCCGGACCGGCTTGCCGTTGTCGCGTGCCTCCAGCAGCGAGAGCTCGTCGGCGTTGGCCTCGATCAGGTCCGCCAGGCGGCTCAGCAGCTGCCCGCGCTCCAGCGGCGTGAGGCGGCGCCACGGGCCGCTGTCGAAGGCGTCCCGGGCGGCGGCGACGGCGCGGTCCACATCGCCGGCGTCACCGCGCGGGATCGATGTGAGCGGCCGGCCGGTAGCCGGGTCGATCGACTCGATTGTCTCGCCGGAGCGGGCCTCGACCCACTGCCCGCCGATGAGCATGTGGCGTGGCTGGCCGAGGAACTTCTCCACCTTGCCGGCTGCGTCTGGTGTCATGACTGCGCCATCGCCAGCTGGATGAGGTGCGGCCCGCCCGCTTTCACCGAGTCCGTGAAGGCCTGGTGCAGCTCACCGACGGTAGCGACGGTGGCCGCGGCGACACCGTAACCGCGGGCGAGCGATTCCCAGTCGATCGGGGGATCACCGAGGCTGGTGAGCCGGGCGGCCTGCGCGGTCAGGCTGGCGCCGGAGCCCCGGGCCAGTTCGGTGCGCAGCACGTTGTAGGTGTTGTTGGCAGCGATGAGGACCGTGACGTTCAGCGACTCCCGGGCCATCGTCCACAGCGCCTGCGCCGTGTACAGGGCGCTGCCGTCGGACTGCAAGGCGATCACCGGGCGGTCCGGCGCGGCGATCGCCGCGCCGAGCGCGGCGGGCAGGCCCTGCCCGATGGCCCCGCCGGTGTTGGTGAGCACGGTGTGGGGCACCGTCCCGGCCGAGGCCGTGTAGAAGGGATAGCCGCAGGTCCCGCCCTCGATGGACACGATGGCGTGCTCCGGCAGCCAGCTCGCGACGGCGGAGCCGGCGGACTGCCCGGTCAGCACGGTGTCGCCATTCAGCGGGGCGCCGGGGATGCCCGGTGCCGCAGCCGGCGCGGGGCGCTGCCCGGCGGCCGGGCGTCCGAGGCTCTCGGCGAGCGCGAGGAGTGCCTGCTCAGCGTCGTCGCCAGGACCGGCGAGCTGGTGCACGCTCCCGTCCGGCGCCAGCCGGCTCGGCAGCCCGCGGTAACCGAAGTAGGCGACCGGCTCGTCAGCCCCGGCGAGGATGACCGCGGCCGCGTCCCCGAGCCTGGCCATGGCGGCCTCGGGGAAGTACGGCAGGCGGTCGATGGCGGGCAGCCCGCCTCCGCGTTCGGCGCGTGCCGGAAACGTCTCGCTGTACAGGGCCGCTCCCGTCGCCGCGGCGATGTCCCCGGCGGCGCGCTGCCCGCGGCGCGTCAGGGCGGTGCCGCCCAGGAGCAGGACGGCGCGGGAGCCGGCCTCCCGCAGGCGGCGGGCGGTCCGCTCGATCCGGTCACCGCCGGCGCCGGGACGGGCAGGCGGGTGCGGCAACCTCTCAGCCGGGGCTTCCGGCGCCGGTTCCTCCAGGAAGTCCGCGGGCACCACGAGCGTGGAGACACCACGCCGGCCGGCGGCGTCGTCGATCGCCGCCCAGGTGGCCTGCGTCACCGCCAGACGGCCGCGGACCTCGTGGTGTGCGCCGACCGTCCTGCCGAGGGCGGCGATGTCGGAGGTCAGCGGCGCGTCGAAGGGCAGGTGCCAGCTCGTGTGGTCGCCGACGACGTTCACTACCGGGCTGTGAGCGCGGCGGGCGTTGTGCAGGTTCGCCAGCCCGTTGGCCAGCCC
>JBLMWU010000301.1:0-33886 GCA_050257395.1 Gemmatimonadota bacterium | reverse complement strand
GGGTCCCCCCCCCCCCCCCGCCCCCGCGCAAGGCTCCCAAAGGGGCCCGACGGAGCCGAGAGCGCCCCTGCCCGCGCCCCCGCGTCAGTTCAGCACGGGAGCGCGGGCAGGAGAATCAGCGGGCGACCTTGGGGGTCAGCGGCGGCAGGACCAGCAGCACTGCCACCGTCGCCAGCGCCAGGTCAGCAGCGCACCAGATGCCGAACCCGCGCAGCATCGGCACCGGGCTCAGGGTCAGCGCGGCGAACCCGGCGATCAGCGTGAGCGCGGCCGCCACGATCGCCGGCCCGATCCGCCGGCTGGCCACCTCCGCCGCCGCGCCGGGCTCGGCGCCCTCTCTCCGCTCGTCCCGGTACCGGGACAGCCAGAGCACGCTGAACTCGGTGGCGAAGGCCACCACCACGCCGGAGAGCAGGATGGTGATGGGCGTCGCCTGGATGTGCAGCAGGTACTCGGCGCCGGTCGCCCAGCCCGCCGCCACCACGGACGGCAGCACCCCCAGCAGCGCCAGCAGCGGCCGCCGGAAGGCCGCCAGCAGCACGGCCAGCACCACCCCGAGGGCCAGCAGGTTGAGCAGCACCTGGTCCCGCAGCAGCGCGTGCAGCGCGGACGCCGCCACCACCGCCAGGCCGGCCGGGTAGGCCCGGTATCCCGCGGGCGGGTGGGCCGTCACCTGGCCGATCCGGTTGATGAGCTGGGTGTCCTGGGTGAGTGAGGCGACCGAGGTCTGCCCGAAGGTGATCAGGGCGGTGTGGCCGTCCGGGCTGATCACCGACTGGCTGAAGTAGCGGGGCAGCCGGGTGAGGATGGCCCGGGTGGTCTGCTCGCTGGGCGCCTTGCCGTAGTTGAACGCCAGCAGGAAGCCGGGCAGCCCGTTGACCGCGCTCAGGCCGTGACCAGACAGCCGCTGTGCGGTGGCGCCCATCCAGGACACCACGTCCGGCCGGGTGACGTCCGGCCCGGTCACCACCAGGTCCAGCTCGCCCGCGTAGCCGATCTGCCCGGACACGTACCGGGCGTCGGACACGGCAGCCGACGCCGGCGGCAGCATCTTGGTCGGGTCGGTCTGGATGCGGGTCAGCGAGAGGGCGCCCCAGCCCGCCACCCCCGCCACGATGAGCGGGACCAGCAGCAGGACCGGGATCCGGGCCGGGCGGGCCAGCCAGCCCCAGTTCGGCACCTGCCGCGGCTTCGGCCGCGCCCGGCGCACCAGCAGGGCCAGCAGCGGGAAGCCGATCATGGCGGTGGCCAGCCAGCTCATGGCCACGCCCAGGGCCAGGAAGAGCCCGAACTGACGGACCAGCGGGATGCCGGAGACCGAGAAGGCCAGCACGCCCGCTGCGGTCGCGGCCGCCGCGATGCCGGTCGCCGGCAGGATGGCCCGGCCCATCTGCCGGACCCGGTCGCCGGGCGAGCCCTCCTCCTCCACCAGCCGGTTGACGCTCTGCAGGAGATAGTCAGTGCCCAGGCCGAGCACCACCGGCAGCACGGCGAGCGTGGCAGGCGTCAGCGGCAGGTGCAGAAGCGCGGCCGCGCCGGCCGTCCACACCCCGGCCAGCGCCGCCAGCAGCACGGCCAGCAGCCGGAACGGGACCCGCAGCACCAGCAGGGTCAGCACGAGCATGGCCGCCAGGGCGGCCGGCAGCAGGAACTTCAGGGAGCCGCGGACCGAGGTGGCCAGCGACGCCATGAGGACGGGGGTGCCGGACACCGTGAACCGCATGCCGGTGAGGTTGCCGGCCATGGTCGGCACCTTGGCCTGCTGCCCGGTCTGCGAGGTGACGATCTGCTGCTTCTTGCCCAGCTCCGAGCGGGCGATGGCCTGCTGGACCGCGGTCACGTCGGCGAGCGAGGCGTTCTGCTTCAGCCGGATGGTGAGCAGCGCCCGGGAGTTGCTGGGCAGCACAGCCCGCCAGAACGGCCGCACCGAGCCGTTGGACTCGAGCAGCAGCTGGTTGTAGAAAGCGGGGTTGTTGAGGGCGGGCAGGCTCAGCGACGGGTACTTGGCCGCGAGCCCCTGCGCGCACGCCTTCACGGCGGTGGTGAACGCCTTGGTGCCGGCGCTGCTCTGCGCGGCCGCCGACGCGTGCCGCGCCTTCGCGGCGGCCTGCGCCTGCGTCCGGGCCTGGTTTCCCTGGGTGGTGCACAGCTGCAGCGCCCGCTGGGTCACCAGGGTGGCGAACGTGTTGACCAGGGTGCCCGGCCCGTAGACCTTGTTCACGCCCGGCATCCGGGCCAGCTCGCCTTCCAGCTGGGCCAGGCCGACCATGTGGTTCGGCGTGAGCAGCTGCTGCCCGCTGGCCGGCTGGGCCAGCGCCACCACCGGGTCGGCGCCGAACAGGTGGGCGAACTGGGCCTGGTCGTGATAGGCGGCCGAGTTGGTGTCCATCAGCAGGCTGGCCGACGCGTCGGTCACCAGCCGGGTGGTGGCCAGCCCGAGGCCGGCCGTGATCAGCACCCCCACCAGCAGCATGACCAGCGGCCAGCGGCCCCCCGCCCGGCGGCCGCTCTGGCGGGGGGTCCGGCGGCGTGCCGCACCCCGGCCGCCCTGCTCCGGGGCCTCCGCAAGGCCGTCGCCGTCCGTGTCGTCACCGTCCACGGTCATCCCGGCGCGGGTGACGTCGCGCGCGGCCGCGGCGGCCTTCGGCTCCGGCGGGCCGGCCAGGTCCCTGATGGCGGGCATGTCCCCGGTGGCCGTCACGTCCTCCAGGGCGCCCGCGCCAGAGGCACCGCGGTCGAGGAAGGAGCCGCGGCGGGGGTCGCCCCGGGTGCTCCGCACGTCGCTGTCGCTGCGCGGTGCGGGGGGTCGCACCGGCAGGTCGGCTAGTTCCTCGACGCCGGTGAACCATCCCCGGCGCCCGTCGTCGTCGGTCATGTCAGTGACCTCCGGTGAGCAGGTTCATGAGCCCGCGGTCCGAGATGCTGGAGGCGGGGCTGGGCGTGGGCGCTCCGGGCACGGTGACCTGCGGTCCGCCGACTCCGGGCCCGCCGGAGCAGCCCGCGCTGACGCCCACGGTGCAGGTGCCGGTCACGCTCGTGACCCGCACGAAATGCCCGTTGGCGTCGTTGCCGCCGAAGGCCGACTGGGCCTCCACCACGGAGGTCATCAGGGCAGGCAGGGAGGGGTTGACGCCCTTGAGCAGGATGATTCCTTCGGCGGCCAGCGTGCGCAGCTGGGCCAGCACCTGCGGAGCATGCTTGATCGTATAGCCCAGATTGCCGGTGTTGCCCTGGAGCACCACATTGAAGTCGGACAGCACCGCCGCGGTGTGGTCCACCCCGCTGCCCAGCGAGCTGTCCACATTGGCCAGGCTGCCCAGCACCTGGTTGGTGTCCCTGATCTGGGCGGCCAGCGGCGAGTACTGCAGGCCGCGGTTGACCAGCTCGGAGCTGTTGATGATCGAGGCCAGGGCGCGGTCGTGCCGGTGCACGGTGCCGGTCACCTGCGACAGTGACGTGCTGGCGTCGCTGAGCGCCCGCAGGGTCTGGTTGACGTCCGCGCCGCGGTGCGCGGAGGCGGTGCCGAGCTGCACGATCAGCGTCTGCAGGTTCTGCCGCTCGCTGTTCTGGAACACGTTCAGCACCTGGTCGAGGGTGACCGCGACCTGCACCCTGGCGGCGGGGATGGTGCCGTTCTCGGGCAGCGTCCCGTGCGAGCCCCCGGCGAGCTGGATGAACTGCGTGCCGAGCAGCCCGTGCGGCTGGATGCTGGCACTGGCGTCGGAGTGCAGCAGGTGCGCGTCGGCGCCGTCGATCGTCACGTCGAGCATGGGCAGCCCGTGCGCCATGGTCAGGCTGTCCACCTGGCCGACCTGCTTGCCGGCCAGGTCCACGCTGGTGCCCGGGGTCAGCTGGCTGAACGCGGGCGACTCAATGCGGAAGTGGAAGACCTGCTGCCACGGGAACCGGGGCGGGTGGAAGACCATCAGCACGGCGAGCAGCCCGATGGCGCTCGCAGCCAGGCCGACCAGACGGTTGCGCAGCATTACGACCCGCCTCCGAAGAAGCTGAAGATGGACCCGAGCAGGCCGCCGGACGACGGGCTGGGTGAAGGTGCCGGTGACATGGTGCCTGACCGCGGCTTGGCGCAGGGGCTGGCCGAGGACGAGGGCAGCGGGAGCGGCAGTGAGGAACTGGCGGACGGCCGCGGGGTCGCCGAGGCCGGCGCCTGCTTGCAGCGGGCCTGGTTGCGCTTGCCGGCGCCGGTCCCGCCCGCTCCGGCCTGCCCGCCCAGGCCGCTGACCTGCGCCAGGCACTGGCCGTTGCCCTTCGGCTTGGCACGGGTCTTGCTCATGAAGTCGTAGCAGGTGTTGATGACCACGTACTGCCGGAGGTAGTTGCCGCCCGCATCCTGGCCGGAGATCGCGCTGACCACCTCGGGGATCAGCTGGGTCATCTCGGCCTTCAGCGTCGGCGCGCCCTGCTGCAGGTAGCCGCCGGTCGTGCTGAGCTGCGGCGTGAGCCGGACCAGGAACGGGCTGAGGGTGTTCACGGTCTTGCGCAGGTTCGCCTGGTTGCCCTTGAGTGTCGCGCTCGTGTCCTGGCTGACGCTGGCCAGGTGCACCAGCAGGCCGTCCAGGCTGGTGTCGTTGCGGGCCAGCGTCTCGGTGACCATCGACGTCTGGTTCACCAGCCCGCCCAGCTGCTGATGGCTGGCGGCCAGCCGGGCGCTGACCACGGTCAGGTTCCGCAGGATGGACGACAGCTGGGGATCGCGGGCCGTGAACGTGTCCAGGGCGGGCGGGGACTGCTCGCTCAGCCCGGCCAGGTGGTCGAGCAGCGCGTTGATGGCCGCCTGCTCACCGGTGATGCCCCCGCCGAGCTGCTGGACCAGCACCTGCACCTGCTGCCGGGTCCTGGCGTCGAGGCTGGACAGCATCTGGTCGAAGTCGACCGGCGTCACCGTCTCGTTGCTGGGGATGGTGGTCCCGCTGGGCAGCGCCGCGGTGCCGGAGGCGGGGGTCAGCTCCACGTACTTCTGCGCCAGCAGGGTCGAGTAGCGGATCGCCGCGACGGTGCCCCGGTGCAGCGGCCCGTACTTCTGGCTGATCCGCATCGTCACCACCGCGCGGTTGTGGTCGATGCGGATCCCGGTCACCTGCCCGATCTGGGCACCCGCCATGAGCACGTTGGCGCCCGGGGTGACGCCGTTGGCGTCGGTGAAGTCGGCGGACAGGATGTAGTCGTGGCTGGGCGGGAAGCCGAGGCTGATGTTGAACGGCAGCCCGGCACTCATGTTGATCCCCACCGCGGCCACCACGACCAAGAGGATGGCCGTCACCAGGATGATCCCGGCGCGGTGGGCGTTTCCGTTGGTCAGGCGCATCAGCCGTGGCCTCCCGTGCAGGCGGCCTGCGGCGAGAACGTGCCGGATTCCGGCCCGACCAGCTGCGGGTTGACCCGGAGCATGTAACCAGCCCCGTCGGTCGCGCCTGCGGACTGGCGGTAGTTGTCAGCGCTGGCCAGATAACTGAGCGTGGTGAGCAGGTTCTGCATGCAGGGGTTGATGATCTGAGCCGAGGTGGCGGCGCGGCTCTGCAGCGCCCGCAGCAGGTCGAGCAGGTGGGGCATCTGCGCCAGGATCTGGCGCACCGACTGGGTGCGGCCGGTCAGCACGCTGTTCGCCTGGCTGAACGAGCTGTTCGCCGACGTCAGCTCCTGCCGCAGGGCGACCTGGTGCTGCGCCAGCGTGCCGAGGAAATTGGCGCCGTTGGCGATGTCGCCGGTCAGGCTCGTGTGCTCGCCGGAGATCATGCCGGCCACCCGCGCGAACTCCGCGTCCAGGTCGCTGAGCTGCTGCGTCTGCTGGTCGAGGGAGCCGGTGGTCCCGGCCAGGTCGGCGGAGATCTGCGGCAGCTGCGCCAGCACGTGGTTGACCCCGGGCCCCTGGCCCTTCAGCGCCACGCCGCCCTGCTGGATCAGCGTCTTGAGCTCCTGCCGCGTCTTCCCGGTCAGCACGTTCGTCACCTGGTCGAGGGTGACCGAGACCTGGGTGTCTTCCAGCGGGATGCTGCCGCCGGACGGGATGGCCGCGCCGCCCTGGACCGGGCTCAGGTTCAGCGACATGTCCCCGATCACGCCGTTCGGCCGGACGATGGCCCGGGTGCCCTGCCGCAGCGGCGCGTTGGCGCCGTTGACCGCGATGGTCACGATGGCCCCGGCCGCGCCGTTGTCCGGCGCGAGCTGCACCGCGGTCACGTGCCCGACCGGCACGCCGTCCATGTCCACGTTGTTGCCCGGCACCAGGCGCTGCGCGGACTGGAGGTACACCCGCACCGTGTACGGGGAGCTGGCGCCCCGGACCACGAGCAGGGCGCCCACCAGCAGCAGGGCCAGCACGATCGCCAGCGGCAGGAACCTGAGCGACTTGGTCATCACAACCCCAGGAGGAGCTGGGCGACCGACGGGATGGAGCCGCCGGCCGCGTCGTGGGTCGGGATCTGCGGGACTGACGGCGAGCTGCCGCCGCTGCCCAGTGAGCCCAGGCCGACGTTGCCCAGGCCGAGGATCGGGGTCATCCGCATGGCGTGGCCGTTGCTGTCGTGCTGGGCGAAGGCGGAGATCCACTCGCGGGCGACGGCCTGCGAGCCGGCGCTGACCACGCCGTTCTGGTTGTTCGGGTAGTTGATCTGGGCTAGCAGGATCTCCGGCAGCAGCCGGTCGATGACCGGGTTGAGCTGGGCCAGCAGCTGCAGCCCTGTCTTGATCGTGGGCGGCGACTTGGCCAGCGAGGCACGGTCAGCCGGCGTCAGCCCGTTCAGGATCCGCTGCAGTGAATTCAGGAGCTGGTTGCCCTGGCTGACGGTGCCGCCCAGCGCGTGGTCGCGGCCGGCGATCGCGCCCATGGCGCTGTCGCCGTTGCTGACCAGCCGGCCGACCTGCTGCTGCTCCTGTGCCAGCGTGCGCATGATGACCGAGAGGTGGAGCAGGATCTGGTTCAGGTCCTGCTGGCGGGCGTCGGCGACCTGCACGAGCGGCTGCAGGTTGCTCACCACCTGGTTGACCTGCGGCACCGAGGTGTGGATGTCGCCGGCGCGGCCCTTCACCGCGATGCCGAGCTCCTGCAGGTTCTGGCTGGCCGCGGCCCGGGTGGCCGGGTCCATGGTGTTGAGGATCTGGTCGAGCTGGACCGACTGGCCGGTGCGCGCGAGCGGGATCACGTAGCCGCTGCCGACGACCGGTGCGCTGGAGTAGGGCGTGCGCACCAGCCCGACGTAGGTGTCGCCGATCGACGTCTTGGGCTGCACGTAGGCCTTCACGTCCCGGCGGATGACCACCCCCGGGTCCATCTGCATGGTGACGATGGCGCCCTGGGTCCCGGCCGGTGCGATGCCGAGGACGTGGCCCACGTGGACGCCGTTCTCGTAGACGTCGGACTGCGCGACCAGGCCCTCGGCGTGCACGAACCTGGCCTTGAGTATCCAGCCCTGGTGGGTGAAGGGGATGGGCATGCCCATGCCCCTGGCCAGGTAGCCGAGCCCGCCGACGCAGAGCACCGCGAAGGCGGCCACGAGGATCAGGTCGGCAAAGGCGCGCTTGCGTATTCTCATGGCGTGCCCTTCGTGGTGCTGCTGCCCGACGGGAGCAGCGGCAGCCCCTTGCTGCCCTTGGCCTTGCTGCCGCCGGAGCCGATGAGCGGGGTGCTGATGGTGCCGAGGCCGCCGCTGACCGGGTAGACCCGCCAATAGTGGTTGCCCTGGCTGTCGGTGGCGCTGAACACCGAGGCCAGCTCGTAGAAGAGCTCGTCGATCGGCTGCACGTTGTTCGCGAGCTTGCCGAAGATGACCTGGCCGTTGCCGGTGTAGCCGTTGGCGTTGTTGATCAGCTCCGGCGTCTGGCGGATCGCGCTGTTGAGCGAGCCGGCGTTGCCGCCCAGCGCCTGGTCGAGGATGGACATCACCTGGTTCTCGTTGACGACCAGGCCCTGCAGCTGCTGTTCGTGCGCGGCCAGCGCGCGCATGACCCCGTCCCAGTCGTACACCAGCGACCGGAGTTGCTGATGCCAGGCGGCCAGGGTGGCCAGCACCTTGCTGAGCGTCGTGATCAGCGAGCCGAGGTTGACCTGCTGGTGGGCCACGGCGTGGGCGATGCCGTCCAGCGCCTGGGCGGTCACCTTCAGCGTCCCCGCCGTGCCGTTGAGGGTCTGCCCCCGGCCCTGCACGGAGGCCCCGAGGTTGTTCACGAGCGAGGCCAGCTGGGTCCGGGTGTCCGGGTTGAGGACGTTGAGGACCTGCGCCAGCTCGATCGGGGTCAGCGTGCGGCTGCGCGGGATGGTGCCGCCCTCGGGCAGCGGGCCGGCGGTGGCGTTGCCGCGGTAGAGCTCGACGTAGGACTCGTCGAGGACGTTCTTGATCTTGACCATCGCGCGGGCGTCCTGGTACACCGGCGCGTACTGCTGCTGCATCTGCATGTTCACCTGGGCCCCGCCCTGGATGGGCTGGACCGAGGCGACCCGGCCCACCGTGACCCCGGAGACGGTCACGTCGTCACCGGGCACCAGGTTGCTGGCGTTGGTGAAGTCCGCGGTCAGCTGGTAGGTGGGCTGGAAGGTGAACATGCCGCCCATGTGCAGGAACAGGTAGCCGAGCACCGCCACGGCGGCCGCGGCGTAGCCGGCGAAGATGGGCAGGTTCCAGCGGCTTCTCACTGCTTGCCTCCCAGCAGGAACCCGAGGATGCCGCCGCCGGAGCCGCCCTTGCCGGAGCCACCGGACGACGACGAGGACGGGGACGATCCCGGGAGCCCCAGGTTCGGGTTCGGCAGCCCGGTGCCCACCCCGGGCACGCTGCCCAGCCCGGGGATGCTGGACAGCGGGCCGGTCAGCTGCGAGCACACGCTGATGCTGCCGCAGCCCAGCACCAGCGAGATGCGGGTCGCGTAGCCGCTGGCGTCCCGGCCGCCGAACACCGACGGCCCGGCCTGGATGCCCTTGATGAGGTTGTTCAGCTGCGGCATGAGGGTGTTGGCGCCGGTCGCCAGCGGCGCGAGCAGCCGGTTGCCGGCCGACACCGTCGCGGGCAGGGTGGCGGCGATGGTGCCCAGCGCGGGGGCGGTGCCCTGCAGGCCCTGGTGCAGGTTGCCGAGCGCGGCGTCGGCGGTGACCACCGCCCGCTGGAGCTGCGCCTGCTGGCCGCGCAGGTTGGCCATCAGCTGCTGGGTGCTCTGGATCAGCACGCCGAGCTGCTTGCGCCGGTCGCTGCGGGCCAGCTCGGTGGTGACCGTGTTGAGCGTACCCAGCACGGACTGCAGCTCCGCGCTCCTGGCGTTCAGCGTGGACGTGATCTTCGACAGGTCGGCGATGTCGTGGCTGCCGGCCGGGATGGCCTGGTTGAGCTGGTCGCCGCGGCCGGCCACGCCGCCGCCGAGCTCATCGACGAGGGTCTGCAGCTTCGAGCGGGTCGGCTGGTCGAACATGTTGAAGACCTGCTGCAGGTCGGTGGACCGGTTGACCTGGAGCCGGGACAGCGTCGCGCCCGAGGGCAGGGTCGGCCCGCGGGTGCCCGGGTCCAGCGACACGTACATCTCACCGAGCAGGCTCTTGGGGCGCAGCTGGGCGGTGGCGCTGGTATGCATGGGCGCGAACGAGGGGTCGAGGGCGGCCGTGATCACGGCGTCGCCGTTCGGGGCCAGCGAGACGCTGCGCACGGTGCCAGCGTTGACGCCCGCGATCGTGACGTCGCTGCCGGCGAAGATGCCGCTGGCGTCGGCGGTCGGGATGCGCACCAGGTAGCTGGCGGGGGCCAGCAGGCGCTGGGTGAGGATCACGGTGAGCAGCAGCACCGCGATGATAGCCGCGACCATCAGCCTGCTCAGGCCCTGGCGCACGGACGGCCGCTGGGGCCGGCCGCCGTCCAGCATCCGGTCGAACTCGCCACCGCGCCCGTTGCCGTTGGCTGCGGTGCGGCTGGACATGTCCGGGCGCCGCCCGGCGTCGCGGATGCTCATCAGTCCATCCGGAGCGGCCCCTGCGCCGCCCCCTCCAGGAACTGCCGGGTGAAGTGGTTCGCCGAGCGCCGCAGCTGCTCCTTGCTGCCCTGCTCCACCACCCGGCCGCGGTGCAGGAGGATGACGTAGTCGGCGATCTCGAACACCGCCTTGATGTCGTGACTGATGATGACGGCGCTGCAGTTGTGCCGCTGCTGCACGTCCTTGATGAGCTGGCAGAGCAGGGCGGTGCGGACGGGGTCCAGGCCGGAGTCCGGCTCGTCGCACAGCAGGATCTTCGGCTCCAGCACCAGGGCGCGGGCGAACCCGGCGCGCTTGCGCATGCCGCCGGAGAGCTCGTTGGGCATCCGCTGCTCGGCGCCGGCCAGGCCGACCTCCTCCAGCCGGGCCATCACGATCTCGCGGATCTGCCGCTCGCCCATCCTGGTGTGCTGGCGGAGCGGGAACGCCACGTTGTCGTACAGGTTCATGGAGGAGAACAGGGCGCCGTCCTGGAACAGCATGCCGACCTGCCGGCGCAGCGCCAGCAGTTCCTTCTCGTTCAGGTCGGGCACGCTGAACCGGTTGACGATCACCTCGCCGGCGTCCGGCAGCAGCAGGCCGACGAAGTGGCTCAGCAGCACCGACTTGCCGGTGCCGGACGGGCCCATGATCACGGTCACCTGACCGCGCGGGATGTCACAGGTCACCCCGTCGAGTACCTTGTGCCGGCCGAAGGCTTTCTCCACTCCCCGGCACGTCACCACCGCTGATTCCGGCTGGGCGACGGGGCGTGGGGCGTCGCGCACGAACAGTGCCATCTCTCGTCTTTCCTGCCTGGGCTAGGTGGGTATCGGGAAGTTCGGGTTGTGGCCCCAGAACAGCTCGGTCATGCCTGCGTTGAAGATCACGACCAGGACCAGGCTGATGGCCATGGTCCGGGCCACCGCGCGGCCGATCCCGACCGCCCCGCCGCGGGCGTGGTAGCCCTGGTACACGGCGACGACGATGATGATGGCCGCGAAGACAACCGCCTTGATGATCGAGAAGCCGAGGTCGTGCAGGTTCGCGAAGCGCCAGAAGTAGTCGAAGTAGACGCCCGCCGAGACCTGGCCGCCGAACTGGAACCGCTGCACCACCCAGCTCGCGATGTAGCTGGCGTCCAGCGCGAACACGTACATCAGCGGCAGCACGATGAGTGATGCCACGAACCGGGTGGAGACCAGGTACACGACCGACGGGATGCCCATCGTCTCCAGGGCGTCGATCTCCTGGTTGATGCGCATGGTCCCCAGTTCGGCCACGATGCCGCAGCCCACCTTGGCGCCGATGGCGAACCCGAAGAACAGCGGCGTGATCTCGCGGGTGTCGCACAGGGCATTGAAGATGCCGACCAGCGACTGGGCGCCGCCCAGCTGCACCAGCGAGTAGTAGCCCTCGACCGAGCATTCCGACCCGCTGATGTAGGTGATGGCCAGTGCGACCGGGGTGGACCCGATGGCCAGGAAGGCGGCGTACCACCAGATCTCCCGCATGTACTTCATCGAGCGCGGGACGCCGGCGAACCCGCGGGCCGCGAAGGCGAGGATGGCCCCGAGGTGGTCGAACGGGGCGAAGACCTGGCTCGCGCTGCGCGCGAGGCCGGTCTCGGCGGGCGAGGTGTCGGTAGCCATCACGTCACCGCAGGGTCAGCTGGCTGTGGAACAGCGCCAGCACGGTCGGCGTGAAGAGGTATTCGAAGACGGAAATGCTGACGAAGCACCAGACCACTCCTGAGTGGACCGCTTTGGCCACACCCTCGGCCCCGCCTTTGGCTGTGACCCCCTTGTAGATGCAGATGGCGGCCACGATGGCGCCGAAGAGCACGCATTTGACCTCGCCGCTGACCACGTCCACGACGGTGCCCTGGCTCCAGAAGCTGGCCAGGTACCCGCCGGTGTTGACCCCCAGCAGCAGGTGGCCGGCCAGAAAGCCGGAGGCCATCATGAAGCCGATCATCGGCAGGTTGTAGAGCGCGGTCATGAGCATCAGCGCCAGCGCCCGCGGGGTGACGATGAACAGGACGTTGGACAGGCCCATGACGCTGAGCGCGTCCAGTTCGTTGCGCACCTGGCGGGCGCCGAGATCGGCGACGATGGCGGTGCCGCTCACCCCCGCCACCATCAGCCCGGTCGCCACCGGGCTGAGCTCACGGATGTTGGACATCACCTCGAAGCCGCCCAGCCGGTAGAGGCTGGAGAAGGCCTTGAAGAACTGCCCGGCCTCGATGGAGACGAAGAACCCCAGCCCGGTCCCGGTCAGCAGGATCGGCACGAAGTTCGAGAACAGCACGGTGCGGCACTGCTCCAGGAACTCCTGCCAGTAGAACGGCCGCCGGAAGGACCCTATTAATGCCGAGCCGAACAGGAGGCTGAGCTCCCCCAGGCCGGTGAACGACCGGCGGAGCCGCCGGGCGAACGCCGGGGAGGACCCGCTGGGGATATCGGACATTCGGTGCACTCCTGTACGAAAGCGGCTGTTCCGGATCTTGTTACCGATCAGGAAGCCTACCGGCGGGATCCGGGAAAATCTCCGTTTTGTAATTACTCGGTCACGCTACGTCTCGTTAGTGTTGACCAAAAGGGGCTTTGCGGTCAAGAGGGACAGCCGATCTTCGTGCCGTCCGGAGCGGCCCTCCATGCCGTTACGGAGCGCGATCAAGGCTTTGACCTGCTCATTTGGCAGAGAAATGGCTGGCTACTCGCGAGTACGTTACTCTGTCGTAACTTAGCGCGCAAGCCCTATGACAGAGTGCTTCCGGGTACTCCGGGCATCTAGGGTGCCACTGTGGGTGATGTACCCATACTTGTGATGCTTGAGGGACATTTCGACCTAGCCGTCCGTATCGTCCGGTTCTCCTGGCCCCAGGTCCGTGTCCCCCGGCACGCTCGCCCGCGGCTGCTGAAGCAACTACCCTGTCAGCGACGCCGGGCCCCGTCGTGTCACCATCGGCGGCCGGGCCGCGATCGGACCAGGAGAAAACCGTGCCCAAGTCCCGAGTGAGAAACAAGGCGGTCTACACGCCGCCGCCGCGGTCGGCCAAGTCGAAAGTCAGCCCGCCCTGGCTCGCCCCGACCATGATCGCCTGCCTGGTGCTCGGGCTGATCTGGATCGCGCTGTTCTACATCACCGGCAGCAGCCTCCCGGGCCTGAGCGCGCTGGGCCCGTGGAACCTGGCGGGCGGGTTCACGCTCATCATCGCCGGGGTCGCCCTCGCCACCCAGTGGCGTTAAGCCAGCCCGAGCGAGCCAAAGGGCCGCGCCGCCGTCTGGACTGACGAGCGAGGCGGCGGAGGAGCCGGCGCGAGGAGGGAAGACGGCGGGCTCGAGCGGCCCGGAGGCGAGCGAGGGCCCGGAGGAAGGCCTTATCCCAGCGCGACGGCCGCGAGCTGGCTGTCGCGTACCAGCACGGCCGCGGCCAGCAGCGCCGCCATCGCCACCGTGGCCCCGATCTGCACCAGTGCCCGCTGCCGGCGGGGGGCGTACACATAGGCGGCGGCGATCAGCCCGCCCGTGATCAGTCCGCCGACATGGGCCTCCCAGGCGATGTTCGGCAGGACGAAGGTGATCACAAGGTTGATCACGATCAGGGCGACGACCCCGCGGGCGTCCACCCGGAGCCGCCGGGCGACCACGAAGTAGGCGCCGAACAGCCCGAAGATGGCTCCGGACGCGCCCAGCGACTGGGCACCCGCCGGGGCCACCAGGTAGAAGAGGATCGACCCGCCGAGGGCGCTGAGCAGGTACAGGGCCAGGTAGCGGGCATGCCCGAGCAGCCGCTCCAGCGACGGGCCGACGAGGTAGAGCGCCCACATGTTGAAGATGATGTGCGCGGGCCCGAAGCCGTACAGCCGGGGCTCGTGCAGGAACGCCGCGGTGATCAGCCGGTACGGCTGGCCGTGCGCGACTCCCGCGCCCACCATCTCCAGGTCGGACACGACCTGCAGACTCACCCACTCGGCGATGTAGAAGGCGACGTTGAGGCCGATCAGCACCCAGGTGACGACCGGCGCCGACACCGGCCTGCCGCCGAACGGCGCCGTCGCCCGGCGGGCACCCCGGCTGCCGTCCCGGATGCATTCCACGCACTGCTGCCCGACCGGTGCAGGCCGCAGGCAGTCGGGGCAGGCGGGGCGGCCGCACCGGGTGCACGACAGGTAGGTCTGCCGGTCCGGATGGCGGAAGCAGGTCTGGACTTCCCCGGTGCCATCCGTGCCCGGTGCAGGGCTGGTGTCCATACCTGCCAGCTTACGGAGCCGCGGCGCCGTTACCGCCCTCGATCTCGACCGACTCCAGCACGACATCCTTGACCGGGCGGTCCCGCCGGTCGGTCTCCGCCCGGCTGATGGCCTCCACCACGTCCTGGCCCTCGATGACCTCGCCGAAGATGGTGTGGCGGTTGTTGAGGTGGGGGGTGGGCACGGTGGTGATGAAGAACTGGCAGCCGTTCGTGCCGGGGCCCGCGTTGGCCATCGCCAGCAGGCCCGGGCGGTCGAACCGCAGGTCGGGGTGGAACTCGTCGGCGAACTGGTAGCCGGGGCCGCCCGTGCCGGTGCCCAGCGGATCCCCGCCCTGGATCATGAAGTTCGGGATGACCCGGTGGAAGATCGTCCCGTCGTAGAGCCTGGCGGTGGTGGCCTGCCGGGTGCGCGGGTCGGTCCACTCCCGCTCGCCGCGGGCGAGCTCGGTGAAGTTGCGCACCGTCTTGGGAGCGTGGTCGGGGAACAGCCGGATCTTGATCGTCCCCTGACTGGTATGCATCGTGGCTGTGAGCGTGGTCATCCCGGCATCCTCGCACGGCACAGCCCGGAGCGCGGCATTCACCTGGCCCGCCGCCGCACCTGCATCCTCGTATGTCCCTGCACGGGCGGCGATCTCCGGCGCCTGCGGTTGAGCGGCCCGGCGGGGGGAAGGCACTCAAGGGGAACAGATCAGGGGAGGTCTAACCGTGTCCCTCATGAGTAGGAATCAGGGCACCAGGGCCAGCACGCGAGCCGCGGCAAAGGCGGCCAGGGCCCGGGCTGCGGAGAAGGCGGCCAGGGCCAGGGTCGTAGCTGCGGGCGCGCGGCGTCGCGCGAGCGACACCGCGGCCCAGTTCACCCCCCTCGCGGAAAGCGCTCGCATGAGCGCGGCGCAGGGTACCCGCCACGCGCGTGCGTGGGCCGCGCCCCGGCTGGACCGGGCCGGCGTGGCCGTGCAGGAGCGGGTCGCGCCCGGTGTCGCGGGCATGCTGCGGCGGGCTGCGCGGCGGGTGGAGCCGGCGCGGTCACGCCGGTCCCGCTGGCCGGTGCTGGCTGCCGGCGCCGCGGTGCTGGCCGCGGGGGGCGGGGCTGCCGTCTTCCTGCTGAACCGGCGCGGGCAGGCTGGTGCGAACCTGGGCCAGGAGGCCCCGGCTGCCAGCACGCCCGCCGGTACCAGCAGCGAGACGGCTGGCGACACCGCTGCCGCGGATGTCAACGGCCAGGTCCGGACGTCCTGATCTCCTGACCCACCGGTGCCCGCCGGGCCGGGGACCACGGTTCCCTGCCCGGCGGGCGTTCTTTTTGCTGAACGGGCCTGCGGCAGGGCGGGTCAGCCGGTCATGTCCAGGCCGCCGGCGTCCATCGTGTCTGCCGCGGTGAGCGGCTGCTGGGTGACCACGTTGGTGAACTGCATGATCGGCAGCACCAGCGGCGGCGGGCTGCTGGGGGTGAAGCTCAGCGGGATGCCGAGCAGGTCCCCGGACAGCCTGGTGGCGTACAGGACCACGTTGCCGCTGAAGTGCACGCTGGTGTTGCGGGTCACCATGGAGTGCCCGTTCACATCCACGGTCAGCACGATCCCGCCGGACAGGGTCAGCGAGCTCATGCTGAACTTGAGCATCTGCTGCGAGCCGCCCGCGGTCGGCACGGTGGCCACCCCGTCATAAGACAACCCCACCATCACCGCCGACCCGGCCGTGAGGGTAGCCGATGACGACGCCGCCACCAGCGCCGGCGCAGCGCTGGCCCGCTTGTTCGCATTCGGGTTCACCGACGGGCTCGGCGACGGCGAGCCGCTGCCCGAAGGTGACGGGGACGGGTCCGGGGACGGGCTGACAGACGGCGACGGATCTGGGGACGGGCTAACGGACGGCGACGGGCTCACCGCAGGGCTGGCCGTGGCCGCGGCGGCCGGGCCGGCTGCCGGGGACACAGTGACAGGCGCCTGGCCCCCGGCCAGCACCCCGGCGAGCACCAGCAAAGGCACAGCCGGGAGGGCCAGCAGGCCGGTGCTCCCTACGCCCATGCGCCCGGCCCTCCGGCCCCGCGGCGGCCGGGATCGCCAGCATCTGCCCGGTCCGCTCCCGGCGGCGTTTCCGGCCCCGCAGCTGCCGGGGAGTCGCCGCCCGGAACCGTGCCGGCCGCTGGCTCACCCAGCACGACGCCAAGGCCATCTGACGGCTCCCGCACCCTCCGGGTCCGGTGCCGGCCGCGGTCCTCCGGGGTCACCGGTGTCCAGCCGAAGACGAGCGACGCACCGACCACGCCCAGCAGCATCCCGAGGAAGAAGCCGCCCAGGTTGGTGGCAACGAACGAGGCGAGTGCCAGCACGACGCCGACGACCGCGTAGAACACCCGCTGTGCCGGGTGGAACCAGGCCAGCAGCCCGCAGGCCGCCACCACGCAGCCGAAGACGACCCCGAAGACGCCGCCGATGCCGATGTAGATGACGATCTTGACGGCGCCGTGCAGGAGCAGGCTCCCGACCGGGATCAGCAGCAGTTCCAGGCCCGCCAGGACGAGCAGCAGGCCGCCCCAGAACGGGCGGCTGCGCCGCCAGGCGCGGAAGCTGGCCCGGCCGCGGCGGAAGGCGCCCGGCGGGCCGCTTCCGCTGCCGCCCTGGCGCTGATCCGGGGGCGGGCGGCCCGGGTCTCGAAGGTCCGGGCGGGTGGCGTCCTCAGCTCCCGGGCCCGTGTCCTCGCCGGGAACGCTGGCATGCTCAGGTGGTTCAGGATGCATGGGGCGGCTGCATTCTGCTCAGGGCGGGTCTCCGCCGCGCTAATCCGGCGGAGACCACACCGTGCTCGGGGACAGGCGGGTACCCGTTACGGGCAGGAACCGCCGAAGTGGAGGTTGAGCCCGGGCAGGGTGAACGTGCCCGCTGTCGTGTACCAGGTGTCCTGGTGCAGGTTGGTGATGACGACCGAGTCGGCCATCTGCCCGAAGCCCCCCGGCGTCGGGTCAGGGAAGCCGGACCCGTTCAGCTGGGTGGCGTTCTGGCCGATGCTGATGTTGTGGAAGGTCGCGTTGGTGGCCGTCTGGCCCGCGGCGTCCACCACCAGGTTGCTCGCCGACGCGGGATTGCCGCCGCCGCCCGCGGTGAGCACCAGGTTGATGGGGCCGGCGCTGACGCTCTGGCACAGGTTGTGCAGCTTGGCGCTGTCCATCACCGACACCACCACGGGTGTCGGGCCCTTGCCCGCCGGCTGGATGAGCCCGCCGTACTGGGAGAAGTTGGTCCCGTCCAGTTCGCTGGCGGCGACGACGAACTGCTGCCCTGACACCGAGATGCTCGCCGCGAGCACGCCGGTGGCGGTGAGCCCGATCAGAACGGCGGCAATGGCGGCGGAGGGCACCAGCATCACCGCGAAACGGCGCCAGCGGACCTTGCCCTGGACAGGCTGCGCTTGCGGGGGCGTGCTCCCTGAATATGCCATTGGACTTCCCTGCCACTTCCCCTGGTGGCGCGGGCAGACAGCGGGCAGCTGCTCGCACCTGGTAACCAATTCAGTTACACCGCGTCACATCTGCGGAGTCCTTGAAGACGATGCGAAGTTATCGGCAGGCAAATATGGCGGCCTAGGGCCAAAGGTCACATCACAGGAAGGTCTAATTCTTGACAGGTTAAGGCCTGAATGTCCGTATCGACCGGCGCCGAAAATACCGGCCAGCTGCATTGCACCCGCCGCAGGCTGGTCAGCCGGTGATGTCCAGGCCGCTGGCGTCCATCGCGTCTGCCGAGGTGAGCGGCTGCTTGGTGACCACGTTGGTGAACTGCATCAGCGGCAGCACCAGCGGCGGTGGATTCTGCGGGCTGAAGCTCAGCGGGATGCCCAGCAGGTCCCCGGACAGCCTGGTGGCGTACAGGACCACGTTGCCGGTGAAGTGCACGCTGGAGTTGCGGGTGACCATGGAGTGCCCGTTCCCGCCGACGGTCAGCACGATCCCGCCGGACAGGGTCAGCGAGCTCATGCTGAACTTGAGCATCTGCTGCGGCCCGTCCGCGGTCGGCAGGGTAGCCACCCCGTCATAGGACAACCCCGCCATCAGCGCCGACCCGGCAGTCAGCGTGGCCGGCTGCGCCGCCGCCACCAGCGCCGGCGCAGCGCTGGCCCGCTTGTGCGCATTCGGGTTCACCGACGGGCTCGGCGACGGCGTGGCCGGCCCGCTGCCAGAAGGAGACGGGGACGGGTCGGGGGACGGGCTGACAGACGGCGACGGGCTGACCGCCGGGGTGGCCGTGCCCGCCAGGCTGGCGGACGGGGACGCCGCAGCCGCCGCTGGTGACGGCGACGCTGGCGGGCACAGGAACGACAGGATGCTGGGCAGCAGGCAACTGCTCCCGGCCGGGGCCGCCTGCCGGGCCAGTGCGGGCGCCTGCCCCGGTGCCAGCGTCCCGGCCAGCAGCAGGGGCACGACCGGGAGAGCCAGCAGCCGCCCTCGCCGGGGTGGCCGATCAGGGCCCGGTCCCGAAAGCACGTCGCCGATGCCGGCGGCCTCGCTTCGGGGATCCCCGTGCCGGTGCCGCCCCGCATCCTGGGGCTGGACCGGCGACCAGGCGAAGACCATCGAGGCGCCGAACACCCCGCACAGCATGCCCAGGAAGAAACCGCCCAGGTTGGTCGCGGGGAACGAGGCGATCGACAGCAGCACCCCGGTGATGCCGTAGAAGATCCGCTGGACCGGGTGGAACCAGGCGAGCAGGCCGCACGCGATCAGCAGCCCGCCGATCAGCACGCCGAAGACGCCGCCGATGCCGATGTAGATGACGACCTTGAAGGCGCTGTGGGCCAGCAGGCTGTACAGCGGGAGCAGCAGGATCTCGGTGCCCGCCAGGATGAGCAGCAGGCCGCCCCAGAACGGGCGGCTGCGCCGCCAGGCGCGGAAGCGCAGGCGCGCGCGCCGCGGCGTGCCTGCCTCGCGCCGGCCAGGGCCGGCACTCGTCACGGCGGCGCCGTCCGGCCCTGGCTCACCAGTGGCCGGGGCACTGTCAGCCGCACCGGGCCCCGTCCCGTCATCCAGAACGTGGCCATGCGGGAATGGCTCAGGGTTCATGAAGGGATCCGTGGAGTTGGTGCCCCGGGCCGCAGCCCGCCCGGGCTTGAGCCCGGGCGGGGACCACGCCATCCGTGGCCGCGGCCGGTGGGGGTGTCAGCAGGGCTTGCCGAAGCTCAGGCTGAGGTTGGGCAGCGTGAACGTGCCTGCCGTGGTCAGCCAGGTGTTCTGGTTGAGGTTGTTGATGGTGACGTCACTGGCCATCTGGCCGAACCCGCCCGGCTGGGGGGCTGGCACGGTGCCGCCGCCCACGCCGAGCTGCCCGGCGTCCTGGCCGATCACGATGCTGTGGAAGGTGGCATCGCCGGAGAGGCGGTCAGCCGCGACCACCATGTTGTCGGCGTGGGTGGCGGTGCCGTTGTCACCTGCGGTCAGCCGCAGCGTGACGTCCCCGACGGGCGTGGGGGTGGTGACGCTCTGGCACAGGTTCGTCAGGTCGGCGCCCTGGATCACGGACACCGCGACCGGTTTGGGACCGGCGGCCGTCTGCAGGATCGACCCGTACTGGGCGAAGCCGCTGCCTTTCAGCTGGCTGGCTTTGACGGTGAAGGCCTGGCCGGAAACTGAGATGGAGCTGGCGAGCACGCCGCTGGCCGTCAGGCCGATCAGGGCGCCGACGGCGCCCAGGGAGGGCAGCAGTAACAGGGCGAAGCGGCGCCAGCGGATCCGGCCCTGCGGGCGGCCGGGGGCGTGCGGGGGAATGCTGTCAGAGGAGGCCATAGCGGGTTCCTGCCACTTTCTGTGTGGCGCGGGCAGTCAGCGGGTTCAGGGCTGCTCGCACCTATGACCGGGTGTGAGGAGCGGCGCCAGGGGAAGCAGTGGGCCGATCCGTGGGACGGAAAGTTACCGTTCGGTAACCGCCGCAGTCAAGTAAGTTCGGCCCTATCCCCATCAACTTACCTAAAAGTAACAAAGGTGGGTGCTTGCCGCATCCCGCCCCGGGGCAACAGCGTCGGCGGCAGTGGGCACAATGGGCTGTGTGCTGCTCGGGGACGTGGTGGGGACCTCGGAGGCGGTCACCGGGCTGCCGGGCCGCCGGGCCAAGATAGACCAGCTCGCGGCCTTGCTGCGGCGGGCGGGTGCGGACGAGATCCCGGTCGTGGTGGCGTTCCTGTCCGGCGAGCTGCGCCAGCGTCAGATCGGGGTCGGCTACGCAGCCCTGACCGGCCTGCTCAGGGAGGCGGACGCGGCGGCCGGGCAGGCCGCGGCGCGCCCGGCAGGATCCGCGCTGACAGTCGCGGAGACCGACGAGGTCTTCGCCACCATCGGCGCGGTGAGCGGTGCCGGCAGCCAGGCGGCCCGCCGGAAGCTGCTGACCGACCTGTTCCGCCGCGCCACCGTGGACGAGCGCGGCTTCCTCGTCCGGCTGCTGGCCGGTGACCTCCACCAGGGGGCGCAGGAAGGCGTGATGCTGGAAGCGGTCGCCCGGGCCGCCGGCGTGCCCGCGGCCGAGGTCCGCCGTGCCCATCTGCTCGGCGGGTCGCTGCCCGCGGTGGCGCAGGCCGGCCTGACCGCGGCCTGGCCGGCCGGCGCCGCCGCCGCCGGGCCCGCGGCTGACCGCGCGCTGGCGGCGCTGCGGTCGTTCGGGCTGCAGGTGGGGCGGCCGCTGCGGCCGATGCTCGCCTCCTCCGCCAGCAGCGTGCAGGCCGCGTTTGGGCGGCTGTCACCGGCCGCGCTGGAGTGGAAGATCGACGGCATCCGGGTGCAGGTGCACCGGGACGGCGCCGACGTCGCCGTGTTCACCAGGACCCTGGACGACATCACCGCCCGGGTCCCGGAGATCACCGAGGCGGTGCTCGCCCTGGACGTGCGGACGGTGGTGCTGGACGGGGAGGCGGTCGCGCTGCGGCCGGACGGCCGCCCCCGCCCGTTCCAGGTTACCTCGGGCCGGGTGGCCAGCCAGGCGGACGTGGCCGGGCAGCGCGCGGAGATCCCGCTCACCCCGTTCTTCTTCGATCTGCTGCACGTGGACGGCACTGATCTGGTGGACGAGCCCGCCGGTGAGCGGCACGCGCGGCTGGCCCGGGTGCTGCCGCCCGCCCTGCTGATCCCGCGGCTGGAAACGGCGGACCTGGCGGCCGCGGAGGCGTTCTTCGCTGACGCGGTGGCCCGCGGCCACGAGGGCGTCCTGGTGAAGTCGCTGACCGGCGGGTATGCCGCTGGCCGCCGGGGCAGCGAGTGGATCAAGGTGAAGCCGCGGCACACCCTCGACCTGGTGGTGCTCGCGGCCGAGTGGGGTCACGGCCGCCGCCGCGGCTGGCTGTCCAACCTCCACCTGGGCGCCCGGGACCCGGCCACGGGCAGCCTGGTCATGCTCGGCAAGACCTTCAAGGGCCTGACCGACCAGCTGCTCAGCTGGCAGACCGAACGGCTGCTGGAACTGGCCGAGCCCGGCACCGCGCCGCCCGACCGGAAGGCCGCGTACGGGGTGGTGCCGGTGCGCCCGGAACTGGTGGTGGAGGTCGCCTTCGACGGCGTGCAGGCCAGCCCGCGCTATCCGGGCGGAGTGGCGCTGCGGTTCGCCCGGGTGCTGCGGTACCGGCCGGACAAGCCGGCCGCGGAGGCCGACACCATCGGCACCGTCCGGGCCCTGTGGCCGGACGCGCCGGAACCGCCCCCGGCCGGGGAGTGACCGGTCAGCCGGCCCGCACTGCTCAGCCTGCCCACAGCCGCCCGCGCTCGCCCACCCCGGCAGCGATCGCGGCGGCGAGCCCGGGGGCGGCGTCCGGGAGGCCGTCCAGGCCACTGTCGTCCAGGTCACTGCCGTCCAGGTCACTGCCGTCCAGGCCGGCCAGGACGGCGGTGGCCAGCAGTCGAGCGTCATCGAACATGTGCAGGCCCGGCAGGTCCGCGGCGGCGTACCAGCCGAACGGGTGCTCCGGCGCGGCGGCCGGGTCCGGCTCCCCGGCGATCGCCACGTAGAGGTAGTCGATGTGCACGTGCGCGGCGGCCAGGTGGTTGTCCGGCGGGACGTCGTACTCCACGATCCACCACGGCTGGGCGACCCGGGGCGGCCGGTAGCCGGGCGGCAGCGGCACCGCGGGCGGCCCGGCCAGCCGCACCGGCAGCCCGGTCTCCTCGGCGACCTCCCGCAGCGCCGCCTCGGCCGGGGACTCGCCCGCCTCCACGTGCCCGCCGGGGAGCATCATCCGGCCGAACCTCGGATGCCGGATGAGGCCCAGCCGCCAGCCCCCGGGCAGCTGGCTCAGCACGAACACACTCGACGTCGCGTGCTTGATCACCGCCGGCTCCGGGCCGGCCCCCTGCTCCCGCATCCATCCCATCCTGCCCGAAGTCAGCGCGGGCGCAGAGGCGGCGCGCAGTGCGCCGCCAGATCCGCCGGGCCTACTGGTATGCCAGCGGGCGGCCAGCCCGCCCCGGCACCGGCCCCGCCCGGCGCCGGGCAGCGGACAAGAGGAGTACCACGTGAGGATCACCCGGCCACTCATCGGCGCGGCCGCCGGAGCCGGAGCACTCGGCGCCACCCTGGCCCTGGGCCTGACCATAGCCAGCGCGTCGACCAGCGCGTCCGCGACCCCGCGGGCGCACACGTCGGCGGTGACGACGGCTGCCACCCCGGCGCCGTCGCACATCCGGACGGGCACCCGGCACAAGTGCCCGGCCGGCAGCCACCGGGGCGGGCCTCGCGACCGCCGCCTGCCCGCCGCGGCCCACCGGCCCGGCGGCAACGGCATGCCCGGCGGCAACGGCATGCCCGGCGGCGGCATGCCCGCTGGCGGGGCGGGCGCCTACTGACCGGCGTGGCGGCTTAACTCCGCCGGACTGCCCGGGCGATCCCCAGCGGGCCGCCCGGGCAGTCCTCCGGCCCCCGCTCGCCTCCGGCCGCTGAGGCCAGCCCTCTTCCCTCCACGCTCCATCGCCTGCAGCGAATCGCCCGTCAGTCCAGACGGCGGGGCGGCCTCCCGGCTCGCTCAGGGGAGCTTGCGCAGCCGGAACCTCATCGCCAGGCCGCCCGCGGCCCGGCGGGTGCGCACGTCCGTCACGGGCAGCCGCCGCAGCTCGGCCGGCAGCTGATCCGCCCGCATCATCCGGACCTCGCTGTGCTCGGCATGGTGGAGCAGCCGCATCGCCGGGCCATCGACCAGGTCGTAGCCGGCGAGCTGACCGCCGGGCCGCAGCACCCGGACCGCTTCGGCGAGCGCCCGCTCCCACGCCACGACGTGGTGCAGCATGGCGAACGAGAGCACCCAGTCGAAGCTGCCATCCGCGAACGGCAGCGCGGCCGCGTCGGCCCGCGCGGCCGCCGCCCCGGTCCCGAACGGGGCCAGTGCGGCCGCGGCGGCGACCGCCATGGCCTGGTCGTAGTCGGTCGCCACCAGCCGCAGCCCGCTGCCGCCGGCGGCACCCTGCCCCCGCCGCAGCAGCTGCGCCGCCATGGCGCCGCCGCCCGCGCCGATCTCCAGGATCCGGCCGGCCGGCCGCAGCCCCTGCAGCGCCCACGGCAGCACCAGCCGGCCGGCCAGCACCCGGTAGGGACCGGCCGTGCACAGCGCCCGGGCCATCCCGTGCATCTCCGGCACACCGCCAGCTTAGCTCCTAGTCCGGTAACCGTTGCAACGCTTGACGATATATCGGTCACCGAACTAACGTGTCGCCCATGCTGCCGTCCTCTGCCGACACCCCTGTCCCGGCCGCCAGCGCGGTTCCCGCTGGCGGGAACCTGCCTGGCGGCCCTGCGCGGCCACGGCCTTCAGTCCTCCCGGTGGCGCTGATCCTGCTGGCGACGGTCGTGGGCACGCTGGTGCTGCTGGCGCTGCTCGCCTCTCCCTTCGCCGACGCGGCGGGCGGGTGCGGTGGCGGCTGACACCTCGTCCTCACCCCGGCCGGCCCGCACCGGTGTGGCGGCCAGGCCGGCCGCGGGGGCCCGGCCCGCCGCCGGCCAGGCCTGGGCCTGGGGCACCGCGGCGCTCACCGCCGGCACCGTGGTGCTGGTGGCCGCGTTCGCGCCGCCGGCCGGCGCACCGCCCGGCCGGGCCCTGTCCTGGCTGCTGTTCACCGGCTCGTCGGTGCACGTGGCCGCCACCGGCTGGCTGTTCACCCTGCCCGGCGTGCGGGCGCAGGCCGCCCGCCACCGGGTCCGCTACCTCGCGCTGCCCGCCGCCGCGATCGCGGTCGCCGCGGCCACGGCAGCCCTGCTGCCGCCGGCCGCGTTCAGCTGGCTGCTGCTGCCCTATTTCGGCTGGCAGTTCCTGCACTACCAGAAGCAGAACCTGGGCCTGGCCGCGCTGGCCGCCGCGGCCAGCCGGGCCCCGTCGCTGCGGGCCGGCGAGCGCCGGGCGCTGCTGCTGGCGGGCGGGGCGGCCGCCGCTGCCCTGCTGAGCCGGCCCTGGCTGCTCGGGCTGCGGCTGCCCGGGGCGGGGCCGGGCGCCGGCCCGGGCAGCAGGCCGGGCCTGACCGGGGCCGGGCGCCTCGCCCCCGGCCCTTCCCTCGCCGGGCTGCCGCCCGGCGCCGTGCTCCGGCCGGTCTTTCTCGTGGCCGCGGCCGTGTTCGCGGTGGCGGTGCTCGCGGGCACGCTCGCGCTCGCGCGCAGGCCCGCTGCTGCCCGGCCGCCCGGATTCACCGCCATGTACCTGGTGGCGCTGCTGTTCGGCGCCCCGGTGTTCGTGTTCACCTCGGCGTACGCGGCGATCGGCGGCATGACCGCCGCGCACGGCCTGCAGTATCTGCTGCTGGTCGGGCTCGCCGCCGCCGGGGCGGACGGCGGTCCGCCGCGCCTGCTCCGGCTGGCGCTGCTGGCCAACATCGCGCTGGCGGGCGGCGCCGTCCTCAGCGCCGCCTCCCACCTGCACAGCGCCGGCCCGGGCGGCCGGCTGCTGTTCGGGGCCTACCTGGGGATCGTGATCGCGCACTTCGCCATCGACGCGGGGGTGTGGCGGCTGCGCGACCCCGCCGCCCGGCAGGTCATCGCCGCCCGGCTGCCGTCTCTGCTGCCCGCCAGGATGGAAGTCCGGCTGCCGATAGATCGTTCACCGGAATAGGGTGACGCCATGACCGGGGCACAGCGGGCGGGCAGCGGCGGACTGGGCGGCCCGGGCCGGTCCTCCGGGCCGGCCATCCTCATCCTGGCCAGCCTGGCGGACGGCGCCAAGCACGGGTACGCGCTGACCAAGGACATCGAGGCCTTCGCCGGGGTGCGGCTGGCACCCGGCACGCTGTACGAGGCGCTCAGCCGGCTCGAAGGGCAGGGCTTCATCGAGGCGCTCGACAGCGAGGACCGGCGCCGCCCCTATCAGCTGACAGCCGCCGGCGCGGAGGCGCTGCGGGCGCACCTCCAGGCCCAGCGTGACGTCGCCGACCTGGGCCTGCGCCGCCTCGCCAGCCACTGGCGGACCGCATGACCGCCCCCACCCCGAGCAAGCCAAAGCCCCGCGCCGCCACGGCCGGAGGGGGCGCGGAGCGCCCAAGCCCGAGCGAGCCAAAGGGCCGCGCCGCCGTCTGGACTGACGAGCGAGGCGACGAAGGAGCCGGAGCGAGGAGGGAAGACGGCGGGCTTGAGCGGCCCGGAGGCGAGCGAGGGCCAGAAAGAGGGAGGGAAGACGGCGGGCTCGAGCGGCCCGGCGGCGAGCGAGGGCCAGAAAAGAGGGCCCGCAGGCTGCTGCGGTGGTATCCGGCGGACTGGCGGGCGCGGTACGGTCCCGAGTTCACCGAACTGCTGCTCGCGGACCTGGCCGAGCGGCCGCGGTGCTGGCGGCGCGACGCCGATGTGGCCCGCGGCGGGCTGCGCGCCCGGCTGTCAGCGGCCGGCCTGGCCGGCCACCCGGCCGACCCGGCCGCGGCGGCGCGGGCCGCGCTCGCCACGCTGGCCTGCTCGGTGGCTGGTTTCCTGGTATTCGGCGCCACCGTGTGGGCCCAGCTCTCGGTTGCCTGGCAGTGGGCCGCCCCGGCCGACCGGGTCACCGGGGTGGCGATGGTGGTGATGTCGGCGGCGATGCTGCTCTTCGCCGTGCTCGCGCTGCTGGCGGCGGCCCCGGTCGGCTGGGCTGTGGCGCGCGCCTGGCGGGGCGACCGCGGGCTGCGCTGGCCGGTGCTGCTGGCCGTGGGCTCGGCAGCGGTCCTGGTCGCCGGCGGCCACCACTTCCAGAACGGCTGGCCCGGGACCGGCGGCCACTGGTGGCCGCACCAGGGCCTGGTGCCCGGCGGGGTCGCCGCCTTCGCCTGGGCGTGCACGCTGCCGGTGACCTCCTACTGGGCGCACCCCGCGGCGCTCGCCTCGTTCCCCGCGGCGGAGCTGGGCTGGCTGATCGCGGCTCCGGCCGCCATCGGGTGCCTGCTCACCGGCGTCCGGCGGCTGGTGCGGCGGCTGGACCTGCCGCCTGGCGTGCTCCGCTACCAGGCCTGGCTGGCGGGAGCGGCGGGGGCCGGCATGGCCGCGTTCCTGGCGGGCGCGCTGTGCTGGGTGGCCGAGGGCGGCGCGGGGCCGCGAGGGCTGTTCCGGACCGGCCTCATCGACGCGGTGGCGCTGGCCGCGATGGGCCTGGCGCTGGTCACCGGCTGGCTCGCGCTGCGGCAGCTGCTGAACCGCCAGCGGCCGCCCGTCCCGGCGCAGTGAACGCCGGCCCGCGCGCGGACCCCGGGCCCCCGGACCGCACCCGCCCGGGCACAGCGCCAGGCCCGGGCCCACCGCCAGACCCGGGCACAGCGCCAGACCCGGGCACAGCGCCAGACTCAGGCACAGCGCCGGACCCGGCCCCACCGCCGGGCAGCCGCGGCTGGTCCCGGCGGCGGCTGCTCGGGGCCGGCCTGGGCGGGCTCGCGGCGCTCACCGCGGCCGGTGCCGGCGGGCTGGAGCTGGTCGCCCGCGGGGTGATCCCGGGTCAGCAGGTGCTGGACCGGCTGGACGGGGCGTGCTCGGTCAGCGGCCCGCCGCTGTCCTTCGCCACCCCGGGCCCGCAGCTCGCAGGGACCTTCTACTCGCGGGCCCGGCAGCGTGCCGTGGGCTACGCGATCGCCTACCCGCCCGGTCACGGGCCTGGCAGCCGGCTGCCGCTGGTCGTCGCGCTGCACGGGTTCGCCGCCGACCACACCCGGGTACTGGCCGGGCTCACCATGGCGCAGGCCCTGGCGCTGCGGGTGGGCGGGCGGCCGCTGCCGCCGATGGCGATGGTGGCCGCGGACGGCGGGCGCGGGTACTGGAACCCGCACCCGGGTGACGACCCGATGGGCATGCTGGTCGATGAGGTCATCCGGCTGTGCCGCGAGCGAGGGCTCGGCCGCGGGCCGCGGACGGTCGCGGCCTTCGGGATCTCCATGGGCGGCTACGGCGCGATCCTGCTGGCTGAGCGGCAGCCGGCCCTGGTCAGCGCGGTGGCGGCGATCGGCCCGGCGATCTGGACCAGCTATCCGCAGGCCCGGGCGGCCAATCCGGGCGCCTACGCGTCAGCGGCTGCCTTCGCGGCCGCGGACGCCGTCACCCACGCCGGGGCCCTGGCCGGGGTGGCGGTGCGGGTGGCCTGCGGGGCGAGCGACCCGTTCGCGCCGGGCACCCGGGCCCTGGCGCGGGTGCTGCCACCCGGCGCGCAGGTGCACATCTCACCGGGCTGTCACAGCCACCCGTTCTTCGCCTCCCAGGAGCCGGCGTCGCTGGCGTTCCTGGCCGGTCACCTCACCGGGGCCTGACGGCCATCACCTCACCGGGTCCTGACGGCCGTCACCCGCCCGGGCCGCCCGCTTCGCCGCCCCCGGCCGCCGGGCCGCCCGTGGCCCCAGCCGGGTCAGCGGACGGCACCTGGACGGCCGCCAGGCCGCCCGGGCCGACCGGCCGCAGCCGCAGGTGGGCGGTTTCCCGCAGCCGGACTTCCAGGCGGCCCAGCTCCCGCGGGCCGCGGCTGCCGATGGCAGCGGGCACGGCCGCCCGGGGCAGCCACGCCAGCGCCCGGACCCATGGCTGGGCGTAGATGTGCGGGGAGCGGCGGGCCATCCCGGCGACGATCCGGTCGACGGCCGGGGCGAGCGGCGCGGTCCGGTTGGCGGGCCACGGCAGCCGGGCCCGCATGTCCCGCAGCACCTCGTCCTGGTCCGCCCCGCGCACCATGTCGGTGTCGGTCCAGGTGAGGTACGCGACGCCGACCCCGACCCCCTGGTGCCCGACCTCGCCGCGCAGCACGTGGGCGAAGGCCTCCACGCCCGACTTGCTCGCGCAGTAGGCCGCCATCAGCGGTGCCGGGGCGATCGCCGCCAGCGAGGCGATCTGCAGGTGGTAGCCGCGGCTGGCGCGCAGCGCGGGCAGGAACGCCCGCGCGGTGGTGGCCGACCCGAGCAGGTTCACCGCGATGACCCGCTCGAAGGCCGCCGGGTCGGCGTCGGCGAAGGGGCCGCCGATGGCGATCCCGGCATTGGCCACCACCAGGTCCACGCCCCCGAAGTGGCTGGCGGCCTCGCCGGCGACGGCAGCCATCCGGTCCCGGTCCGTGACGTCCGCGGTCCAGGCCCGGCAGCGGCCGTGCTGCTCGCACCGGGCCGCGACCGCCGCCAGTTCGGCCGGCTCCAGTCCGACCAGTGCCACCTGCGCACCGTGCTCGGCCAGCCGGACAGCGAGCGCCGCGCCGATGCCCCGCGCGGCCCCCGTCACCACCGCCGTCTTCCCCCGCAGGTTCTCCCGCGCCCGGGTCATGCCCCGGCCCCCGCTGCCGGGGCCGGGGCGGTCGCGACCAGCTTGCGGATGAGGGCGGCCACCGTGCCGGGGGCTTCCAGGGGGGTCATGTGGCCGACGCCGGGCAGCACGGTCAGGCCCTCGCACCGGGGCAGCTGGCCGGCCAGCAGCCGGGCGTGCACGGGCGGGGTCATCCGGTCCCGGGAGCCGACCAGCACCCGGGTCGGCACGCCGAGGTGGGGCAGCGCGTGGCTGATGTCGAGGCCGGTCAGGACCCGGCCCCAGGCTCCCCGGACCCGGCGGTCGCAGCGGTGCACCATGGCGGCGTTGATGGCGGCCAGTTCCTTCGCGGTGGCCGGGCCCAGCGTCATGTAGCTGAGCGCGGCCCGGGTGAGCGGGCTGACCGGCCCCATCGGGGCAGAGCTGGACAGGATGAACCGCCGGGCGGCCCGGGCCAGCCGCGGCGACCGCCGGATCGGGAACACCAGCGACTCGGCGGTGAGCCGGGTGAACCCGGTGGAGGCCAGCAGCACCGCGGTGGTGCGGTTGCGCACCTCGGGCCGGTCCGCCGCCGCCAGGATGGTCATGCCGCCCATGCTGTGCCCGGCGAGCACGGCGGAGCCGCCGCCCACGGCCGTGTCCAGCACGGCCGTGAGGTCATCGGCGAGCACGGCCGTGCTGCAGCCGCTGGGCCCGGGCGGGTCGCTGGCGCCGTGCCCGCGCTGGTCATAGGTGACGACGCGGAGCGCACCGCGCAGCTGCCGGATCACCGGCGCCCAGTAGCCCGCCGAGCAGGTCCAGCCGTGGATGAGCACCACGGTGGGCACGTCCATCCGGTCCGGGCCGTGGACCTCGACGTTCAAGCCAGTGCCGTCGCGGGAGGTGGCCCGCAGCCGGGTGGCGGGCGCGGGCTGGGCGAAGAGCGGTGCGGGGGCCCGCTTCATGATCGTCCTCCTGCCGGGATCAGGTCGTACTCGGTGGGGTCGATCCGGCGCGTCTCGTGCCGGAACCGGAGCGTCGAGGCGGGCCACAGGGTCGGGTTCCGGCCCGCCGCGTTGAGGTACCAGCTGACGCACCCGCCGGTGGCCCACACGGTCGGGCCCATCCGCCGCTCGATCGCGGCGCACCAGCGGTCCTGGGCGGCCGGCCGGGTGTCGAGCGCGGCGGCGCCGGACCGGTCCAGGGTGTCCAGGTAGTCGAGAATGTAGCTGAGCTGGGACTCGATGATGTGCACCATCGAGTTGTGACCCAGGCCGGTGTTGGGCCCGATGACCAGGCACAGGTTGGGGAAACCCGCGATGGTGGTGCCGCGCAGCGCCCGCATGTCGCCGTGCCAGGCCTCGGCCAGGCTGCGGCCGTCAGCGCCGTGCACGCGCTCGGCGATCGGCATGTCCACGGCGTGGAAGCCGGTCGCGAAGATGATCGCGTCCACCTCCTGTGAACTGCCGTCCTGCGCGGTCGCCACCGACCCGTCCACCTTGGCCAGGCCGGAGGCCACGACCTCCACGTTAGGGCGGGTCAGCGCGGGATAGTAGTCGTTCGACAGCAGGATCCGCTTGCAGCCCATCACGTAGCCGGGGGTGAGCTTCTCCCGCAGCACCGGGTCGGGGACGGCGGAGGCCAGATTGCGCAGGGCCATCCGCTGCGCGGCCCGCAGCAGCCCGGGCCGGCGGGTGAACGCCCCCACGGCCGACTCACGGCTGAGGTAGATGCCGAGCCGGGCGAGCCGCTGGGCCGGGGGCAGGTGCTGGTAGAGCCACTGCTCGGCGCGGCTGATGCGGCGGTCCCGGCGCGGCAGCACCCAGGCCGGGGTCCGCTGGAACAGCACCAGCTTGCCAACGACGGGCTGGATCTCCGGGATGATCTGGATCGCCGAGGCGCCCGTGCCGACCACGGCCACCCGCTTGCCGGCCAGGTCGCAGTCGTGGTTCCAGCGGGCGGAGTGGAAGACCTCGCCGGGGAAGTCCGCCAGGCCGGGCAGGTCGGGCACGGCCGGCTCGGACAGCGGCCCGGCGGCGGAGATCAGCACGTCGGCGGTGAGGTCGCCGCGGGTGGTGCGCACGTGCCAGCGGGCCCGGGCGGTGTCCCAGCGGGCCCCGGTCACCTCGGCGCCGAACCGGATGTGCTCGCGGACCCGGCTGGAGTCGGTGACCCGCTCCAGGTAGCCGCGGATCTCGGGCTGCCGGGAGAAGCTGCGCGACCAGCCCGGGTTCGGCGCGAAGGAGAACGAGTACAGGTGGGACGGGACGTCGCAGGCGCAGCCGGGATAGGTGTTGTCCCGCCAGGTGCCCCCGACCGAGCTGGCCCGCTCCAGGATGACGAAGTCGGTGCGGCCGGCTTCCCGCAGCCGGATGCCCGCGCCCAGGCCGCCGAAGCCCGCGCCGATGATGGCGACCCGCACGTGCCCGGGCAGCGGGGCGGCGGCCAGGTCAGCCGCTGCCGCCGGCCGCGTCCCGGCGTCCCCGCCCTCGCCGCTGTCCGCCGCCGTGACCCGGCCGGCGTCCGCCGCGGCGCCGTCCCCGGCGGGCAGGGCGCCGGCCAGGCTGCTGGCGAAGGGCGGGGTGGAGATCCCGGTGACCCGCAGCCGCTGCCACGGGTCGGGGTCGGAGATCTCGCACGGCGCGGAACCAGCGGGGGTGGTGAGCGTGGCCCGCAGCTTGCCCTGGGCCAGCGCGGCCAGCTCGGCGTGCTGGCCGATCCGGCCGTACCAGTGGTAGCGGCCGTCGATCGGCTCGAAGTGGCCGCGGAGCTGGACCTGCACCGTCAGCTCGGTGCCGCCGGCCGCCAGGGTGGCCGGCCCGGTGTAGCCGTCGCCCTCGCCCGGCCCGGGCAGGGCACCCGCGCCGCGGCGGCTGTCGCCGTCAGGTTCAGGGCTGCCGGTGTGCTCACGCTGCTCCGTCATCTGACCTCCTCTGTTTCCCGGCCGCCGGGCGGCCGCTGCCGGTGGCGCGCAGGGCGAGCCCGGGCCGGCCCCTGGGCAGCGGCTGGTCCGGGTCGGCCTCGATCCCCGCCGACCGGAGCATCCCGGCGAACGCCGCCCACAGCAGCCTGGTGACGTACTCGACCACGTGGTCCCGGCTCATCGAGCGCCGCTGCAGCCACCACTCGCCGGTGCTCTGCACCAGGCCGGTGATGCCGTACGCCCACGGCTCGGCGCCGCCGGAGTCCAGCCCGAACGAGCGCAGATAGTCACCGATCACCCGGGTCAGGGCGGTGGCGATCAGTTCCTTGTCCCGCTCCACCGGGTCGGCTCCCTCCGGCGCCTCGACCTTCGCCCGCCGGGCCAGCAGCCAGTACAGGTTGGGATGCTCGTCGATCACCGCGAAGTACACGCCGACGCCGTCGCGCACCCGCGCCAGCGCGGGCCCGTCCGACCCGATCGCCGGGAGCAGCCGCTCCAGCAGGATCTCCGAGCCGCGCTCGCCGACCGCCTCGATCAGCCCCGCCTTGTCGCCGAAGTACCGGTACAGGACCGGCTTGGTCACCCCGGCCTCGGCCGCCACCGCGTCGATGAGCAGGTCCGGGCCCCGGGCCTCCAGCACCCGCAGGGCCGCGTCGACGAACTCGGCGCGCCGCTGCGCCCGGTGGGCGCTCCACCGGTCCCGGCGGGCATCGGCCGTTTCCGTGCCCTTGACAGATTGGCTCATGCAGCGCACGCTACCAGAAGTAACTGTTACTTCAAGTAATAGATTCGTGCGCACGGGGAAGGGAGTTCCCATGAAGACCGGGACGACCGCTGACGGCCAGGCCCCCGCCGGCCGCCAGGCGACCGCTGTCCGCGAGCGCACCGCGGACCGGGAACGGACCGCCGAGCGCCTGCTGCGCTCCACCGCGGCCCGCTCGTACGACCCCGAGCTGGACATCGACTGGTCAGCGCCGCTGGCCGAAGGCAAGGGGTTCCTGCTGGAGCACCGCTCCACGCTGTACGGGACGCCGCTGTGGGACCGGCTCACGCCGGAGCAGCGGCGGGAGCTCGGCAAGCACGAGGCCGCCAGCATCGCGGGCACCGGGATCTGGCTGGAGTGCATCCTCATGCGGCTGCTGGCCAAGCTCACCTACGACGGCGACCCCGCCTCCGGCCACGTCCGGTACGCGTTCGCGGAGATGGCCGAGGAATGCCGCCACTCCACGATGTTCGCGATGATGATCGAGCGGATGGGCACGCCGGTGTACCGGCCGAACCGGGTTGTCCACAACCTGGGGAAGATGCTGCCGGCGATCGCCTACGGGCCGGCCGTGTGGGGCGCGATCCTGATCGGCGAGGAACTGACCGACCGCTACCAGCGGGAGATGGCCGACTCCGACGAGATCCAGCCGCTGATGCGGATGGTCAACCGGATCCACATCATGGAGGAGGCCCGGCACATCGGCTTCGCCCGGGCCGAGCTGGCCCGCACCGCCGCCCGGCTGTCCCGCGCCGAGCGCGCCTACCAGCGCGGCGTGCTCGCGCACATCGGGTACATCGTCGCCCGCAACCTGATCAACCCCGAGGTCTACCGGTCGGTCGGGCTCGACCCGCGGGAGGCACGGCGCGTCGCCCTGGCCAACCCGCACCACCAGCAGACCGTCCGCTACGGCGGCGAGAAGATCATGGCCTTCTTCGCCGAGAACGGCCTGGTCGGCCAGCCGGGCATGCGCTGGTGGCGCAAGTCCTTCCTGCTCCCCTAGGACCGCCCGGTTCCACGCGCAGTGCGGATACGGCCCCCCGCGGGGGGCCGTATCCGCCCTGATGATGGCTGTGCACAGCCGGCCCTCCGGGCATGGTTCGCGGCGGTTTGCGGCATGCTGGGCAAATGAGCACGCCTGGCTGGGTATGGCAGTCGCCGCCGGGGTGGCCGGAGCCGCCGCCGGACTGGACCCCACCCCCCGGGTGGCAGCCCCCGCCCGAGTGGCCGCCGCCCCCGCCCGGCTGGGTCTTCTGGGCCCCGGCCGGGGCGGCCGGGGCCCGCGGCCGGCACGCGCAGACCCAGGCCCAGGGCATGCCCGCCAGCGTGCAGCCCGCCCCGGGTGCCGCACCC
>JBLMWU010000300.1:0-10413 GCA_050257395.1 Gemmatimonadota bacterium | reverse complement strand
CACCCGCCAGGAACACCCCCACCCCGAGCGAGCCGAAGGGCCGCGCCGCCGTCTGGACTGACGAGCGAGGCGGCGAAGGAGCCGGAGCGAGGAGGGAAGACGGCGGGCTCGAGCGGCCCGGAGGCGAGCGAGGGCCCAGAAAACAGACCTCCGCACCATAAGGGGCAGGGGCCGGGGGACTTTTGCCCCTAACCCAGCGGAGCCTGGCCGGGGCACAGTAACGTCCTGGTGAGCGGCCTCGCGCAGCGACTTCAGGGCATACGCGGGCACTATTTCCGGGCTGCGGGAGCGTGGACCATGACTGACCTCCGGCGGCTGGAGACGCTGACCCGCGATGAGGCGCTCAGCCTCGTGAGCGGCGTGTCCCTGGGGCGGGTGGTGTTCACCCACCTCGCTCTGCCCGCGGTACGGCCGGTCCCGCACCTGGTGGACGGTCCGCGGATCATCATCCGGGCCGAGCTCGGCAGCGCCATCACCGCCGCGGTCGGGGTGGACGGCGGCACCGTGGTGGCGTACGAGACGGACGCCATCGACCCGGCGGAGTACCTGGGCTGGAGTGTGGTCGTGGTCGGCCGGGCCAGCCCGCTGACCGACGAGGCTGAATGCGCCCGGTTCCGGGAGAAGCTGCTGCCGTGGGCCACCGGCGCCAAGGACGACATCATCGCGGTCCGCACGGACATCGTGGACGGCTTCCGGATCGTGCGTGACACCGCGCCGGCTGCCGCTGCTGGCGGTGACGCCTCCGCCTGATGTCGCGAGCCCGCGCCGCCGCCGGTTCCGGGCGCCGCCGGTCCCGCGCCGCCGGGTCAGCCGGCCCCGGCCGCAGGCCGCCCGGTCACCTGCGGCGCCCGGTGCGCCAGCACGATGATGCCGGCCGCCATCACCGCCAGCGCGGCGACCTCGGCTGCCACGTCCGCGGGCGCGGCGGCGATCTGCTCGCTGAGCCACAGCCGGGCGATGCCGATGGCCACCAGCGGATCGGCGACGGTGATGACCGACAGCACCGGCGCGATGAGGATGCCGGCCTGGAACGCGCTCTGGTTGAGCAGGAAACCGACCGGCCCGAGCACCGCCACCGCGTACAGCGGCCACTGCCGGCCGGGGTCGGCGAAACCCTGGCTCAGTGTGTGCGAGGCCTCTTTGAGCAGGAACGCCGACACGCCGTACACCACCCCGCACGCCAGCGCGATCGCCAGCGGGCGGGCGGTACGGGGGCCGAACCTGGCGACCGCCAGGCAGCCCGCCAGCACCGCGCCGAGGCCGGCCGCCAGCGGCAGCACGGCCAGCGGGGCCAGCACCGGCCTGTCACCGTGCGGCTGCACCCGGGGCCGGCGCGGGACCGGCCCGGCCCGCGTCCGGGCCTAACTTCTGTGCCACCGCGTCACCTCTGCCACCGCATCGTCTCCTCGGCTCCGGTGCCCGGGCGGTCACCCGGGTGGCCCTGCCAGCGCGGCGGCCTCCCACATCCGCCGGTACCAGCCACCCGCCCGGAGCAGCTCCCGGTGTGTTCCCCGCTGGACTACTTTTCCCGCCACGAGCACGGCAATCTCGTCCACCTGGTCCAGCCCGTCCAGTTCGTGGGTGATCAGCAGGACGGTCCGGCCGCGGGTGACAGCGAGCAGGTCGGCGGTGAGCGCCCGCCGGGCAGCCGGGTCCAGGTGCGCGGTGGGCTCGTCGAGGATCAGGATGGCCGGATCGGCCAGCAGCGCCCGGGCCAGCGCGATCCGCTGCCGCTCGCCACCGGACAGCGACGCCCCCCGCGCGCCCACCGGGGTGTCCCAGCCCAGCGGCAGCGACCTGACCCGCGGCAGCAGCCCGGCCCGGCCCGCCGCCGCGTCGAGTTCGCCGGGGCTGGCGGCGGGCCGGGCCAGCAGGACGTTCTCCCGCAGAGTGGCGTCGAACACGTGCGGGTCCTGCGGGCAGCCGCCGATCACCGCCCGCACGTCGCCGGCCCGGTAGCGGTCCAGGCCCGCGCCGCCCAGCGTGGCCGAGCCGCCCGCGAGCTCGCAGAAGCGCAGCAGCACCGCGGCCACGGTGGACTTGCCCGCGCCGCTCGGCCCGACCAGGGCCACCCGCCGTCCCGGCGGCAGGTCGAGGTCCACCCCGTCCAGTGCCAGCGGTTCCCCCGGCCGGTAGCGCACCACCGCGCCGCGCAGGCCGGCCGTCACCGGCCCGGCCGGGCGCGGCAGCGGGCCGGGCGGGTCGCGCACGGGGTCGGGGGTGTCCAGCACGGCGGCCAGCCGGGCGGCGCCGGTGCGGGCGTGCCCGAGCCGGATCGCCGCCGCCGGCAGGACGCTCACAGCCTCGAACGCCGCCATCGCCGTCAGCGTGAGCACCGCCAGCGGCACCCGGGTCAGGGTGCCGCTGGCGACCGCGGCCACGCCGAGCAGGAGCACGCCCCACACGGTCAGGCCGGCCGCGGCACCGCCCAGCCCGGCGCCGAGCGCGTCGGCGGCCGCCGCCCGGCGTGCCAGCCTGGTCAGGGCGCTGTCCGCGGCTGCCACCGCCGCCAGGGCCGGCTCCTCGCCGCCGCAGGCGTGCAGGTCGGCGGCGCCCTCGATCAGGCCGGTGAGGCTGGCGGCCAGCGCGCCGCGGGCCGCCGCGGTGTGCCGGGCCGCGGCGCGCGCCCGGGCCGCTGCCAGCCACGGCACGGCCGCACCCGCGGCCAGCAGCCCGGCCGCCAGCACCCCGGCCGCCGGGGCCAGCACCAGCAGGCAGGCGGTGACCGCGCCCGCCCCGGCAACCGCGGCCGCGAGGGGCGGAGCCACCCCGCGGATGAACAGGTCCTGGGTGTCGTCCACGTCGGACACCAGCCGGGCCAGCAGGTCGCCGGACCGGAAAGCGCCCAGCCCGGCCGGGGCGAGCCGGGCCAGCCGGCCATACACCCGCACCCTGGCCCGTGCCAGCATCCGGAACGCGGTGTCGTGGGACACCAGCCGCTCGGCGTAGCGGAACACGCCCCGGCCCAGGCTGAACGCCCGGACGGCGACCACGGCCCCCGCGATCGCCAGGATGCCCGGATGCTGCGACGCCCGCGCCAGCAGGAACCCGGACATCCCCAGCAGCGCCACCCCGCACCCGGTAGCCCCCGCCCCCGCGACCGCCGCCAGCAGGATTCTCGCTCCCACCCGCTGCCCGATCGAGCCAAGGGGGCGCGGTGCGCCCCAGCCCGGGCGAGCCGAAGGGCCGCGCCGCCGGCTGGACTGACGAGCGAGGCGACGAAGGAGCCGGAGCGAGGAGGGAAGACGGCGGGTCCCAGCGGCCCGGAGGCGAGCGAGGGCCATCAGGAGATCCCGGCCAGCCGGCTGGGGGCGGAGGTGGCTGCGGGGAGGCAGCCGGCGGCGAGCACGAGGCGGCCGTGGTCCAGGGTGAGGACGCGGTCCGCGCCGCCGCGCCAGGCCTGGCTGTGCGTCACCATCAGCACCGTGCGCCTGGCCATCAGCGCCTCCACCGCGTCCAGGACCGCCGCTCCGGTGACCGGGTCCAGGTGCGCCGCGGGCTCGTCCAGCAGCAGCACCGGCGCGTCCCGCAGGAACGCGCGGGCCAGCGCGATCCGCTGCCGCTGGCCCGCCGACAGCCGGGCGGCCCGCTCCCCCAGCGGCGTGTCGTAGCCGCGCGGCAGCGCCTCGATGAACTCCGCCGCCCCGGCCAGTTCCGCGGCCGCCATCACCGCCGCCCGGCACGCGCGCGGCTGGCCGAGCGCGATGTTGGCGGCGGCGGTGCCCGCGAACAGGTGCGGGCGCTGCGGCACCCAGGCGAGCTGCTGCCGCCACACCCCGGGCGCGAAGCCGCGCAGATCGGCGCCGCCAGCCTCGATCCGCCCGCCGGTGGGCTCGGCGAACCGCAGCAGCAGGGCGAGCAGGGAGCTCTTGCCCGCGCCGCTGGGCCCGGTCACGGTGATCCGCTCACCCGGCCGGATGGTCAGCGACAGGCCGTGCAAGGCCGGCGTGCCACGGCCGGGGTAGCGCAGGGTCACCTCGTTCAGGGCGATCGGTGTTTCCCGCAGATCCGCCGGATACCCGGCCCCGGTCCCGCGGGCGCGGGGAGCGGGGACGGCCAGGACGTCACAGGCGCGGGCGGCCGCGGTGGCGCCCTCCAGGCTCGCGTGGAACTGCGCGCCCACGGCCCGCAGCGGCAGGTACGCCTCGGGGGTGAGCAGCAGGACCAGCAGCGCGGTCTGGTAGCCGAGGTGCCCGGCCAGCAGCCGCAGCCCCACCTCCACCGCCACCAGCGCGGTGGCGAGCGCCGCCGCGAGCTCGACCACCAGCGCGGACAGGAACGCCACCCGCAGGGTGGACATGGCGGCGGCGCGGTGCGCGTCGGTGGCCCGCTGGATCGCCCTCGCCTGCGGCCCGGCCCGGCCGAAGAGCGTGAGCGTGCCCAGGCCCTGCACCACGTCCAGGAAGTGCCCGCCGAGCCGGGCCAGCAGCTGCCACTGCCGCTGGCTGGCCGCGCGGGTGTGCAGGCCGGCCAGCACCGCGGCGGCGGCCCGCAGCGCCGCGGCCTCGCCGCCGGCCGTGGCGGCGGCCCGGGCCAGCAGCACCACCAGCAGCGCGGCCAGGGCGCCGGCGAGGGCCCGGCCGCCCGTGCCGCGGGCGGCGCCTGCCAGCACCCGGGCGAGCAGGCCCGCCTGGGTGAGCACCAGGCCGGTGATGACCAGCCCGAGCAGGACCGTGACCGCCAGGCAGCCGCGTGCCGCGCCGGCATGCCGGAGCAGCCGCGGATCGACCGGCCGCACGCTCGCGAACGCCACCCCCCGACGGCGCACACCCGACCAGGCCTGATGCCTGATCGTGAGCACGTTATCACTCACCGTCCGGGACGCCGGGCAGCGCGGCCACCCGGCCGGCGGGCGGTGCGGCGCCCGGCCGGCGGGCGGTGCGGCGCCCCGGGGGCGAATGACCCGGCAGCGGGGGACCTCGGCCGGCTGACCGGGCCGGACCCCGGGGGCGATGCTGGCACTAAAGGAGGCGCAGGCCCGCTACCAGCGGACAGCGACGATTGGAGGCCCGCCATGAAGGCTCGGGTGGGCGACCGGCTGGTCAAGGACGGAGGCGACGGCCGCCGCGTGTGCGAGATCATCGGCCTGCACCACGCCGACGGTTCGCCGCCGTACGTCGTCCGCTGGCTCAGCGATGGCCACATCGCCCTGCTGTACCCCGGGCCCTACATGCGCCTGGTCCACACCGACGGCGGGCCGCCCGCCGATGACCCGGCCGCAGGGGAGGCCGGCAGCGCGGCCAGCACCGGCCAGGCACCCGCCGGCAAGCCCGCTGCCAGCCGGGAGGATGCCGGTGAGGCCGGCCGTGACCGGCGGGCCGGGGGCCGGGCGAAGGCCACCCGGATGCCCGGGTCGGGCCGGCGGTGGCAGCCGAACCCGTTCGCGCCGCGCGCCCTGGCCCCGCCGTGGCCCAGCCGGGGCACCACGTGACCGCAGGGCCCGCGGGGACCGGCCAGGCCGCCCGCGGACCCGGGAATCCCGCCCAGATCGGCGATCATGCTTGCCCCCGCGCGGGCCGGGAACGGAAGCTTGTGGGGGCACCTCGGCGGGGCCAGGCTCCGGGGCGGGAGGGGATCAGGTGACCGCAACTGCGCTGAGCGGGCGTTCCTATGCGCTGCTCGCAGACGGCACGACCATCGAGATCCGGCCGGCGGGCCCGGCGGACCTGCAGGCCGTGCAGCGTTTCCACGAGGCGATGTCGCCCGACAACCTGTACCTGCGCTTTTTCAGCATGAGCAAGCGGGCCGCCGAGCAGGAGGCCCGCCGGGTGTGCCGCCCGCCCGGCCCGGACCACGCCGCGCTGCTGGCCTGGCTGGAGGACGAGGTGGCCGGCGTCGCCAGCTACGAGCCCACCGCCGAGCACGGCGTCGCCGAGGTCGCCTTCGCGGTGGCCGACGAGTTGCACGGCCGGGGCATCGCGACGCTGCTGCTGGAGCACCTGGTGTCGCTCGGCCGGGCCCGCCAGGTGCAGGCGTTCAGCGCGCAGACGCTGCCGGAGAACATCGCCATGCTACGGGTGTTCGCGGACGCGGGCCTGTCCGTGCAGCGGCGGCTGACCGGGGACGTGATCGAGCTGACCATGCCGATCCCCCGGGAGGCGGCGCTCGGCGCGGACAGCACCTACCTCGACGCGGTCGCCGGCCGGGAGCAGCGGGCAGGGGTGGCGAGCCTGGCGCCGCTGCTGGCGCCCGGCTCGGTGGCCGTGGTGGGGGCGAGCCGCCGGGAGCGCTCGATCGGCCGGGAGATCCTGCTCAACATCCGCAACGCCGGGTTCACCGGCGCCCTGTACGGGGTCAACCCGCACGCCACCGACATCGACGGGGTGCCCTGCCTGCCGTCGGTCAGCGCGCTGCCGCAGCCGCCGGACCTGGTGGTGGTGTCGGTCCCGCCGGGCGCGGTGCTCGACGTCGCCGAGGAGAGCGGGAAGCGCGGCGCCAAGTCGCTGGTGGTCATCACCTCCGGGCTCACCGCGGAAGGCAAGGACGAGCTGCTGGCGATCTGCCGCCGGCACGGCATGCGGCTGGCCGGGCCCAACTGCTTCGGGATCGCCGTGCCGCGGCTGGGCCTGGACGCGACCTTCGGCGCGCACCATCCCGCGGCAGGCAAGGCAGGGCTGATCGTCCAGTCCGGCGGGGTGGGCATCGCGCTGCTGGAGCACTTCACCCGGCTGGGCATCGGCATCTCCTCGTTCGCCTCGGTCGGCGACAAGATGGACGTGTCCGGCAACGACATGCTGATGTGGTGGGAGCAGGACGGCGTCACCTCGCTGGCCGTGCTGTACCTGGAGTCGTTCGGCCACCCGCGCAAGTTCGGCCGCACCGCCCGCCGGGTGAGCGCGCGGATACCCGTGCTGACCGTGCACGCCGGGCGCTCGGCGCCGGGCCAGCGGGCCGCCGCCTCCCACACCGCGGCCGCGGCCGCGCCGCTTATCACCCGCCAGGCCCTGTTCGAGCAGGCCGGCGTCATCGCCACCACCAGCCTCGGCGAGATGCTCGACGCCGCGGCCCTGTTGGCCGGCCAGCCGGTGCCGACCGGCAACCGGGTCGCCATCGTGTCCAACGCGGGCGGGGCCGGCGTGCTGGCCGCCGACGCCTGCGTCGAGGCCGGCCTGACCGTCCACCAGGTGAGCGCGCACGGGCAGCGGAAGCTGCGCAGCCTGCTGCCGCCGGGCGCCGCGGTCACCGGGCCGGTCGACACCACCGCGGGGGTCACCGCCGACGTCTTCGGCGAGGCGCTGGCGCTGCTGGCCACCGATCCCGGGGCACGCCGGCGCCGCGGCGAGACCGCCGGCCCGCACGGCGATGCCGGGCACCCGGACGGCCAGCACTCCCGCCACCACGGCCCGGACGCGATCATCGCCCTGGTCGTGCCCACCGCGGCCGCCGACCTGATCCCCGCGCTGCAGGCCGCCCGGCTGCCGGTCCCGCTGGCCGCGGTGGTGCTCAACCAGGCCGAGACGGTGCGGCTGCTGCCGCCCGCGGACGGCGCGGCCGCGGTGCCCGCCTACGCCTACCCGGAAGCGGCCGCCCGCGCGCTGGGCCGGGCCGCCCGGTACGGCGCCTGGCGGTCCCGGCCGGCCGGGAGCGTGCCGGACCTGCCCGGCATCGACGCCGCCCGGGCCCGGTCGCTGGTCGGCTCCTTCCTGGCCCGCGCGCAGGGCGGCGGCTGGCTGTCGCCCGCCGAAACGGACGAGCTGCTGCGCTGCTACGGGATCCCGCTGGTGGACACCAGGGGCGCCGCGGACGCCGACGAGGCGGTGGCTGTCGCGGAGGCGCTGGGCGGGCACGTGACCGTCAAGGCGGACGTGCCGGGCCTGGTCCACAAGAGCGACGCGGGCGCGGTCGAGCTGGACCTGCGCGGCCCCGCCGACGTGCGCGCCGCCATGGGCCGGCTGGCCGGGCGGTTCGGTGACCGGCTCGCCGGGGTGGTCGTGCAGCCCATGATCAGCGGCGGCACCGAGGTGATCATCGGCGTGGTGCAGGAGCCGGTGTTCGGGCCGCTGGTGGTGTTCGGGCTGGGCGGGGTGGCGACCGAGGTGCTCGGCGACCACGCCGCCAGGCTGGCCCCGCTCACCAGCGAGGACGCCGACGACCTGATCCGGTCGATCCGGGCGGCGCCGCTGCTGCTGGGGCACCGCGGCACGCCCGCGGCGGACCTGGCGGCCCTGCGGGACGCCCTGCTGCGCATCTCGCGGCTGGCCGACGACCTGCCGCAGGTTGCGGAGCTGGACCTGAACCCGGTCATCGCCCGCGCGGACGGCGCGTTCGCGGTGGACGCCCGGATCCGGGTGACCAGCCGGGCGGCCGCCGACCCGTTCCTGCGCCAGCTCCGCTGACCGCACGACCTGACCGCAGCCCACCGACCGCAGCCCAGTGAGAGGAGCACGGAACCATGGGGGCAACTCCGGCAGCCACGGCCCAGGCGGGGACCAGCGGGCAGGCGCCGCTCCGGCCGGACGAGCTGCAGCTCATCGACCGGTACTGGCGGGCCGCCAACTACCTGTCGGCCGGCCAGATCTACCTGCTGGCCAACCCGCTGCTGAAAGAGCCGCTGCGGCCGGAGCACATCAAGCCGCGGCTGCTGGGCCACTGGGGCACCACGCCGGGGCTGAACCTGATCTACGCGCACCTCAACCGGGTCATCCGGAACTGGGACCTGAACATGATCTACGTGACCGGCCCCGGTCACGGCGGCCCCGGCCTGGTGGCCAACGCCTACCTGGAAGGCACCTACACCGAGCTGTACCCCAGCATCACCCGGGACACCGCCGGGCTGGCCGCGCTGATGCGGCAGTTCTCCTTCCCGGGCGGCATCCCCAGCCACGTCGCCCCGGAGACCCCCGGCTCCATCAACGAGGGCGGCGAGCTCGGTTACTCGCTGGCGCACGCCTACGGGGCGGTGTTCGACAACCCGGACCTCATCGCGGCCTGCGTGATCGGCGACGGCGAGGCCGAGACCGGGCCGCTGGCGACGAGCTGGCACTCGAACAAGTTCCTCAACCCGGTGACCGACGGCGCGGTGCTGCCGATCCTGCACCTCAACGGCTACAAGATCGCCAACCCGACGGTGCTCGCCCGGATCCCCACCGGGGAGCTCACCTCCCTGCTGGAGGGCTACGGGTACCGGGTGCACCTGGTGGCCGGCGACGAGCCCGCGGCGGTGCACCAGGCGCTCGCGGCCACGCTGGACGAGGTGGTGCAGGAGATCCACGAGATCCAGCGCCGGGCCAGGGACGACGGCGAGACCGCCCGGCCGCGCTGGCCCGTCATCGTGCTCGCCACCCCGAAGGGCTGGACCGGCCCGGAACAGGTCGACGGGGTGCCGGTGGAGGGCACCTTCCGGGCGCACCAGGTGCCGATCGCGGAGGCCAGGACCAACCCCGCGCACCTGGCGCTGCTGGAGGAATGGCTGCGCAGCTACCATCCGGACGACTTGTTCGATGAACGAGGAGCCCTGGCGGCTGAGCTCGCCGCGCTGGCGCCCAGCTCCCACCGGCGGATGAGCGCGAACCCGCACGCGAACGGCGGCCTGCTGCTGCGCGACCTGACCCTGCCGGACTTCCGCGACTACGCGGTGCCGGTGAACCGGCCGGGCGCCGGGAAGTCGGAGGGCACCCGGGTGATGGGCGAGTGGCTGCGCGACGTCATCCGCCGCAACCCGCGCTCGTTCCGGATGTTCGGCCCGTACGAGACCGCCTCCACCCGGCTGCAGCCGGTGTTCGAGGTGACCGACCGCGCGTTCGACGGGCAGATCATCCCGGGTGACGACCACCTGGCCCCGGACGGGCGGGTGATGGAGGTGCTGTCGGAGCACCAGTGCGAGGGCTGGCTCGAGGGCTACCTGCTGACCGGCAGGCACGGCCTGTTCAACTGCTACGAGGCGTTCATCCACATCGTGGACTCGATGTTCAACCAGCACGCCAAGTGGCTCAAGGTGACCAACCACATCCCGTGGCGGCGGCCCATCGCCTCCCTCAACTACCTGCTGTCCAGCCTGGTCTGGCGGCAGGACCACAACGGGTTCTCCCACCAGGACCCGGGCTTCATCGACCACGTGGTGAACAAGAAGGCCGAGATCATCCGGGTCTACCTGCCGCCGGACGCGAACACCCTGCTGTCGGTGACCGACCACTGCCTGCGCAGCCGCCAGTACGTGAACGTCATCGTGGCCGGCAAGCAGCCCCAGCCGGACTGGCTGGGCATGGACGACGCGATCATCCACTGCACCCGGGGCGCGGGTATCTGGGAGTGGGCAAGCAACGACTCCCCCGGCGAGCCGGACGTGGTGATGGCCTGCTGCGGCGACATCCCCACCCTGGAGACGCTGGCCGCGGTGGACCTGCTGCGCCAGCACCTGCCCGAGCTGAAGGTGCGGGTGGTCAACGTGGTGGACCTGATGCGGCTGCAGCCGGA
>JBLMWU010000299.1:0-64343 GCA_050257395.1 Gemmatimonadota bacterium | reverse complement strand
CACTAAGTGACGAGACTCCGCACCGGGTGCGGCGCTGACCCGCTGCCAGCCACGGGACAAGGGCGGTCACGGATGAACGCAACGCTGGCCCCGCCGGGAAGCGCGGCCACGGCAGTCCCTTCCTCCCCGGCGCCGTTACCGGGCAGCGCGGGCGCCCTCGCCCCGGCGGAGCAGGCACCTGACATCGCTGCCTGATACCGGCAGCAGCTGCCCGGCCTGGTCTGGTTCGTGATGAGCCTGGGCGCGACCGTGGAGGAGGCGGCGGACGCCGCCCAGGCCGCGTTCGCCGCCGCGGTTCCCGGTGTGGGACAGCATCCGCAGCACACGTGGGCCCGGGCCGTCACCGGCACGGGCCCACGTTGTGTGTCCGTGCTAGCGGACCAGGGTGCCTTCGGCCGGGCGGTAACGTCGCGGGGCCGGGCGGCTCTTCCTGCGGCCGAACAGGTCGCCGTTGCGCCAGCCCGCGTACACGATGCCGATCCCGACCACCAGGCCGATCGCGATGGCGATCAGCAGGGACAGCGGGGTGGCGCGCCACAGCGAGGGGTGCGACGCCGGCGCCTGCCGGTAGGCGGTCGTCTGCGACGAGCCCAGCTGGACCGAGGTCGCCTGGCCGGACGCGGCCTTGACCGGGATGGCGAGCAGGCTCTGCTGCCGCTGGACCTGGGCGGCCCGTTCGGCGGCGAGCGCGGCGGCCCTGGCGGCGGCGGCCGAGGGGGCGGTCGCGCCCCGCGGCTGGCTGACCGTGGTGCCGGTGGACCCGGTGCCGGCGGTGCCGCCCGTCGAGCCCGTGCCGCCGGTGCTCCCCGTGCTGCCGGTGCTACCGGAACTGCTGCCGGAGGAGCTGGAGCCGCTGGAGCTGGATCCGGAACTGGACGCGGCGCTCTGCTGGCCGCCGGTCACCGAGCTCACCGCGCCGGTGGCGGCGTTGCCGACCGACGTGACGGCCGACGTCACCGGGGTGGTGGCGCCGCCGGTGGCGCCACCCAGCAGGTTGCCCACGCCGGTGGTGGCCGCGCACAGCGTGCTGGTCACGACCGACAGCAGGCCGCTGCCGCTGCAGCTGGTCGTCTGGCTGGCGTCCGCCTGGCTGAGCGTGGCGCCGGCCACCCCGACGGCCACTAAAGCAGCAGGGATGACCGCTATCCGGTAAAGCCGCTTTTTCCGCGCCATTGCGATCCTCCCGCATGAATACGCAAGATCCGGGCGATAGTGCTCCGCGAGTATAGCGAGACCGTGAGATGGATGTTGCCTGCTGGTGGTATCAATCAGGACTCGTCACCCCCTGTTATCCAGGGCATTTTCGGTGATAAACGAAAGAATTACCCATTTCGGACAGCGACCGTCTGGCTGCGGACCGCTGTCACCACGGCCGGGCCCGTGGCCCTGCTCCGGCGGCCGCCGGGACGTGGGTGGCGCGTCGTCGGCTACACTTCAGCAACGCGCGTGAGCATGCGCGCATGGCTGGCAGCGCCCACGCCCGGCTGACCCCGGGCCGTGGTGCCGAGAGGCCCGGGCGCGCGCCACACCACGACTTTCCGGTCTAAGGAGTTACCACCGTGCCCGAGGTCCGCATCGCTGCTGAGCCGCGCACCGAGTTCGGCAAGGGCCCGTCCCGCCGCACGCGGCGCGCGGGCCGGGTCCCCGCCGTCCTCTACGGGCACGGAGCCGACACCCGGCACATCACCCTGCCCGGCCACGACCTGATGCTCGCCCTCAAGACGCCGAACGTGCTGATCCGGCTGGAGGGCCTGGAGGGCGCCAGCCAGATCTTCCTGCCCAAGGCGGTGCAGCGGGACCCGATCAAGGGGTTCATCGAGCACGTGGACCTGATCGTGGTCCGGCGGGGCGAGAAGGTCACCGTGGACGTGCCGGTGCAGCTGACCGGCGAGATCGCCCCCGGCGGCCTGCTCGACCAGCAGATGGTCCAGGTGTCGCTGGAGACCGAGGCCACCCACATCCCGGGGTCCGTCGAGGTCGACATCGAGGGCATGGAGCTCGGCTCGGCCATCCACGCCGGCGACCTGAAGCTGCCGTCCGGCTCCACCCTGGCGGGCGACCCCGAGCAGCTGGTGCTGCACGTGATCGCCGCCCCGACCGCCGAGCAGATCGAGGCCGAACTCGGCGAGGTGGCCGCAGCCGAGGAGGCCGCTGAAGAGGTGCCCGCTCCGGTGGCCGAGGGTGGGGCCGAGGCCGAGGCGCCGGCCGCGCCGGCCGAGGAGTCCTGACCGCTCCCGCGGCAGGGCTGCCCGGCACCTCAGCAGCGATGACCGGCGCTGCCGGTACCGGCGGCCGGTGGCTGATCGCCGGGCTCGGCAACCCGGGCCCGGACTACGCCAGCCACCGGCACAACGCCGGGTTCATGGTGGCGGACGTGCTGGCCGGACGGATCGGCGCCCGGTTCCGCGCGGGCAAGTTCCAGGCAGCGGTCGGCGACGGGCGGCTGGCCGGGCACCCGGTCACCCTCGCCAAGCCGCTGACCTACATGAACCTGTCCGGCGGCCCGGTATCCGGGCTGGGGAAGTTCTACAAGCTTCCGCCCGGGCAGCTGGTGGTGATCCACGACGAGCTGGACATCCCGTTCGGGACGATCCGGCTCAAGCTCGGCGGCGGGGACAACGGGCACAACGGGCTCCGGTCGATCAGCGCGTCGCTGGGCACCCGCGAGTACTACCGGGTGCGGTTCGGCATCGGCCGGCCGCCGGGCCGGATGGACCCGGCCGCGTTCGTGCTGCGCGACTTCTCCGCGGCCGAGCGCAAGGAGCTGCCGTTCCTGCTGGACCGGGCGGCGGACGCGGTGGAGGTCCTGCTCAGCCAGGGGCTGGCCGCCGCCCAGAACACCTTCCACGCCGACGGGCCGGCCGGGGCATCCGGCGGGTAGGGGGGCCCGGCCGGGCGCTGCCGGACGGTGTTGGCGGTGGCGATGAACGACAGCGACGGCGCCACCACCTCGTCGCTGGGGCCGGCCCCGCTGGCGGCCAGCGCCAGGTGGAGGGCGGCCGTTCCGGATGACACGGCCACGGCGTGCCCGCCGCCGAGCGAGGCCGCGAACGCCGCCTCGAACTCGGCCACCCGCGGGCCCTGCGCCAGCCAGCCCGAGCCGATGACCGCGGCGGCCGCCTCGGCTTCCTCCGGCCCCAGGCAGGTCCGCATCACCGGGACGGTCATGATGCCGTCCCGCCCGCCGCCAGGCTGTGCCGCCCTTTGCTCATGCGCTTTTCCCCATCGTCGCCGGACCCTGCCCCACCCGGCAATAATAGGCAGCCCGAAAGAGCCGGCCCGGGTGCCGGGGAATTTCCGGGGAAACATCCTCTGTGCCCGTCATAAACAACTTTGACGGGTGCCACCTGGGAGGATGCGTGAATATTCTGGCGCGCAAGCGCGACGGGCCCGGCTTTCCTGGCGGCCTTACCGCGCCTTCGGGCTGAGTTGTTAGGCTGGCCGCCTGATGGAAACTCCGGAGGCTAACCCGGCATGACCGCGACGGATATACGGGCCCGCTCGATCCGGCCTTTCACGGGCGAATGGCTCGCAGACTGGGACGAGCTCGCGCTGAGGTCGGCGAACGGGACGTTCCTGCACACCCGGGAGTTCCTCGGCTGCCACGGGGACCGGTACCGGGACCGGTCGCTGCTGGTCACCGGGCCGAAGGACCGGCTGGCCGGCGTGTTCCCGGCCGCCGAGGACCCCGACGACCCCACGATGGTGGTCAGCCACCCCGGCCTCCCCTACGGCGGGCTGGTGCACGACGGCTCGCTGTACGGCCCGGCCATGCTGGCCGCGCTGACGGAGATCGCGGCGGAGTACCGGTCGCTGGGGTTCACCCGGCTGCGCTGCCGGCCGGTGCCGCACATCTACCACCGCAGGCCCGCCGGGGACGAGGTGTACGCGCTGTACCGGCTCGGCGCCCGGCGGGAGGGATGCGACCTGGCCGCGGTCATCGACGTGGCGGACCGCGGCAAGGTGCGGGCCGACCGGCGGCGGGGCCTGCGGCTGGCGGCCGCCGCGGGGGTGCGGGCGGAGGAGGGCTGGCACAACGCCGCCGCGTTCTGGCGGATCCTGGAGGACAACCTGGCGGCGCGGCACGGCGCGGCGCCCGCGCACACCCTGGCGCAGCTCGGGTACCTGCACGAGCGGTTCGCCGCGCAGATCACGCTGGTGACGGCGAAGGCGGACGGCGATGTGCTGGCCGGGTGCCTGTTCTTCGGCGCCGGCCGGGCGCTGCACGCCCAGTACACCGCGGCCAGCCCGGCGGGCCGGGCGCTGCACGCGACCGAGGTGGCCGTCGAGCGCGGCATCGGCCTGGCCCGCGACCGGGGCTTCCGGTACCTGTCCTTCGGCACCAGCACGCAGGAGCGCGGTGCCCGGCTGAACGAGTCGCAGTACGACTTCAAGTGCTCGTTCGGGGCCCGCGGCGTCGTGCACGAGCACTACCGGCTCACCCTCTGAGCGCTGCTGGCCGCCTGCCCCGCCGGCCGCCCCGGATACTGGAAGGAGACCCGGGGGAACGCCCGGGGGTGACCGGAAGGTGCCGGAGAGTCTGCCGATGCGGCAAGGTGCGGAACAGCCCAGGAAAATCCTGGTGACCGGCGGGGCGGGCTTCATCGGCTCGCACTATGTGCGGACCCTGCTGTCCGGCGGCTACCCGGGCGCCGCGGGCGCGTCCGTGACCGTGCTGGACAAGCTCACCTACGCCGGCAACCTGGCCAACCTGGAGCCGGTGGCCGGCAGCCCCCGGTACACCTTCGTCCACGGCGACATCTGCGACCCACGGCTGGTCGCCTCGGTGCTGCCCGGCCACGACGTGGTGGTGAACTTCGCCGCCGAGACCCACGTGGACCGGTCGATCACCGGCGCCGCCGGCTTCGTCGAGGCGAACGTGGCCGGCGTGCAGGTGCTGCTGCAGGGGTGCCTGGACGCCGGGGTGCGGCGGCTGGTCCAGGTCTCCACCGACGAGGTGTACGGCAGCATCGACGACGGCGCGTGGGCAGAGGACGCGCCGCTGGCGCCGAACTCGCCGTACGCCGCCGCCAAGGCCGGCGGGGACCTGCTGGCCCGCGCGTACGCCCGCACCCACGGCCTGGACGTGGTCATCACCCGCTGCTGCAACAACTACGGCCCGTACCAGTACCCGGAGAAGGTGATCCCGCTCTTCGTGACCAACCTGATCGACGGGCTGCCGGTGCCGCTGTACGGGGACGGGCGCAACGTGCGCGGCTGGGTGCACGTGGACGACCACTGCCGGGGCATCCAGCTGGCCCTCCAGCGCGGCGAGCCCGGGCAGGTGTACCACATCAACGGCAACGCGGAGCTGGCCAACACCGAGCTGACCCAGGCCCTGCTGGAGGCCTGCGGGGCGGGCTGGGACCGGGTGGCGTGGGTGCCCGACCGCAAGGGCCACGACCGCCGCTACTGCCTGGACGACTCGCGGCTGCGGGCGCTCGGGTACCGGCCCCGGATCCCGTTCGCCGACGGCCTGCGGGCCACCATCCGCTGGTACCAGGACAACCCCGGCTGGTGGCGGCCGCTCAAGGGCCGGGGCCCGGTCCCGGCCGGGACGGGCGGGCAGGCCGGGCCCGGGCCCGCCTGACCGGGCGGCTGGTCACCGGCCCGGCGGGCTGCCCGGCGGTCAGGGCAGGGCGGCGGCCAGCTCGGTGGCGACGCGTTCCTGCTGCTCCGCGGTGATGCCGGGGAACAGCGGCAGGCTTAGCAGCTCGGCGGCGGCCTGCTCGGCCGCTGGGAAGTCACCCCGCTGGTAGCCGAGGCCCGCGAACGCGGGGGTGAGGTGGATGGGCACCGGGTAGTGGATGCCGGCGCCGATCCCGGCGGCCTGCAGCTCGGCGAGCACCCGGTCCCGGTCCGGGACCCGGACCACGTACCGGTGCCACACGTGCTCGTTGCCCGCGAGCGTGCGCGGCCGCAGCACCTCGACCAGCGGCGCGAGCAGCGTCTCGTAGCGGGCCGCGGCCTGGCGGCGGGCCTCGTTCCACGCGGGCAGGCGGCGCAGCTTGGCCGACAGCACCACCGCCTGCAGCGCGTCCAGCCGGCTGCTGAGCCCGGGCAGCTCGTGGTGCTGGCTGCGGGCCGACCCGTGGTCGCGGATCATCCTGATCCGGGCGGCGGCGTCGTCGGAACTGGTGAGCACCGCGCCCGCGTCGCCGTACGCGCCGAGGTTCCTGCCCGGGCCGAAGCTGGCCGCCGCCGCGTGCCCGAGCGCGCCGGTGCTCATCCCGTCCCGGCGGGCGCCGGGGGAGTGGGCGGCGTCCGCCACCACCCAGGCGCCGATCCGGCGGGCCAGCGGCAGCAGCCGCTCGACCGGCGCGGCCTGCCCGTACAGGTGGACCGGGATGATGGCCCGGGTGCGGGGGGTCACCGCCGCCTCCACCGCGGCCGGGTCGACCAGGTAGGTGCCGTCGTCGGCGCAGTCGGCGAGCACCGGGGTGGCGCCGGCCCGGCTGACCGCCTCCGCGGTCCCGACGAACGCGTTGGCCGGCAGGATGCACTCGTCACCGGGCCCGATGCCAAGCGCCCGCAGCGCGATCTCGAGCGCGTCGGTGCCGCTGGCCACCCCGGCGCAGTGCCGCACCCCCGCGTAATCCGCGTATTTCTCCTCGAACGAACAGACCTCGGGCCCGCCACTGAACGATGAGCTGGCCAGCACCCGCTGCCAGCCCGCGGACACCTCGGTGGCGACCGCCGCCTGCTGCGGGGCCAGGTCCACCAGCGGGACCGCACGGGCGGCGGGCCGTGGGCCGAGCAGGCGGACGTTGCCGGGCATGACGGTGCTCATGGTGTTCCTCCCCCAATCCGCGGGCTGGCCGGGATCGCGTGCTGTGCCGGCCCGGGACCGCCCGCCCTTTTCCGTTTGCCGCGGCCGGGGGTCAGCGCATTCAGCGGTGCGCCCATGCCGGCCGGCTTCGCGTTTAGCGGGCCGGTCAGCAGGCCACCACTGCCGGGGCGACTGTAGCAGCCGGGCGGCGCCGTTTCCTGGATGCGGCGGCGGGGCGGCGCGATTCTGCGGCGCATATCAGGAAGATCTCCTTTTCCCGGCGCCGCCGGCGGTGCCCGTATTCACCCGCATCAGACTGCGGCAGGTGCGGTCCGCGCTGGTGTGATGGCAGCCGGGCAAGTTTCAGGCAGCATTCCGGGATTATCCGCCCTAGGCTGCCGATCGGCTTTCGCAGTGGCGGCACGGGCCACGCCAAACCGGGAAACGTGGATATCGAGAATTAATGCGGCACAGCGCGCGCGCCGTAACAGTACTACCTTCCGCAGCCGTGACCGGTGGCTTATCTTTGGATTGCGGGCCGCATCCTGCCTAATGAATTCTCTACTGTGGTCGGGTGACATTTCGCGGGGGTGACTTAGGCCGGACCGCGCCCGGCCGCGGCAGCGGGCGGGCGGCGGCTGGACGGCACGGCGGGCACCGGCCCGGCCGCGGCGGCGGGCGGGGGCGGGACGCGGACCGGTGGCAGGAGCCCGGGCATGGGCCCGGGCGCGGCAGCCGCGGCCGCGGCCAGGGCGGGGGCGGCTGGCGGGCCCGCGCGTCCCGCGGCCGGCCGCCACGGGACGAGCCGCGGCAGCGGGGCCTGGCGGGCCGGGCGGTGCGGGCGGCCCGCTGGGCCTTCACCAGCACCGCGGCGGCCAGGCTTGGCACGGTCGGGATCGGGATCATGCTGGCCCGGCTGCTCGGGCCGCACGGGTTCGGCACGTACGCGGTCGCCTACGTCGCCCTGCGGGTGCTGGTGACCCTCAGCGGCCTCGGCGTGGGTGCGGCCGTCGCGCGCTGGCCGGGCGACCCGCGGGAGATCGCGCCGACGGTGACCACCCTGTCCCTCGTCACCGGCCTGATCGTGTACGGCGGGTGCTACCTGGGGGCGCCGGGATATGCGGCGGCGATGGGGGCGCCCGGTGCCACCGGGGTCGTGCGGGTGCTCTGCGTGGTGGTGATCGTCGACGCGCTGGCCGCCAGCCCGGCCGGGCTGCTGCAGCGGCAGTCCCGCCAGGACCGGCGGCTGATCGCCGACCAGGCCAACGTGTGGCTCGGCGTGCTGGTCACCGCCGCGCTCGCCTGGGCCGGGATGGGGGCGATGAGCCTGGCGCTGGGGCGGCTGGCCGGCTGCCTGGCCGCGCTGGCGCTGCTGCTGGCGTTCTCGCCGGAGCCGCTGCGGTTCGGCTTCCGGCCAGCCCGGGTGCGCGGCCTGCTCAGGTTCGGCCTGCCGCTGGCGGGCTCGGCTGTCATCACCTTCGCGGTGGTCAACGCCGGCCAGTTCGTCGTTGGCCGGGTGCTGGGGGTGACAGCGCTGGGCTACTTCGTGCTCGCCTCGAACCTGTCTGGCTGGCCGGTCACCCTGTTCTCCCAGCAGGTCCGGACGGTGGCGCCGACCGCGTTCACCCGGCTGCGGCGCGACCCGGCCGCGCTGCGCCGGGCGTTCGTGTCGGCGGCGGGGCTGCTCGCGGCGGTGGCGCTGCCGGTCTGCCTGGCCATCAGCGGGCTGGCGGTGCCGCTGGTCGGGTTCGTGTACGGGGAACGGTGGCTGCCAGCGGCGCCCGCGTTGGCCTGGCTCGCCGGGCTGGCGGTGCTGCAGATCGCGTTCGGGCTCAGCTACAGCTATTTCGCCGTGCTCGCCGTCTCCCGGGTGCTGCGCACCCTGCAGCTGGTGTGGGTGGCCGTGCTGATCCCCGCGCTGGCCGCCGGGGCGATGACCGGCGGGATCGCCGGGACCGCGCAGGCTGAGCTCGCGGTCGCCGCGGGGCTGGCCCTGCCGTGGTACGCGTGGGCGCTGCGCCGGGCCGGCGTCGGCTGCCTGGAACTGGCCGGGCGGCTCGCGCCGCCGGTGACCGGCGCGGCGGTGGCCTGGCTCGCCTGCCTGGCCGCGAGCCGGCTGCTGCCGGGACAGCTGCCCGCGCTCGCCGCCGGCGGCACGATGCTGGTGGTGGTGCTCGGGCTGCTCCTGCACCAGCTGCGCGGGGACACGGCGATCCTGCGGCGCCGGCCCCGGAAGCGGGGCCGGGAAGAAGCGGCCGGCCCGGGGCGGGCCGGCGCCGGGGTGGCCGGGCCGGCGCCGTGGGTGGCGGGCGTGGCGGACCCGGCCGAGTCTGCGGCCTCTGGGCCGGTGCCCGGCCCGGCCCTGGTACCGGACCGGCCGGTGCCGGACTGGCTGCGGGCGGCTGACGGACCGGAACCGGCCTGGGCGCATGCGGGCGGAGGCCGGCATGAGCGCGGGCCCGGCGTGCCCCCGCAGCCGGAGCCCGGCTGGGCGGGTGCGGGTGGCCGCCGGGGGCCGGGCCGGGCAGCCGTGACGGAGGACCGGCCCCGGGGCTGGGCCGCCGTGGCAGAGGGCCGGGACCGGGGTCTGGCCGCCGTTGCAGAGGGTCCGGACCGGGGCCTGGCCGCCGTGACGGAGGGCCGGGACCGGGGCCTGGCCAGCGTGGCAGCGGGCTGGAACCGGGGTCTGGCCGCCGTTGCAGAGGGTCCGGACCGGGGCCTGGCCGCCGTGACGGAGGGCCGGGACCGGGGCCCGGGCGTTCCAGGGGGCCGGTATCCGGCCTGGACTGGCAGCGGCACGGACGCGGACCCGGGCTGGGGCGGGGATGCCGGCGGACCGGGTCCCTTCCGGGCCGTGGCGGACACGCTCATGCCGCCGGCCGCCTGGCCCGGCCTGGCTGCGCGGGCCGATTCGACCGGGCCGCTGCCGCTGTGCGTGGACGTGCCGCCGCCGGGTGGCCTGCTGGGCGGCGCCCTGCCGCCGCCGCTGTACCGGGCCACCGCCCGCGCCCTCGGCTGGGAGCCGCGGGTGTGGTCTGGGTCCGGCCACCCGCTGGACGGCGGGCCCCCGGACGACTGGGATCCGGACGACTGGAGCCCGGACGACTGGGACCCGGGTGACTGGGACCAGGGCGGCTGGGATCCGGGCGGCCCGGACCTGGGCAGCTCGTATCTGGGCGGCTGGGGCCGGGACCCCGGCGGCCGGGACCCCGGCGGCCGGGACAACGGCGGCCGGGACAACGGCGGCCGGGACAACGGCAACCGCGATGACGGGCAGCGCGATGACCGGAGCCGGGCGGGCCCGGGCGGCTGGCGGGCGGATGATGAGGGCGAGGAGGACTGGCTGCCGGCCGACTGGCACCCCGACCGCTGGCATCCGGCCGGACCCTGATGGCGGTCCGCAACCCCCGGATCGCCCTGCTGCAGGAGGCGGATCCGGAGGCCGCTGACCTGGTCCGGCGGCTGCTGCGCAGCAGTGCCCGCACGCTGCCGCTGGCCCGCGCGGCCGGCGGGTTCGCGTTCACGATGACCGGGATCCCGCAGCCGGACGGCGGCTGGCGGCTGGTCCCGGCCGGCCTCAGCGTCCGCTACACCGCGATCGCCGCGCTGGGGCTGCTGCGGCTGCCCGCGCAGGTGCAGGCGGAGGTGCTCGGCGGCGGGGACGCGCGGGCGCTGGTGGGCCGCTTGGCCAGCCAGCTGGACACGCTGACCGACCTCGCGGACGTTGCGCTGGTGTGCTGGGCGGCCGCCGAGGCCGGCGACAGTGAGCTGCACCGTGCCCTGGCCCGGCTGGCCGGCCTGGACCGCGGCAACCGCCCGCTGCCGGTGGTGGCCACGTCGCTGACCCTGGCCGCCGGCGTGCTGAGCCGCGGGCTCATGGCCCCGGCCACCGTCCGTTACCTGTCCCGGCGCGGTTATCGCGACACCTACTCGGTCGTCCCCGCACCCGCCGCCCCGGCCAGCGGACCGGTGCTGCAGATCACCGTCACCGGCGCCGGCCGGACCGCGGTGGAGCACACGCTGCTCGGGGTGACCAGGGCGGTCGCCACCCGGCTGGCGCGGATGCAGTCCGGGGTGAGACGGGACGGCCGGATCCGGGTGCTCACCCTGTCGCTGACCCGGCAGCCCGGCATCAGCGCCGGCCACACCGTGCGTGCGGCCGCCGTGCTGGGCGGGGCCGGCCTGGCGGTCTCGCTGGGGCTGCCCTGGCTGGTGGACGCGCAGGTGACCCGGCGGCGGCTGCGGCGGGCGCAGGAGGCCTGCCCGGAGGGTCACGCCGGCGGCGGGGACTGGCCGGAGCCGCCGTCCGCCAGCATCTTCCCGCTGCTGGCGGGCGGCCGCGGACCGGGCCGCGGCGATGACGACCCCGGGCCGGCCTGACCGCCCCGCCGCCTGCCCGCCCCGGCGGCGTGCCGGGATCCGGTGCTGTCAGGCGGCGGCGCGGCCGGCGGCCCGGTAGGTGCAGACGATCACGCCGGTCTTGCTCACCGTGGTGGCGGTCAGTTCCAGGCCGCGGGCCACGCCGTCGGCCGGGAAGAGCCGCTTGCCGCCGCCGAGCAGCAGCGGCTCGATCATCAGCCGGTACTCGTCCACCAGGTCCTCGCTGATCAGCGTGCGGGCGAGGCTGAGGCTGCCCATGACCTGCAGGTCGCCGTCCCCTTCCCGGCGCAGCCGCTGCACCGTGCCGGTCAGCTCGCCGGGCCCGATGAGCGTGCTGTTGGGCCACGTCAGGTCGGCCTGGCTGAGGGTGCCGGACACGACGTACTTGGTGATCTCGTTCATCCGGTCGGCGAACGGGTCACCGGCCCGCTCCGGCCAGGCACCGGCCATGACCTGCCAGGTGCGCCGGCCGAACAGCAGCGCGGTGGTGGTGGCCATGGTCTCGCCGACCGCGGCGCCCATGACCTCCGGGTCGAAGTACGGCATGGACCAGCCGCCATGGGCGAAGCCGCCGTCGGTGTCCTCCTCGGGCCCGCCCGGGGCCTGGGAGACGCCGTCCAGGCTGATGAAGTCGCTGATGACCACGCGCATGTCCTGCCTCCTCGCCGGGTGCGATTGCCCTGCGGGTAGTAACTGCCCGGGCTGGCCGCGACTCATCGCTGCCCGGGCAGCTCGCCCGGCGCGGGCGGCGGCGGAGCCGTGCCAGCCCGCGCTGCCGGGGCCGCGATCCGGCCAGCCGCCACGGTGCCGGGACCGGGGAATTCCATTAATTCGATTCCCGGTTCCGGTATACCCGGCGCGGGCTGTCCCGGAGGTTATTCAGCCGTAGCGGCGCGGGCACCGGTAATTCACCGGCGCGGGGTGTTTATGAGGCGCATCAGGCCAGTCGGCATGCGTTATCAGAAAGCGGGTCCTGCTGGCGCGCAGCGGATCTGCCCGATGGCCGGGTGCAATTGCCCAGCCGGGTGACATCGATGATTAATGCCACGTGTGGGGCATCGGGGCTCACTGGCCGCCGCTGGAGGTGTGAACGACGGCCTTCACGCCCGTGACCTGCTGTCATATGATGATCATGGAGGCGGGGCCGACCGCCTGACCGGCGTTCCCCGCGCCCCGGTTCCCGCGGGAATCAGCCTAGATGCCTGTGCCTGCAATTCATTGCGTGAGCGGAAATAAACCGGGCATCGGGCATATGAAGAATTAAAGAGGCACGGCAGGCGGAATTCCCCGCTGCGACCTGGCTTCCCCGAGATATTTCAGGGTCCTGCGAGAATTCCCAGCAATTAATTCTCTAATCTGGTTACGTGATCTTGCTCAGGGTGCGGGGGCGCAATAGTGCGGGCGGCCAGGAATCTTCGCGCCGCGCCGCCGGGCGGCACTGTGTCCCGGCGCCCTGGCGGCCGCGGCAGGATGCCAGCGGGCAGCGGCTGCGGGGGCTGCCGCCGCGCGGGAGCATGGCCGACCGGGCCCTGCGGGCGGTGGGGTGGAGCTTCGCCAGCAGCGCGCTGGGCAAGCTCGCCACGGTGGTCATCGGGGTCATCCTGGCCCGGATGCTCAGCCCGCGGGAGTTCGGCGTCTACGCGGTCGCGTACGCCGCCCTGCGGATCCTGGTCAGCTTGAACGACCTGGGCGTGAGCCTGGCCATCGTCCGCTGGCCCGGCGACCCGCGCGACGTCGCGCCGACCGCGGCCACGATCGCCGTCTTCACCAGCCTGACCATGTACGCGGCCTGCTACCTCGGCGCACCCGCCTACGCCTCGGCGATGGGGGCGCCGTCCGCTGCCGGGGTGGTGCGCGTGCTGTGCCTCGGGGTGGTGCTGGACGGCTTCGCGTCCTCCGCGGCGGGCCTGCTGCAGCGGCAGTTCCGCCAGGACCTGCGGCTGATCACCGACCAGGCCAACCTGTGGCTGTGCACGGCCGTCAGCGTCGCGCTCGCCTGGTCCGGGTTCGGTGCGATGAGCCTCGGGGTCGGCCGGGTGGCCGGCGGCATCGCCTCGCTGATAATGCTGATCCGGTTCTCCCCGTACCCGGTGCGCTTCGGCTTCAGCCCGGCCCGGGCGCGCCAGGTCCTCCGCTTCGCCCTGCCGGTGGCCGCCTCGATCATCATCTCGTTCGCGGTGATGAATGCCGACCAGGTCGTGATCGGCAGGTTCCTCGGGGTGACGGCGCTGGGCTTCTTCGTGCTGGCCGCGAACCTGTCGAGCTGGCCGGTAGCGGTCTTCGCCCAGCCGGTGCGCAGCGTGGCCCTGGCTGGCTTCGCGCGGCTGCAGCACGACCCGCCCGCGATGCGCCGCGCCTTCCTGTTAGTTGCCAGCGTGCTCACCGCGATCGCGCTGCCGGTGTGCCTGATGATGAGCGGGGCGGTGGCCCCGCTGGTGGAGTTCATGTACGGGTCGCGCTGGCTGGCCGCGGCGCCCGTGCTGGCCTGGCTGGGCATACTGGCCGGCCTGCAGATCGCGTTCGAGCTCCTCTACGACTACTTCGTCGTGCTCGCCCTGCCGCGGGTGGTGTTCATCCTGCAGCTAGTGTGGCTGCTGGTGCTGGTCCCGGTGCTGGTGATCGCCGCGCGGGCCGGCACCGTCGCCGGGGTGGTGCAGGCCGAGATCGCCGTGGCCGCCGGGGTGGTGCTGCCCTGGTACCTGTGGGAGCTGCGGAAGGCTGGCATCCGGGCCGGCGAGCTGGCGCGGCGGCTGCAGATCCCGGTGGCGGGCGCGATGACGGCGGGCGTGGCCTGCTGGGGTGTGGGCCGGCTGATCCAGAACGAGCTCGCCGCGCTCGCGCTCAGCGCGGCAGCCGGGGCAGTGATCATCGCGCTGCTGATCCTGCGGCTGTGGCCCGATCTCGCGGCAGCGGGGCAGGGCTCTGCCGGGCCGGGGCTGACCGGCGCGCACGTCCCGGCCGGGCCGGCGCCGGGCCAGCTCACCGCGGGCGAACGGGCCGCGGGCGAGCTGGCCGGGGGCGAGCTGACCGCGGAGCTGCCGGTCCTGGCACCGCCTGCCCAGGCTGCCAACGGCCATGGCCCCGGCCTGCTGGTGCCCGGCCCGGCTCCGGTGGCTGACGCGGCGCCCGGGCCGCCGGGCCTGACGCCATCCGCGTGGCAGGCAGAGTCGCTGGCGGAGCAGTTCTTCCGCTGGTGGGACGCCATGAACCCGCCGGAGCAGTCCGCGAACGGTCACCGGCCCGGGCCGCCTGCCCCGCTGATCCCCGGTCCGGCACCCGCGGCTGACCTGGCACCCGCTGCTGACACGGCACGTGCGGCTGACACGGTACCGGGCCCGCCGGAACCAGCCCCGCCGGAACCGGCCCCGCCCGCAGCGACGCCCGAGTCGCTGGCGGAGCGGTTCTTCCGCGCCTGGGACGCCATGAACGGGCCGCACCCGAACGGCAACGGGGCCGTCGCCGGCAACGGGGCCGGGGTGGCTGTGCCGCCGCCGCCGGAGCACAACGGCTCGCACCCGCCGCAGTTCCGGGCCACCGCCGCGGCGCTGGGCTGGGAGTACCTGCCACTGGAGTGGCCGGACGCGGAGGGCACCCCCGAGCCCTGAAGGACTCAGGAAGGAGAAGCCACTGCCGGCCGGGGGAGCCGGGGCTGGCTGCTGTCTGCGTAGCTTGCCCCGGGACGGGCGGTACGGCCAGCCGCGCCTTCCGGGTGGCCTGGGCCAACTGCGGCCGGGCGCCAGGACGATGCCTTAGTGTGGCAGCCGGACTCGCGGCTGAAGGGGGCATGCCTGGTGGCATCCGATGACGACCTCGCCCAGACCCTGGCGGAGGAGGCGGGGCAGCGGCTGCTGACCCTGCGCGCCACCGGCGCGGAGGACCTGGGCAAGGCCGGCGACCGGCTGTCGCACGAGTTCCTGATGGCGGAGCTCGCGGCCGCCCGCCCCGCGGACGCTGTTCTCTCCGAAGAAGGCAAGGACGACGAGGCCCGCCTCAAGGCCGACCGGGTCTGGATCGTGGACCCGCTGGACGGCACCCGGGAGTACGGCGAGGACGGCCGGACCGACTGGGCCGTGCACGTGGCGCTGTGGGAACGTGGCGAGCTGACGGCCGGGGCGGTGGCGCTGCCCGCCCAGGGCAAGGTGCTGAGCACGGTCCAGCCGCCCGGCATCTGGGCCGCCAGGGCCGTCACTGCCGACCCCGGGGCGCTGCGCATCCTGGTCAGCCGCAGCCGGGCGCCGGAGTTCACCACCCGGCTGCCGGGGACGCTGGTGCCGCTCGGCTCGGCCGGGGCCAAGGCCGCCGCGGTCATGTGCGGGGAGGCCGACGCCTACGTCCACGACGGCGGCCAGTACGAGTGGGATTCGGCGGCGCCGGTAGCGGTCGCCCTGGCAGCGGGCCTGCACGCGTCCCGGCTGGACGGGTCAAAGCTGGAGTACAACCAGAGGGACCCCTACTTGCCGGATATCCTGATGTGCCCAGCACCCCTGGTGGGGCTGCTGCTGGACGCCGTAGCCGCGGCGCGGAGTCCTATAACCCGCTAGGTACGGTAGGGATCAAGCCCGCCACCTGACTGCCGAACGACCTGGAGTTCCGCCTGATGGCCCAGACGCGATCCGACTATTCGCTCTCCCAGCTCGACATGCTTGAGGCTGAGTCGATCCACATCATGCGTGAGGTCGCGGCCGAGTTCGAGCGGCCCGTCCTGCTGTTCTCCGGTGGCAAGGACTCCGTCGTCATGCTCGCGCTGGCCGAGCGCGCCTTCTGGCCTGCCAAGATCCCGTTCCCGGTGATGCACGTGGACACCGGGCACAACTTCCCTGAGGTCATGGACTTCCGCGACCGGCGGGTGGCCGAGCTCGGGATCCAGCTGGTGGTCGCCTCGGTGCAGGAGTCCATCGACCAGGGCCGGGTGACCGAGGAGACGGGCCGCTGGGCCAGCCGGAACCGGCTGCAGACCGTGACCCTGCTGGACGGCATCGCCGACAACCGGTTCGACGCCGTGTTCGGCGGCGCCCGCCGGGACGAGGAGAAGGCCCGGGCCAAGGAGCGGGTGTTTTCCTTCCGCGACGAGTTCGGCCAGTGGGACCCCAAGAACCAGCGGCCCGAGCTGTGGAGCCTCTACAACACCCGGATCCGGATGGGTGAGCACATCCGGGTGTTCCCGCTGTCCAACTGGACCGAGCTGGACATCTGGCAGTACATCGCCAGGGAAGACCTGGAGATCCCCTCCATCTACTTCGCCCACGAGCGGGACGTGTTCGAGCGGGACGGGATGCTGCTGGCGGACAATCCCTACATCCCCCGCGGCGACGACGAGTCTGTGTTCAAGGCGAGTGTCCGCTACCGCACGGTCGGGGATATGACCTGCACCGGGGCGGTCGAGTCGATCGCCGCCTCCATCGAGGAGGTCATCACCGAGATCGCCGCGACCCGGATCACCGAGCGGGGCCAGACCCGGGCCGACGACCGCACCAGCGAGGCCGCCATGGAGGACCGCAAGCGGGAGGGATACTTCTGATGGCGAACGAGGAGACCACCACCGCGGCGAGCCCGTGGCCGCGGGACCGGCACACCGAGATCCTCCGGCTGGCCACCGCCGGCTCGGTGGATGACGGCAAGAGCACCCTCATCGGCCGGCTGCTGTTCGACTCGAAGTCGATCTTCGAGGACCAGCTCTCGGCGGTGGAGCGGACCAGCCGGGCCCGCGGCGAGGAGTTCACCAACCTCGCCCTGCTCACCGACGGCCTGCGGGCCGAGCGGGAGCAGGGGATCACGATCGACGTGGCCTACCGCTACTTCGCCACCCCGCGGCGGAAGTTCATCATCGCCGACACCCCGGGCCACATCCAGTACACCCGCAACATGGTCACCGGCGCCTCCACCGCCGACCTGGCGATCATCCTGGTGGACGCCCGCAACGGCCTGACCGAGCAGAGCCGCCGCCACGCGTTCCTGGCCACCCTGCTGCGGGTCCCGCACCTGGTGCTCGCGGTGAACAAGATGGACCTGGTCGGCTACGAGTCCAGCGTCTTCGAGCAGATCGCCGCCGAGTTCTCCGCGTTCGCGACCAAGCTCGACATCGGGGACCTCGCGTTCATCCCCATGTCCGCCCTGCACGGGGACAACGTGGTGCAGCGCTCGGACAACATGCCCTGGTACGACGGCCCGTCCCTGCTCCACCACCTGGAGCACGTGCACATCGCCTCCGACCGGAACCTCATCGACGTCCGGTTCCCGGTCCAGTACGTGATCCGGCCCCACCAGGCCACCGACCCGGAGCTGCACGACTACCGCGGCTACGCGGGCCAGGTCGCGGGCGGCGTGCTCAAGCCGGGCGACGAGGTCATGCACCTCCCGTCCGGGCTGACCACCAAGATCAAGCGGATCGACACCGCCCGCGGGCCGGTGGACGAGGCGTTCGCGCCCATGTCGGTCACCCTGCTGCTCGAGGACGACCTGGACATCTCCCGCGGTGACATGATCTGCCGGCCGCACAACCAGCCGGAGGTCACCCAGGACGTCGAGGCGATGGTCTCCTGGATGTCCGAGAGCGCCGTGCTGACCCCGCGCAGCCGCCTGATCGTCAAGCACACCACCCGCACCGCCAAGGCGCTGGTGAAAGACCTGCACTACCGGCTCGACGTCAACACCCTGCACCGGGACGAGACCGTGGACCGGCTGGGCCTGAACGAGATCGGGCGGGTCACGCTGCGGCTCACCCAGCCGCTGTTCTGCGACCCGTACCATCGCAACCGGCTGACCGGCGGCCTGATCCTCATCGACGAGGGCACCAGCGCGACGGTCGGCGCGGCCATGATCACCGAGGCACACTGAGGCGGTCCCCTGAGCCAGCAGCAGGCACCAGGAACTGTCACGGGACCGCCAGACAACCGCCCGGAGGCTGACGCCCGGGCGGCCGGCCAGCTAGTCCGGCGGCTGGAACAGGTAACGGACTGGGTCGTCCGGTTCAGCCGGAACCGCTGGGCCTCGCTCGCTCTTGCCGGGGCGATCGTCCTCGTCGACCGGCTGCTCCTCAGCCGCTCATTCGATTTCGCGGCCCGCGCTCTGCTGGACGAGCCGTGCCACTTCGCGACCGCCGTCATCGTGCTCGGGACCGTCACCCGGTGGCGTGGCCGCCCGCCGAGCCGCCCGTTCACCTGGGCGATGCTGGTCGCGTCCGTGGTCATCGACGCCGACCACCTGCCGGCCGAGTTCGTGAGCCGCGGGGCGCTGTACGGGAACCTGGCCCGGCCGTACACGCACGCGCTGTGGGTGCTGCTGCTGCTGACTGTGATCGCGCTGGTGGCGTGCTGGCGGGCCCGGGGGCCCGGCCGGGTCAGGGTGTCGCTGCTGGCGAGCATCTTCGCCGGGCTGGCCTGGGGCGTCGCCGCGCACTTCCTCCGGGACCTGGCCACCGCCCCGATCTCGCTGCTGTGGCCGGTGAGCGGCGCCTGGCTGCAGCTGCCCTACTGGGTCTACCTGGCAGCCATGCTCGTCCTCGCGGCCCTGCCCGTACCGGGCATCCTGGGTGCCGCCCGCGACTGACGTGCTGGACACTGGCACCCGTGAACATTCTCAGCGTGCACTCGCGCCTCTACGAGGCCACTGACGGCCGGCTCGGTCACCGGCTCGCCGGCGTGCCCTGCCTGCTGCTCCGCACCACCGGCCGCAAGTCCGGCCAGACCCGTCTGGTGACCCTGGCCTACGCCCGGGACGGCGCCAGCTACCTGGTGGTTGCCTCGAACAACGGCTCCGATCGCCCGCCCGCCTGGCTGCTCAACCTCCAGCACAAGCCCGAGGTGGAGATCCAGGTGGCCAGGAAGCGCCAGCCCGCGACCGCAACGGTGGTCATGCCGGGCGACCCGGATCACGCGCGGCTGTGGCAGGCCGTCAACGACAACAACAAGGGCCGCTACGAGCGCTACCAGGCGAAGACCAGCCGCCCCATCCCGGTCGTGGCCCTCACCCCCGGTGGGTAGAGGCTCGTCTGCGGTCAGCCTGACCAGCACACGGAATGCCCTATAGCTGCGGTTCTGCCCTGGCCTGGTCCGGGGAAGCCGGGTTACGGTCCAGATACACACTGGAGCGGGGAGGTTCTGTGGGGCTGTTCGACGATCTGCGTGAGTATGCGGCGATCCCGCGAGTCACTGGGCTGAAGCTGTCACCCGACGGCGGCTGGCTGGCTGCCACCGTGCAGGAGGTCGGCCCGGAGGGGAAGAAGTACCACACCGGGATCTGGCGGATCCTGGTCGGCGGTGACGGCTCCGGCCCCGCGGTCCCCATCCGGCTCACCAGCTCCGTGGACGGCGAAGGCAGCCCTGAGTTCCTGCCGGACGGCTCCCTGCTCTTCATCTCCAAGCGGCCCGACCCGGCAGCGGCCCCGGCGCCCAGCCCGGAAGACCGCAAGCCCGCCCTGTGGCTGCTCCCGGCCGCCGGCGGCGAAGCCCGCCGGATCATCGCGCCGCCCGGCGGCGTGACCGGCCTGGCAGCTGCCGCCGGGGTGCCGGAGGTGCTGCTCACCGCGCCGATGCTGCCCGGCGCGGACGGTGCCGACGAGGACTCCAAGCGGCGCGAAGCCCGCTTGGACGCGGGCGTGAGCGCGATCCTCCTCGAAGCCGGGCCGCTCCGGTACTGGGACCACGACCTGGGCCCGGACCAGCTGCGCCTGATCGCAGCCCGGGTCGGCGTGAACGGTGTCGAGGGCGAGCTGCGTGACCTCACCCCCGCGCCCGGCCGGGCGCTGGACGAGCAGCACTCCGAGCTCTCCCCGGACGGGACCGTGGCCGTGTCCGGCTGGAACGTGTGGGAGGAGAGAGGCGAGCTCCGGCACGAGGTCGTGGCCATCGACACCGCCAGCGGGGCGCGGCGCACCCTGCTCGGGGCGCCCATGACTGACTTCACGGGCCCCCGGATCTCCCCCGATGGGCGGCAGGTCCTGTGCTTCCGCAGTGACCACGAGACCTACGACGTTCCTGGGGACCAGACCCTGGTGCTGGTCCCGCTGGAGGGCGACGCGAAGCCCACGGACCTGCTCCCGGACCTGGACCGGTGGCCGAACGGGGCAGTCTGGGCACGGGACTCCCAGTCGGTGTACTTCACCGCCGACGACAACGGCCGCTGCCCGGTGTTCCGCGTGGACGTTGCCAACAGCGCGGTGACCCGGCTCACCACCGACGACGCCGCCTACACCGACCTGTGCCCGGCCCCGGACGGCCGCTATCTCTACGCCCTGCGCTCGGCGATGGATTCGCCGCCCACACCGGTCCGGATCGACGTCACCTCGCCGGGCGCGCCGCCGCTGCCGCTGCCGAGCCCGGGTGGCAAGGTCACCGTCCCCGGCCGGGTGACCGAGGTCGCCGCCGAGGCCGACGACGGCGCCGTCATCCGCGGCTGGCTCGTCCTGCCGGAGAACGCCTCACCCAACCACCCCGTGCCGCTGCTGCTGTGGGTGCACGGCGGACCGTATGGCAGCTGGAACGCCTGGTCCTGGCGGTGGAACCCGTGGCTGATGGCTGCCCGCGGCTACGCCGTGCTGCTGCCGGACCCGGCGCTGTCCACCGGCTACGGCCTGAACTTCATCGCCCGCGGCCACGGCACCTGGGGGCCGCGTCCCTACGCGGACATCATGGCGATCACCGACGCGGTGGCCGCCCGGCCTGACATCGACGCCGGGCGGACCGCGATGATGGGCGGCTCTTACGGCGGCTACATGGCGAACTGGATTGCCGGCCAGACCGGCCGGTTCCGCGCGATCGTCAGCCATGCCGGCCTGTGGGCCCTGGACCAGATGTTCGGCACCACCGACCTGCCCGCCTACTGGCGGCGGCATTTCGGTGATCCGCTGGAGCGGCCGGAGCGGTACGAGGCGAACTCGCCGCACCGCAACGCGGGCCGGATCACCACCCCGATGCTGATCATCCACGGCGACAAGGACTACCGGGTGCCGATCGGGGAGGCGCTGCGGCTGTGGGCCGACCTGGCCAGCCGGTCCGGCCCGGAAAGCACCAGCAAGTTCCTGTACTTCCCGGACGAGAACCACTGGATCCTCGCGCCCGGCCACGCCGTGGCCTGGTACGAGACCATCCTGGCGTTCCTGGCCCACCATGTCCTCGGCGAACCCTGGCAGCGCCCCAACCTGCTGTGAAGCGACCGGGCCGTACGGGCAGCCGTCCTGAAGAGTGGGTCAGCCCACCCATCCGCATTCCTGAGCCCCGAGCTTCAAGCTGTCCGCAGCGGCCCGCGGTCGCCGGCTGACGCTTGGCGAGTCACGGTCGCAGGTCGGTGGCGGCCCGGTCCGAGCCGTCCATGTAGAACGGCGTGGAGTCGTGCTCGTGGGTGATCCTCCAGCCCGCAGCCGTCCGGCGCAGCCCCACGGTGGACCGGAACCACAGGTCCACCTGCTCGCCGTCCGTCTTCGTGCCGGTCATGTGGGTGAGGCCATGACAGAAGGCGACGTCGTCACCCGCCTCGATGACCAGTTCGCCGATGTCGTTGCCGATGGGGCCGTCCCAGGTCCGGAACCATTCCTCGAGCCCGGCGGGGTCGCGCACCTCATCCCCGGCGTAACGCAGCGGCGGGGCCAGGCTGAAGCTGACGACATCGGGCGCGTAATGGCTCACCGCGCGCTGCGCGTCTTTGGCTGTGATCGCGGCTGCGTGCTCGTACAGCACCGCCCGGATCTGCTCCTGGGCGGTCTCTGCGGTCTCTGCGGTCATGTGGATGGCCTCCTCGGCAGTACGAGCTGACGCCTGTCATGTCATAGACGCGGTGTCGCTCGGCGACTCATCGGCACCGGCGGGTCCGCGTTAATGAGGTCCAGCGGCCGGTCTCCGCTGGTTCTTGACCCGCCAGCAGCCGGTGCCCGGAGCAGCGAGGCCCCAGGCACCGGCCAGCCTGCGGATCACGGAATGAGGACCAGCCGCCCGCGCACCCCGCCCGCCTCCAGCCGCTCATGTGCCTTGGCCGCCTCGGCCAGCGGATAGGTGCCCGCCACCCGCAGGCTCAGCTTCCCTGCCGCGGCCAGCCCGGACAACGCCGTCAGCGCCGCGCCATCGGCGTGGATGGTGATGGGAAGGACGCGGACCCCACGCAACGGGACCGGGCCAGCGCCGATGAACGCAGCGAACGCCCCGCACGCCCGGACCGCGTCGAGCGCCGGATACCCGAGCACGGCCGCGTCGAAGACCGCGTCCACCCCGCCGGGCACCAGTTGACGGACCGCGGCGGCCAGGTCGGCTGAGCGCGGCACGAACTGCTTCGCGCCGAGGCCCAGGGCAAGCTCCTCGTCACCGTCCCCGGCCGCGGCGATCACCCGCAGGCCGCGCATGGCGGCCAGTTCCACGCCGAAGCCGCCGAGCCCGCCTGCGGCCCCGGTCACAAGGAGAGTCTGGCCGGCCTGCAGGCCGAGTGCGTCCAGAGCCTGCACCGCGGTGAGACCGTTGAGCGGGATCGTGGCCGCGGCGGCACTGTCCGCCCCGGCGGGCGCGGGCGCCACGTCACCCGCGTCCAGGACGACCTGGTCGGCGTGGGTGCCCAGCGGCTGGTCCAGCCGGTCCCGCAACCCGATCAGCCGGTCCCCGGCCGCGAAGCCGGTGACCTCCGGCCCGATCGCGTCGATGGTGCCGGCGACGTCCCAGCCGATGCCCACGTGCTCGCGCTCGCGGATCGATCCGGGCCGGGCGACGTTCATGAGCCCTTCCCGGGTGGCCAAGTCGACCGGGTTCACGGCTGCCGCCTCGACCCGGACCCGGACCTGGCCGCGTCCCGGCTCCGGGACCGGTGCCTCGATGAGTTCCAGCGCCTCTGGGCCGCCGTAGTGGCGCACGACGATCGCTCGCATGGTGTTCCTCCGAGATCGTGGATTGTCCCTGCACTCGCCCACGAACCAGCGGAGAGCTACCCGCCATACCGGCTGCAGAGTGCGCACTTTGCAGTGCGTTAGCTACCAGGAGGTGACCCGGTCCGCAGCTATGTGTGATGTCTCACTCCCGCACGCCCGCGGTGATCCGCATCGGCGGACTACCCCCGGGTAGAGGTGCGGGCCGGCGCCCTCGGGGGCGGAAGGGGGGACGGTCCTGATGAGTGAACGGACAACCGGCGGCCTGGTCATGCCCGCCCAGCAGCTGCCTGCCGACAGCGGGGTGACCCGCGACGGTGTACTCCGTTCGGCCGAAGTTGAGCAGACCTTCGAGCGGACAGTCGCTGAGGGAAGGGAACGGCTGACGCGGGGCTGGGGCCCGCTGATCGCGACCGGTCTGGTCGGCGGGACCGACGTAGCGCTCGGTGTGCTGGCGTACCTGCTGGTCCGGTGGGCCGCGGGGCCGGGCGAGGTGAGCCACCTGGAGGCGGGCCTGGCCTTCTCCATCGGCTTCATCGCGCTGACCCTGGCCCGCAGCGAGCTGTTCACTGAGAACTTCCTGGTCCCGGTCATCACCGTCATCACCAGGCAGTCCACTTACCGGAGCCTGCTGCGGCTGTGGTGGGTGACCGCAGTGGCCAACCTCGTGTCCGGCTGGCTGATCGTCGGCCTGATCATGGCGGGTTTCCCCCAGCTGAGGCATGTCGCGATCGAGGCCGGGGCGGTCTACGTGGACTACGGCATCGGCTGGCGGGCGTTCGCGCTGGCCCTGCTGGGAGGCGCCGTGATCACCCTGATGACCTGGATGCAGCACGGGTTCGAGTCGTACGGGGTGAAGCTGGTCAGCGCGCTCGTCGCGGGCTGGCTGCTGGGCGCGGGCGGCCTCAACCACGCGATCGTCGGCTCGCTGCTCATGTTCGCGGGCCTGCACACCGGAGTCGCGCCCTACGGGTACCTGGCCTGGTTCGAGACTGCGGGATGGGCTGCGCTGGGGAACGCCATCGGCGGCATCCTCCTGGTCACGGTGCTGCGGCTGCTGCAGGTACCGCACGGGGTGCTCCGCAAGCGCGCCGAGCCCGCCCCGGAGGTGGCAGCGATCCGCTCCACCCGCCGGGACGGCCTCCCCCGCTGACGCTCGGGCTGGTCAGGCGGGGTCGTCCCACTCCGGGTCGTCCCCGTCGATGGCCTGCTCGGCAACGGCCCGGAGGGCAGCCGGGCGGGTAGCGTGCACGGTCAGCGCTGGCCACCAGGCGTCCAGATGCCTTCCCGGTGGCCAATGCCCCATTCCGGACCGCTTGCTGCGGCTGGTCGCTCGCAACTGGGCGGCCCCGGAGGAGGGCAGGCGGCTGATAAGGCGGCGCGCAGTTCCCCCAGGTCTCCGGTGATGACCGTATGCAGGCCCTGACCGGGCGAGATGCGCTGGGCGGTATAGCGCATGCGGCTGCCAGTGAACTCCCGCCAGATCCGGAAGTGCGGGAACTCCACCTGGATGACTCCGAGCGGCTCGGCCTGCCCGTGGCGGCCAGTCATGCCCATCTCTTCTCGTCGAGAAGCGCCTCGTCCGCATCTGCGATGTGCTGAAGCAGGTGTCCTGGGCTGTCGGCATGCGTCAGCGCAGCGTCAGCCTGCCTCCGGGCACACCAGATGGTCCCTGCATCGGTCGTACTGACCGTCCATGCCTCCCAGCGGGGCGTGATCGAAAAACGCACGCGGCGCAGTGCCTCCTCGATGGGCAGCCCTTTCCAGGGATCGCAACCGTCGAGTTGCATGAGTGAACCCCTCCGTAGGTGGGGTGATCTCAAGGCCCTGGCAGTGTTGGCCCACTGCGCCAGGGCCGTCCTGTTTGCTGGCCCGCTTTCCCTGCGCTTCGGCGTGAGTGAGCGGCGCGCTCGGTGACAGCCGCCCAGGCGGTGGGGCGCATCTCTGTCAACCATGGCTGCATACTATGCCAACCATGCTAACCATGCTAACCATGAGCTGGCAAAGCTGGCATGATCAGCAGAGTTACCTTGATCAGCGTGGATCGCCTGGTGATCGACCCGCATGGGCCAGAGCCGAGCTACAAGCAGCTCGCGGACCTCCTGCGTGCCCGGATCACGTCAGGGGAGATCGGCCCACGTGAACCTCTGCCATCGATCACCTACCTCACGGGCGAAACGGGGCTGGCGGTGGGCACAGTGCGCAGAGCCATCGCAGTGCTGGTCGAAGAGGGGCTCGCCTATACGGTCCCAGGGCGGGGTACCTTCGCTAGCCCGCACCAGACCTGACAGAGCGGCAACGCGGTCCATCCGGCCGATCGCCCTCTGTGCTGCTTCGCGGCACATTCAAATAAGCCCTGGCTTCATAGGTGGCTCAGAAGGAGCGCATAGGACGCCAATAGAAGCCTTTGGTTACCTGATGGTGTCGAGATCGGCGAGACGGATCGCCGGCGGTTACCGAGGGGGCAACTGACATGGCTGTTCTGCTGGCCAATATCGCACTGGCTATCCCGTTCCTGGTGGTGTTCATCGCGCTGCCGCTGTGGTTCACCTTCAGGCGCCCGGAGACCGGCGCTGACCACACCGAGGCGCACCGGTACCTGCGGGCCCGGGCTCGGGTCCAGGCGCAGGCGCAGCCCGCGCTGACCCGCTCTGCGCACGCGCGGGCCGCCTGACATCCTTCCAGGGGGTCTGACCAGGAATTATTCCTGGTCCAGCAGCATGACGCCGCCGCGGTGAGACGGCCTGGCTCCGGCCGGCCGGCACCGCGGCGGCGCTGTTTTGCCCGGCTTTCTCCGGTACGCTCACGACCTGTCGTTCGCTGCCCTGCGCTCGCCGTCCCCGTGACGTATGCGCATTGCGTTTGGCGTGCGTGCAATTGTTAACGGCCCTCTAACAAGGAGAACAGCGTAACCATGGCCACCCTTCAGGAGATGCTGCTCACGCCGGATGCCCAGCCGAAAGTCCTTGACGACTGCGAGACCTTGATCGAGCAGGAACTCTCAGAAAAGTCAGGCGTCTCCGGGAACGCGGTCAAGCTGGCCCACAAGGTGGTGACGAGCTTCGCGCCGGGCTACTACCGGAAGATGCTGGCGGTCTTCGTCCCGCAGATGGTGGCCAGGCTGGAGCCGTTCTGGGCGGGCTTCAGCGCCGCTGGCGGCTCGGGCTTCGGCGACTACCTGGCCAAGCGTGGCGAGGAGGTGTCGGAAGCCCTGCTGTCGGTGACCGACGAGGCCGCGGAGTCCTCTGAGCGGCCCGCGGTCCTCAAGGCCTACCGCAGCGTGCGCGGCAACGCCGGCAAGCACGTCGAGGCCGCCCTGCCCCGCCTCGGCGACATGATCCTCAAGTACACGGCCTGAACACCTCGGCAGCCTGCCCTCGGCCCGGCCCCGGCTCCCCGGTGCCGGGCCGCATGCTGCTCACTCCCGGGGTTCCGGGCACGCCGGTTCAGCCGGGCCCGCTGCGACGAGTCCTGAGTCAGTGCCGGCCCTGTTGCCAGGGCACCCAATTGCGGGTCAGAGCCAGCCATTCTCGCGGGCGATGCGGATGGCGTCGATGCGGTTGTGCCCGCCCACCTTGCTGATGGCGCTGGAGAGGTAGTTGCGGACGGTGGCCGGTGACAGCGACAGGCGGGTGCCGATCTGATCGGTGGACGTCCCCGCCGCCGCCTCGCGGAGCACGTCTGCCTCCCGGCTGGTGAGCGGGCTCTCGCCGGTGTCGAGCGCGGCGCCGACCAGGCCGGGGTCGATGACGCGCTGGCCGGCCGCGACGCGGCGGATGCCGTCGGCGAGCTGCTCGGCGGGGGCGTCCTTGACGATGAACCCCCTGACGTGGGCCCGCAGTGCGCGCAGCAGGTTCCCCGGCTGGCTCAGACCGGTGAGGATGAGGGTGCGGCAGTCCGGCAGCCGCTCGTGCAGCTGGGCGGCCACGGCGAGCCCGTCCAGGCCCGGCATGCCGATGTCCAGCACGGCCACATCGGGCCGGGTCCGTTCGGCCGTTTCCACCACCCGGTCCCCGCGGTCGAGCTCGGCGATGACCTCGATGTCGCTTTCCAGGGACAGCAGGGCGACCAGCGCGCCCCGGATCAGGTGCTGGTCTTCGGCGATGAGGACCCGGATGCGGTCCAGTGGGGCTCCTCGGAGGCGGCGACGGGGACCTGGGCGGTGAGCCGGAACCGGTCATCGGCGAGCCGTCCGTGCGAGAGGCTACCGGACTGCTCCCCGATCCGCCCGGCCAGTCCGCGCAGGCCGGATCCCCCCGCTCCCGCGGCGGGGCCGGCGCCGTTGTTGATGATTTCCACCCGGGCGAGCCCGCCGCTGCACTCGAGGGTGATCACCACGCTGGCCGCGGTGGCGTGGCGCAGGATGTTCGTGGTCCCTTCGCGGACCACCCAGGCCAGGACCTCGCCCGCGGCAGGGGGGATCGCGGAGGCGTCGCCGCGGACGCGGACGGCCACGCCGGCGGCTGCCAGCAGGGCGCGGGCGCTGGCGAGTTCGCCTGCCAGGGTGATCTGCGGGCTGGCGGTGGTGATGGCCCGCAGGCCGGCCAGTGCTTCGGCGGCCACCGCGGTCAGGCTGGCGATCTCGGCGGCGGCCGCCGGGGCCTCCCGCCGCAGCAGGCGGATCGCCAGGTCACCTTTGAGCGAGATTGCGGACAGGCTGTGGCCTATCAGGTCGTGCAGGTCCCGGGAGACCCGCAGCCGCTCGCGGCCCACCGCGGCCCGCGCCAGGGCGAGCTGGGTGCCGTGCAGCTCGCCGGCCACCCTGACCAGCCGGGCCGACGCGTACAGGGCGGCGGGGACCACGGTGATCGTGGCCGTGTAGTAGGTGATCAGGTAGAGGTAGTCGGCGAAGGTGGGGGGCCCGGGGTGGGCGGGGAACACCGCCGCGAGCTCGAGCCCGATGTAGGAGCACACTCCGGCGATGGCCACCGCGGCGGGCCAGCCGCGCAGCACCATGGGCACCGATGCGAGCAGGACCATCTGCACGCTGATCCAGTTGAGACCCAGCCAGTGCAGCGGCGCGTAGGCCGCCGCGGCGAGCGAGAGCAGGGTCCACACCCCACCGGCCGGGCGCTGCCCGCGGGCCAGTGCCAGGCTGTGCCGCAGCTGCAGTCCGAACACCAGCACGCCGCAGCCCGCCGCCAGCCACGGATAGCCGGACGGGGGAATCCCGCCGAGGCTGCCGAACACCGAATACAGCGGGGCTTCGGCGAGGAACGGCACATGCACCGCGAACATCAGCAGCCAGGCCCCGGCCAGCGCCTGGCTGCGCAGCCAGCCGGGCAGGCGCACCAGGCCGGGCGGGACCCTCATCGCAGCTCCTGCTGCCGGCGGATCTCCAGCCGCAGCCCGCCGCCGTCACCGCCGGTGGTGATCACGCACCCGCCGGGCGGCTGGTCAGCCAGCAGGGCGGTCAGGCCCGAGCGGAACCCTGCCAGCCGGCCGGCGTCCAGCACCTGGCCCAGCACGCCCGCTGGCACGTCCACCTCCGCCGGGATCCCGGCGGCGGCCAGCAGCCCCGCGGCCGTGGCCAGCTCCGAGCGCACCGTGATCGCCTGGTAGCGGCCGATGATCCGCCGGGTCTGGGCCAGGGCGCCGCGCGAGGCCCCGGTCAGCGCCCGAAGCTCACGCTCGGCGGCGGCCGGGTCGTCGCGGGCGGCCTGGGCGGCGCGCTGCCCGGCGGCAATCAGCCGCTCAAGCTCGGCGCCGATGCTGGCCCCCAGCTCCATGCCCACCGCGTAAGTCACGACGATGGCGGGAATGATGATCATCACCGGCGGCCTTGGTTCCATCGGGTCGCACACCCCACGGCTGGCTGAGGGGGCATGACCGCTAGCTCCGTCCGGCGATGATCCCGCTGGCCTACCCAGGAGATGACCTCGCGGGTGGCATACGCACTCGGAGGTGCGTACTTCCCTTTGGAGAGTTACCTAACGATCGTGGCCTAGGTAACTGCTGGATCGCTGTCCTCAGGGAGGGACATTCATGAGCACCCAGACGTTCCGCGCCGCCGTCGTCCGCACCCCGGGCGGGCCCGGCTCGATCGAGATCATCGAGGTTCCCGTCGCCGAGCCCGGGCCCGGGCAGGTCCGGGTTCAGATCGCAGCCGCCCCGGTCAACCCCGTCGACCTCGCGGTCGCCAGCGGCTTCTTCCACGCCAGGGGCCTGATCAGCCAGCCCGATCACACCGGCCTGGGCTGGGACTTCGCCGGCACGGTCGACACCACCGGCCCCGGCGTGGACCTGGCCGCCGGCACCCGGGTGGCCGGCCTGGTCCCCAGCTTCGACCGTGACTTCGGCACCTACGCCGAGCAGGTCGTGGTGCCAGCCGCCGACCTCGCCGTCGTCCCCGGCGGGCTGGAGCTGGCCGCGGCTTCGACGGTGCCGCTCAACGGGCTGGCCGCCGCCCAGATCCTCGACCTGCTCGGCGACCCGCCCGCCGGCGCCAGCCGGCTGCTGGTGACCGGCGCGGCCGGCGCGGTCGGCGGATACCTCACCGCGCTCGCGCCAGAGCGCGGCTGGCGGGTGACCGGCCTGGCCCGGGCCCAGGATGAGGAGTTCGTCCGCGGCCTCGGCGCCAGCTTCACCACGCACGCCGGGCCGGGCTGGGATGCGGTCGCCGACGCTGCGGTGCTGCAGGAACGGGGCCTCGCCCTGGTCCGCGACGGCGGGACTTTCGCCGGCGTCCAGCCGGGCGCCGAGCCGCCTGCCGAGCGCGGGATCACCGTGCACGCCGTGGTGGCGCACCCCGACGGCCCCCGGCTGGGCGGCCTGCTCGCCCGCACCGCCTCCGGCGAGCTGCCGGCCCGGATACACGCGGCCGTGCCGCTGGACCAGGCCGCCGGCGCCCACCGCGCCATGGCCAAGGGCGGAGTGCGCGGCCGCTACGTGCTCCGGCCCTGAACCCGTCCCCCGCGGGCCCGCGGCCCCTGCGCCGTCGCGCCGCCAGCATCAGCCCAGGCAGCCGGCCGGGACACGCGCAGACATCAGCAGCCGGCGATGACGTTCATCATGACCAGCTGGCGACATCGGCTTCTACCGGGCGCAGCGGCCAGGCTCCAGGCTGGTCAGGCAAGGGAGCCAAGCCGCGGCGATGAGTCGCCCCGGCGCCCGCCGTCGTAACGGTGAGCACGCTCCAGCCATGCGATGACCCGCTGGGAGAAGGAGGACCGTGATGACTGTCGCCGACGTGAGCAGCCCCGCTGGTGTGGGAGCGCCGGAGGACTGGGCTGCGGGAACGTGGACCATCGACCCCGCCCACAGCTCCGTGAATTTCGCCGTGCGTCACCTGATGAGCCGCGTCCGCGGGACGTTCAGCGACGTCAGCGGGCAGATCACCACCACTGCCGACGTGTCCGGGTCCGGAGCCGCCGCGGTCGTCGCGACCTCGTCGGTCAGCACGGGCAACGAGATGCGCGACGGTCACCTGCGGTCGGCGGATTTCTTCGACGCCGAACGCTACCCGCAGATGAGGTTCGCCAGCAGGGCGCTGCGCCCCGCGGAAGACGGCCGTTGGGTGCTGTCGGGTGAGCTGACGATCCGCGATGTCACCCGGCCGGTGAACCTCGAGGTCGAGTTCCTCGGCACCGACCCGGGACGGACTGCAGGGCGAGCGGCGGATCGGCTTCTCGGCCCGCACGGCGATCAGCCGCCGCGACTTCGGCATCAGCTTCGGCCTGGCCGCCGACGGCAGCAAGATCGTCGTGGCCGACAAGGTCGACATCGCCCTGGACATCGAGGCGGTCCTGGAAACCGGAGCGAACTGACCGGCTGAGAGGGCCGGAGAGGAGAAACCCCCATGACCGCTGTTGCCAGTCCCCGCATCACCGCCGTAGCGGCGCCCGCGGGCCGGGCCCGGTGGGTGGCGCTGGCGGTGGTGTGCGCCGGGTCGCTGATGAACGTGCTGGACACCACGATCGTCGGGGTCGCCCTGCCGGCCATCCGGCACGACCTGGGGTTCAGCCAGGCGTCGCTGGCCTGGGTGGTGAACGCCTACCTGCTCGCCTTCGGCGGGTTCCTGATGCTGGGCGGCCGGCTGGGGGACCTGTACGGCCACCGGCGGCTGTTTACCGCGGGGATCGGCATGTTCACCATCGCGTCGCTGGCCTGCGGCCTCGCCACCGGGCAGGGATTCCTGCTCGCCGCACGGGCGGTCCAGGGCGTCGCCGGAGCGGTCGCCTCGGCGGTCGCGCTGTCCCTGGTCGTGTCGCTGTTCCCCGAGCCGGCCGGCCGGGCCCGGGCGATGGGCATCTTCGGGCTGGTCGCGGCCGGCGGCGGCAGCATCGGGGTGCTGCTGGGCGGCGTCCTGACCGGGCTGCTGTCATGGCACTGGATCTTCCTGGTCAACGTGCCGATCGGGGCCGCGGTGGTGCTCGCCTCGCTGCGGCTGCTGCCCGCCTCGCCGGCCACCGCGGGCAGCGGCCGGCTGGATGTGCCCGGGGCGGTGCTGGTGACCGCCGGAATGCTGGCCGGCGTGTACGCGATCACCGGCGCCAGCCAGGCCGGCTGGGCATCGGCCCGCACGCTCGGCGCACTGGCGGCCGCCGCGGTGCTGCTCGCGGCGTTCACCGTGATCGAGTCCCGGGCGGCCGCCCCGCTGGTGCCGCTGCGGCTGCTGCGCCAGCGCAACCTGTCCGGCGCCGCCGTCATCGGCGTGCTGTGGACCGCGGCGATGTTCGCGTGCTTCTTCCTCACCAGCCTGTACCTGCAGCTCGTGCTCGGCTACACCCCCCTGCGGACCGGGCTGGCTTTCCTGCCCATGAACATGATCATGGGCGTGCTCTCCGCCAGCGCCTCAGCCCGGCTGGTGGCCCGGTTCGGCACCAGGCTGCCGCTGGCCACCGGGCTGCTGCTGGTCGCCGCCGGCCTGGCGCTGCTGGGCCACGCCCCGCCCGGCGGTCACTTCCTCACCGACGTTCTGCCGGCCGGGATCCTGCTCGGCACCGGCGCCGGCATCGCGGTGGGCCCGCTGCTGCTGGCAGCCACCAGCGACCTGCCGCCCAGCCAGGCCGGCCTGGCCTCGGGCATCGCCAATACCTCGATCATGCTCGGCGGCGCACTCGGCCTCGCCGTCCTGGCCAGCGCCGCCGCCAGCCGCACCCGTCACCTCCTGGCAACCGGGCAGCCGCACCTCGCCGCGCTCACCGGCGGCTACCACACCGCCTACCTGGCGGCCGCGGCCGCCGCCGCCCTCGCCGCCCTGACCGCCGCCCGCTGGCTCCGCCCGGCCACCCCGCCGGCCCCACCCACCCCCGCCCCGGAGCCGGCGCTGACCACAGCAACCGGCACGGGATGAGCAGCCGCGCAAGACAGCAAGATCCGGCGATCCGGCCAGACAGGCAACCATCAGCGCGGACGGCGGCACGTGCCACCCCGTTGACGTACCGGAAGGACCTGATACCGATGAGCAAGGCAGTGCTGTACATGTCGATGTCGGTCGATGGGTTCATCGCCGGGCCCAACGAGGGACCAGGCAACGGCCTCGGTGACGGCGGGCACCGCCTGCACGAGTGGTTCCTGCCGGGTCCCGGTGCCGACCGCCAGGGAGCCGCTGAGCGTCTGACGGGCGTGAACCGCGAGGTCACGGACGAGGCGATGGCAACCGGGGCGGTGGTCGTGGGCCGGCGGACCTTCGAGCTGGCCGAGGGCTGGGGCGGCGACCACCACGACGGCGTGCCGATCTTCGTGCTGAGCCGCCGTCAGCCTGCCGCCGGGCCGCAATGGCCCGCGGTGACGTACGTGAGCGACATCAAGCGCGCGATGGACCTGGCCAGGGAAGCGGCCGGCGGCAAGGACGTCCTGGTCCACGGGGCCGGGACCGAGCGGCCAGGTGTACACCGAGGCGCTGGCCACCCGCGCCGTCATCTCCGGCAGGCGTACCTATGAGCACGCCGACCGCTGGGGCGGTGACCACCACCACGGCGTACCGGTCTTCGTCCTGACCCACGACGTCCCGGACGATCCGCCGCCGGGCAGCGTCCGCTACGTCACCGACGTGCACGAGTGTGCCTCGCAGGCCCGTACGGTGGCCGGGGACGGTGACGTGATGGTGCACGGCGCCGGGGCGGCGCAGGCGCTGCTGCGGGCCGGGCAGCTCGACGAGATTGAACTGCACGTCGTACCGGTCCTGCTCGGACAGGGGCGACGGTTGTTCGGCAACCTGCCCGCCAGGCACATCGACCTCGACCTGATCCGCTGCTTGACCACGCCAGGCGAAGAGGAGCCCGCACGGCAGGTCATGCACCTGCGCTACCGGGTCCGCCCTGCTCCGTGCCCATAAGCCAGCAGGCAAGCGGCGGTCATCGCAAGACCTGGTCCAGCACTGACCACAGCAACCGGCAACGCGAGGAGCGCATCATGACCGCTATCTACACCTTCGACGTCTTTTCCAGCCTCGACGGCTTCGGCGCCGCCAGCGGCAACTGGACCGGCTACTGGGGCAAGCAAGGCCCCGAGCTGCTCGGCCACCGCCTCGACTTGTACAGCGAGGAACAGCGGATGGTCTTCGGGGCCAACACCTACCGGTTGTTCGCGCAGATGCTGGCCTCGAGCACCGAGGAGTCCGAGGTGCGTGACCCATGGGCCACCAGGCTGTGGAACCTGCCGGCAACGGTGGTGTCGACCACCCTGGAAGAACCGCTCGACTGGCCGGACGCGACCCTCGTGCGCGGTGACGCCGTCGACGTCGTCGCCCGGCTCAAGGAGGAGTCCGGGGTGCCGCTGCGCTCGCACGGCAGCCTGTCGATGAACCGGGCGCTGATGGCCGCCGGCCTGGTCGACCGCGTCCAGGTGACGCTCTTCCCCGTGATCACAGGTCAGACCGGGCTGGCCCCGATCTTCGCCGGTGCGGCCGACTTCGACCTCGAGCTGATCGAAACCCGGACGCTCGACAGCAACATCCAGGAACTCATCTACCGGCCCGCCCTGCATGTCTGAGTCCGTTCATGCACTCCCACCCACATGAGCCGACGCTGGCGGGGCAGACCTACCGGGAGCGGCCGACAATCTGCGGTCCGCGAGGGTGGTGCTGGCCGACGGCCGGACGGTTGCCTGCGACGAGCACCACGATGCTGACCTGTTCTGGGCGCTGCGGGGCGCCGGTGGCGGTCAGTTCGGCGTGGTCACGTCGCTGACGTTCCGCGCCGGTCCGGCCCCGCCGGCCACGAGTTTCCAGCTGACCTGGCGGCCTGCTGACGCGGTGAAGGTGGTACGGGCCTGGCAGGCCTGGGCCCCGCTCGCACGCCTCGGTGCACCGGTGGGGGTCCGGCGGGGTGTACCCCAACTTCCCGGACCCCGGCCTGCCTGACTGGCCCCGCGCTTACCACGGCGCCAACTACGCCCGCCTGCAGCGCGTCAAGGCGCGGTACGACCCGGACTGCTTCTTCCGGTTCCACCAGGCCATCCAGCCGGCCGCGGCCGGCCGCCCGGCCCGCTGAGGCGTCACCCTGCTGTGCTACCGGCCAGCGGCTCAGGGGACGCGGGTGTCGTAGTGCTCGCGATTGGCGAGGACCTGGTCCATGTGGGTCTCGGCCCACGCCTTGATGCCGTGCATCACCTGCTGCAGCGAGAGTCCGAGGCCGGTCAGCTGGTAGGTGACCGTGACCGGCACGGTCGGCGTGACCGTGCGGGTCAGCAGGCCGTCGCGCTCGAGGGAGCGCAGCGTCTGGGTGAGCATCTTCTGGCTGACCCCGGCCAGCCGGCGGGACAGCTCGGAGTAGCGCATCGCCCGCGGGCCGCCGGCGCACCCGTCCCCGGGCTGGTGCGGGCCGTCGCTGCCGAGCGCGGCCAGGATCAGCGTGACCCACTTGTCGGAGATCCGGTCGAGGAGCTGGCGGCTGGGGCAGCCCGCCAGGAAGGCGTCGTAGTCCACCTTCGCCTGGGCCCGTTTCTGGGCTGCCGTCGCCGTCGGCACCGGCCGCTCCTTCCTGTCCGCGTCCTGCCGCGGTGGCATTCGCGCCCCGAAATGCTCACTTCCTATTGGAGAGCTACCTGACCATCATGATGCAGGAGAACCGCCGGATACAAGCCCGCCGGGGACGTAGGTTGTGAGCTGGGGGAGGCCGGCAGGCTGGCGCGGGGGATGAGAACGCCGTCATGACCGGGCAACGGGCGAACGTCGACGTCACGCTCGGCACCGCCGAGTACCGGCAGCTGGTTGACCAGCTGCCGCACGTCATCCTGCTGGTGGCCGACCGGAATATGCGTTATGTGCTGGCCGGCGGGCAGGCGCTGGCCCGGGCGGGCTGGCGGGCCGATGAGTTCCTGGGCCACACCCCCAGCGAGATCATGCCCCCGGAGCGGGGCGCGCTGATCGAGCGGCACATGGCCGATGCGCTGCGGGGAGAGAGCAGCATCGTGCCGCTGCTGCCCAGCACCCGCGCGGACACGCTGTGGGAGGCCTGGTTCGGGCCGCTGCGCGCCCGGGACGGCGCGGTCACCGGCGTCATCTACCTGCTGCGGGACGTGACCCAGCTGCAGCGCCTGCGCCAGCAGGCCCGCAAGACGGAGGAACTGTTCCGGTCCACCGTCGATGTGCTGCTGAGCGGCTTCGCCGTGCTGTCGGCGGTGCGGGACGGGGCCGGCCGGATCACCGACCTGCGGGTGGAGTACGCCAACCCGGCCGCCTGCACGCTGTTCCAGCTCCCGCTGGAGGAAGCGCTGGGGAAGCGGCTGCTGAGCCTGCTCCCCTCGATGCCGGCCCGGGGGACGTTCCAGAAGCTGGTGCACACCGTCGAGACCGGCGAGCCCACCGAGTACGAGGTCCAGCTGGCGGAGGACGGGTCGGCGGGGGACGCGCTTGCGGGGGCCTTCGAGATCCGCGCCGCCAGGCTGGGGGACGGGATCGTCATCACCTTCCACGATGTCAGCGCCCGGGTCAGCGCCGAGGAACGGCTGCGGTCCTCCGAGGAGCGCTACCGGGTGACGCTGGACAGCGCCGCGGCCGGGGTGGCGAACGTGGCCCTGGACGGGCGGTTCCTGGCGGTCAACCGCCGCTACTGCGAGATCACCGGGTACTCCGAGCAGGAGCTGCTGGCCCGGACGTACATGGACATCACCCATCCCGATGATCTGGACAGTGACGTCGCCCAGGCGCGGCGGCTGGCCGCGGGCGAGATCCCCTGGTACGCGATCGAGAAGCGCTACATCCGCAAGGACGGGTCGGTCGTGTGGGTGCTGCTCACCGGGGGCGCCTTCCGCGACCGGGAGGGGAAGATCTGCGAGTACGTGGCCACGGTCACCGACATCACGGCGCAGAAGCACGCCCAGCAGGAGGTGGCGCGGCTGAACGCCGAGCTGGAGGAGCGGGTCCGGCAGCGCACCGCCGAGCTGGAGGCGTTCACCTATACGGTCACGCACGACCTGCGGGCGCCGCTCACCAGCATCTCGGGGTTCACCGAGCTGCTCGCCGAGGAGTACGCGGACCAGCCGGGCAGTCCCGGGACGGAGTACGCCGCCCGCATCTCGGCCGCCGCCGGGCGGATGCGGCATCTCATCGAGGACCTGCTGACCCTTTCCGCCGCGAGCCGCGCCGAGATCCACCCCGCCGTCGTGGACCTCAGCGCACTCGCCCGCGCCGCCGTCGCCGCGCTGCGCCAGGCCGAGCCGGCCCGCAGTGTCGAGGTCGCCGTCGAGGACGGCGTCCGGGTGGTCGGCGACGAGCGGCAGCTGGGCACGGTGATGGAGAACCTGATCGGCAACGCCTGGAAGTTCACCGCCAGGACCCCGCGGGCGGCGATCCGGTTCGGTGCGGAGCCGGCGGCGGACGGCACGGTGCACTGCCTCGTCAGCGACAACGGCGCCGGGTTCGATCCGGCCGATTCCGGCAAGCTGTTCCGCCCGTTCTCCCGTCTGCATCCCGCGGAGGAGTTCCCCGGGACCGGAGTCGGGCTGGCCAGCGTCCAGCGCATCATCGAGCGCCACCACGGCCGGTGCTGGGCCGAGGGCCGGCCGGGCAAGGGCGCGGTGCTGCACTTCACCCTGCCCGCGCCACCGGCCCCGGCAGCAGCCGGGGCATGACCGGCTACCCGGCCGGCCGCTCGCGCTGCCGCGGTGGCCGTGCTTCGGCGGCGTCGAGTGCGGGAACGAGCGGCGCGAGCGCGGCCCGCAGCAGGTCCGGCAGCGAGCCGGACACCGCCACCAGACCGCTGGCCGCGGGAGCCCCGGCGGGCCGCAGCCAGCCTTCGAGGGCGACCCGGACCGCGGCGGCCACGCTCGCCGAGAGCACCCGGGCGGTGTGCTGGCCGGGATCGCCGATGTGCTGGGCGATGACGGCGGTGAGGGGGTCCTCGATCCCGGCGGCGGTGCCGAGGAACGCGTCGCGCAGCGCGGGCCGGGTGGTGATCAGCAGCAGCGCCGCGGGGTCGTGGCTGCCCGGGCTGGTGTACTGCGCCACGACCGCCTCGACCACGGCGTCGGCCAGCCGGGTGCCGGGCGGCCGGGCGGCCACCGCCGCCGCGACCCGCGCTTCCCGTTCCGCGGTGACCGCGGCGACGATCGCCTGCTCGCGGCTGGCGAAGTAGTTGTTGTAGGTCCGCGGCGAGACCCCGGCGGCCTCGGCGATGTCGTCGACGCGCACGTTGTCCGGCCCGCGCTCCAGGGCCAGCCGCAGCGCCGCCTCGCGCAGCGCCTTGCGGGTGGCCTGCTTCTTCCTCTCCCGCAGCCCGGGCCGTGGTGCCGTCACCGTGCCAGCATCTCACATTGGGTTGCGTACGCGCAAATTTGCGTGTACGCATGTTTGTGGCAGGTTCGGCTCACTCAGCAGGAAGGGACCAGGCGCATGAGGGCCAGGGGAATGACCTACGACACCGGTTTCATCCGCAACGGCGAGATCTCCCGCGAGCGCCTCGACCCCGCGGTGGTCAGGCGCGAGCTGGCCATCATCCGCGACGACCTGCACTGCAACGCCGTCCAGCTCATCGGCGGCGACCCGGACCGGCTGGAGCTGGCCGCCAGCTGCGCCGCCGAGCTGGGGCTGGAAGTCTGGTTCTCGCCCTACCCGCTGGAACTGGCGCCCGGCGAGATCCTGTCGCTGTTCGCCGGCTGCGCCGGGCGGGCGGAGCGGCTCCGGCAGGGCGGGGCCGAGGTCGTGTTCGTCACCGGCGTCGAGCTGAGCCTCATGAACCAGGGGTTCCTGCCCGGTGGCAGCACCGGCGAGCGGCTCGGGCTGCTGCTCGGCGAGCCCGATCCCGGCCTGCGCCGTGAGCGGCTGGCCATGGCCAGCACCCGGGTCAACAAGTTCCTCCGCCAGGCCGTGGCCGTGGTCCGCGAGCGCTTCCACGGCAGGGTCACCTACGCCGCCATCCCGTACGAGGGGGTCGACTGGTCGCTCTTCGACATCACCAGCCTCGAGCTCATCCGGTCCGCCGAGGTCGCGGGCCAGTTCCGGGCAGGCGTGCGCAGCATCGTCGCCGCGGGGAAGCCGGTCGCGATCACCGGTTTCGGCACCGCCGCCTACCGCGGCGCGGGCGACCGGGGCGGCCGTGCCATGGAGATCATCGAGTACGACGAGGCCGGCGCCCCGGTCCGGCTGGACGGGGAGTACGCCCGCGACGAGGCCGGCCAGGCCGCGTACCTGCGCGAGGTCCTCGAGGTCTTCGACACCGAAGGCGTCGACGCCACCTTCGTGTTCCTCTTCGCGCTCGACAGCCTCCCGCACCGCCCCGGCGGCGACCCCCGCGACGACCTCGACCTGGCCAGCCCCAGCATCGTCAGGGTGCTCGAAGGCCGGCCCGGCGACACCTACCCCGACCTGCCCTGGGAGCCGAAGGCCGCCTTCACCGCCCTCGCCGACTGCTACCGCTGACCGTAGGCGGCGGGCGTTTCACGGGCGTTGGGGGCGGTGTGCCATGGTGGGGCCATGACGCGTGCGGACCTGGACAAGAAGCCGGCCGAGGTCTCCGCGATGTTCGACCAGGTCGCGGAGCGCTACGACCTGCTGAACGACGTGCTGTCGCTCGGCCAGGACCGCTGGTGGCGGCGGGTGGTGGCCAGGGCCGTGGGCGCCCGGGCCGGCCAGCTCGTGCTCGACCTGGCGGCGGGCACCGGCACCTCCTCGCGCAGCTTCACCGGCAAGGGCGCCAGCTGCGTGGCGTGCGACTTCTCGCTGGGGATGCTCACGGTGGGCGCCCGCCGGCTCAGGGCGAACCCCGATGCCCGGCCCGGGGCGGGGGTGGTCCGGTTCGCGGCGGGCGACGCCCTTGCCCTTCCGTTCGCCAACAAGGTCTTTGACGCGGTCACCATCTCCTTCGGGCTGCGGAACGTCGCCGACCCGGCCGCCGCCCTGGCCGAGCTGCTGCGGGTGACCAAACCGGGCGGCAAGCTGGTGATCTGTGAGTTCGGCCACCTTCCCTGGCCGTGGCTGGACACCCTGTACGACCGGTACCTGACCGCCGCCCTGCCGGCGGTGGCCCGGCGGCTGTCCCCCGCCAGCGACGCCTACGCCTACCTCGCCGAGTCCATCCGCGACTGGCCCGCCGCGGCCGCGCTTGGCCGCCAGCTCAGCGCCGCTGGCTGGACCTCCGTGCGCTGGCGGAACCTCAGCATGGGGGTGGTGTGCGTCCACACCGCGCGCCGGCCACAATGATCCAGGCAGTCATGCCCGTCAGGGCCCGAGGGGGTAATGCTCACCCTTCGTAGCAGACGGTCTAGACTCCGGAATGAAAACTTGTGAACAGCTTCACAAGACAGTCAGGATTGTTTCCGTTGACCCAGCAACCGCCCCCATCTGACCATGCTGCCGACGAGGCGGATGTGATCATCGTCGGCGCTGGCCCCGCAGGCTCGGCCACCGCGTACCACCTCGCCCAGGCCGGGCTCGATGTGCTGGTGCTGGAGAAGAGCACGTTTCCCCGGGAGAAGGTCTGCGGCGACGGGCTGACCCCGCGCGCGGTCAAGCAGCTCACCGCGATGGGGGTCTCCTTCGATGAGGACGGCGGCTGGCTCCGGAACCGGGGCCTGCGGATCATCGGCGGCGGCGTCCGGCTGGAGATGGACTGGCCCGAGCTGACGAACTACCCGGGCTACGGCCTGGTCCGTTCCCGCCGCGGCTTCGACGAGACCCTGGCCCGCACCGCGCAGAAGGCGGGGGTGCGGCTGATCGAGGGCGTGACCGTGACCGGGCCGGTGCTGGACGACCGGACCGGCCGGATCACCGGGGTCACCGCCCGCCAGACGGCGCCGGCCCGCGGCAACGGTGCGGGCCGCGGCCAGGCGGCCGAGCAGGATGGTGAACGGCGCTACCGCGCGCGGCTGGTCGTGGCGGCCGACGGGAACTCCTCCCGGCTGTCGGTCGCCATGGGCCTGCGCAAGCGGGACGACCGGCCGCTGGGGGTGGCGGTGCGCACCTACTACACCAGCCCCCGGCACCGCGACGACTACCTGGAGTCCTGGCTGGAGCTGTGGGACGGCCAGCGGCTGCTGCCCGGCTACGGCTGGATATTCGGCATGGGCGACGGCACCAGCAACGTGGGCCTGGGCCTGCTCAACACCAGCGAGGCGTTCGCCAACATCGACTACCGGGCGCTGCTCAAGCGCTGGCTGGCCGGCATGCCCGCCGAGTGGGGCTACACCGAGGAGCACCGCACCGAGCCGGTCCGCGGCGCGGCCCTGCCGATGGGCTTCAACCGCACCCCGCACTACACCCGCGGGCTCCTGCTGGTGGGGGACGCGGGCGGGATGGTGAACCCGTTCAATGGCGAGGGGATCGCCTACGCCATGGAGTCGGGCGCCATCGCGGCCCGGGTGGTGGCGCAGGCCCTCAGCAGGCCCGCTGCCGCCGGCGCCGAGGAGGTGCTGCGCGGTTACCCCCAGCAGCTCAGGGCCGCCTACGGTGGTTACTACACGCTCGGGCGTAAGTTCGTCGCGGCGATCGGCAACCCGAAGGTGATGCGGCTGGCCACCCGGCACGGGCTGCCGCACCCGATGCTGATGCGCTTCACCATGAAGCTGCTGGCGAACCTGACCGAGCCGCGGGGCGGGGACGCGTCTGACCGGATCATCAACGCCCTGTCAAGGATGACGCCGGCGGCCTAGCCGGCCGGCCGGAAGCAGAAGGCGAGAAGGGAAGGAGGAGCATGCGGTGCTGAGCCTCTATGTGCCGATCCTGGTGCTCGCGGGGCTGGCCGCGTTCTTCGCGGTCTTCTCGCTGATCGCGGGTGCGGCCGCCGGTCCCAGGCGGTGGAACCGGGCGAAGCTGCAGTCATACGAGTCCGGCATCGAGCCCACCCCGCAGGCGGTCGGCGGCGGCCGGTTCCCCGTGAAGTACTACCTGACGGCGATGCTGTTCATCCTCTTCGACATCGAGATCATCTTCCTGTACCCGTGGGCGGTCAGCTTCGGGGCGCTGGGAGTGTTCGGCCTCGTGGAGATGGTGCTGTTCATCGCCACCGTCCTGGTCGCGTACGCCTATGTGTGGCGGCGCGGCGGTCTGGAATGGGACTAGGCGAATGGGTCTGGAAGAAAAACTCCCCAGCGGCGTCCTGCTGACCACCGTCGAGCAGGTCGTCGGGTACGCCCGCAAGAGCTCGGTCTGGCCGGCCACCTTCGGCCTGGCCTGCTGCGCCATGGAGCTGATGGCCACCGGCGGGCCCCGGCACGACATGGCCCGGTTCGGCATGGAACGGGCCTCGGCCACCCCGCGGCAGGCCGACCTGATGGTCGTCGCCGGCCGGGTGAGCCAGAAGATGGCGCCGGTGCTCCGGCAGATCTACGACCAGATGTCCGAGCCCAAGTGGGTCATCTCGATGGGCGTGTGCGCGTCCAGCGGCGGGATGTTCAACAACTACGCGATCGTCCAGGGCGTGGACCACATCGTCCCGGTGGACATCTACCTGCCCGGCTGCCCGCCGCGGCCGGAGATGCTGCTGGACGCCATCGTCAAGCTGCACGACAAGATCCAGAACATGAAGCTGGGCGCCAACCGGCAGCGCCAGATCGAGGAGCTGGAGGCCGAGCGGCTCAAGCGGCTGCCGCTGACGGCCGGGGTGGGCCACCACCACGGCCAGCTGGGCGGCGGGCCGGTGCTGGCGGAGGGCCGCCAGGAACTGCCCCAGGCGCACGAGGAGCCGGGAGAGTACCTGTGACCGCTCTGCCTATTAGCGCGCCTCCGGCACGACCAGGCGCAGCGCCCGCGAGGGAGCCAGGGAAATGACCAGCGAGAACCCCCCAGAGCAGGAAGGGCAGAACCTGCCGGACCCGGCGGCGGTCGCGGGCAGGGAGCGGCTCGCCGAGCCGGTCGCCCGCAGCGGCATGTTCGGCGCCGTCACCTCCGGCGACACCTCAGGGTACGGCGGCCTGCGGGTCCGCCGGGTGGTGCCCGCGGGCAGCCAGCGGCCCTACGGCGGCTACTTCGACGAGCTGGCCGACAACCTGGCCGCGGCTCTGGAGAAGGCCGGGACCTCGTTCGACGAGGCCGTCGAGCAGGTGGTGGCCGACCGCGGCGAGCTGACCCTGCACGTGCGGCGCGACGCGCTGGCGGCGGTCGCCCGGGTGCTGCGCGACGAGCCCACGCTGGCGTTCGAGCTCTCGCTCGGCGTGAGCGGGGTGCACTACCCGTGGGAGACCGGCCGGGAACTGCACGCCGTGTACGGGCTGGTGTCCATCACCCACAACCGGCGGCTGCGGCTGGAGGTCAGCGCCCCCGACGCCGACCCGCACGTCCCGTCGCTGACCGGGGTCTACCCCACCTGCAACTGGCACGAGCGGGAAACCTGGGACTTCTTCGGCATCGTCTTCGACGGCCACCCGGCGCTGACCCGGATCGAGATGCCCGACGACTGGAAGGGCCACCCGCAGCGGAAGGACTACCCGCTCGGCGGCATCCCGGTGGAGTACCGCGGCGCCCACGTGCCGCCGCCAGAGGAGAGAAGGCATTACGCGTGACGACGTCGGCGGGCTATGGCGAGGCGGCCGAGGGACGGGTCTACAACGTCAGCGGCCAGGACTGGGAAGAGATCATCGCCGCAGCGGACGAGCTGGGCGACCGCCCGGGCGAGGAGCGCCTGGTGGTCAACATGGGCCCCCAGCACCCGTCCACGCATGGCGTGCTGCGGCTGGTGCTGACCCTCGAAGGGGAGACGGTCACCGAGATCCGGCCGGTGATCGGCTACCTGCACACCGGTATCGAGAAGAACATGGAGTACCGGACCTGGACCCAGGGCGTCACGTTCTGCACCCGGATGGACTACCTGGCCCCGATCTTCAACGAGGCCGCCTACTGCCTGGCGACCGAGCGGCTGCTCGGCATCACCGACGAGATCCCGGAGCGGGCCAGCATCCTGCGGGTGCTGATGATGGAGCTCAACCGGATCTCCTCGCACATGATGGCGATCGGCACCTTCGGCATGGAGCTGGGCGCCACCACGGTGTTCCTGTACGGGCTGCGGGAGCGCGAGAAGGTGCTCGACCTGTTCGAGCTGATCTCCGGCCTGCGCATGAACCACGCCTACATCCGGCCCGGCGGCGTCTCCCAGGACCTGCCGCCCGGCGCGATCGAGCAGCTGCGCGAGTTCCTCGGGGTGCTGCCCGGGCTGATCGGCGAGATCCGCGGGCTGTTCGACGCCAGCCCCTTCTTCCGGGCCCGCACGGTCGGCGTGTCCCACCTGGACCTGGCGGGCTGCATGTCGCTGGGCGTGACCGGGCCGGTGCTGCGGTCCACCGGCCTGCCCTGGGACCTGCGCAAGAGCCAGCCGTACTGCGGCTATGAGACCTACGAGTTCGACGTGCCGGTCCGGGACACCAGCGACGCGTACGCCCGGTACGCGATCCGGATGGACGAGATGGAGGAGTCGCTCAAGATCATCGAGCAGTGCGTGGACCGGCTCGCGGGCAAGCGGCCGGCCGACGACCCGGTGATGATCCGCGACGCCAAGATCGGCTGGCCCGCCCAGCTGGCGCTCGGCCCGGACGGCCTCGGCAACTCGCCCGGCCACATCGCGCACATCATGGGCCAGTCCATGGAAGCCCTGATCCACCACTTCAAGCTGGTCACCGAGGGCTTCCGGGTGCCGGCCGGGCAGGTGTACGCGGGGATCGAGTCGCCCCGCGGCGAGCTGGGCTGCCACGCGGTCAGCGACGGCGGCACCCGCCCGTTCCGGGTGCACTTCCGTGACCCCTCGTTCACCAACCTGCAGGCCGTGTCCGCGATGTGCGAGGGCGGCATGGTCGCCGACGTCATCGTGGCGGTGGCCACCATTGACCCCGTGATGGGAGGCGTGGACCGGTGAGCGGTCTTTCTTCCCCCCGTAATCCCGGATTCATCGTTACCCATAGACACTCCGTTTCTATGGGGATGGGAGGCGTGGACCGGTAATGGCCTTCAGTGAGGAGGTGCGGGCCAGGCTGGACGCGGAAGCGGACCCGATCATCGCCCGCTACCCGCGGGCACGCTCGGCCCTGCTGCCGCTGCTGCACCTGGTGCAGGCCGATGAGGGGCACGTCTCCCGGGACGGGGTCGAGTACTGCGCCGCCAAGCTCGGCCTGTCCGAGACCGACGTCACCGGGGTGCTGTCGTACTACACGATGTACAAGCGCCGTCCCACCGGCGATTACCTCGTGGGCGTCTGCACGAACACCCTGTGCGCCATCATGGGCGGCGACGAGATCCTGGCCGGGCTGCGCGAGCACCTGGGCACCAAGGGCGACGAGCCCACCGGTGACGGCAAGGTCAGCCTCGAGCACGTCGAATGCAACGCGGCCTGCGACTACGCGCCGGTCGTGATGGTCAACTGGGAGTTCTTCGACAACATGACGCCTGACTCGGCGCGCGCCCTGGTCGACGACCTGCGGGCGGGGCGCGAGGTCACCCCGTCGCGCGGCGCGCCCCGGCTGTGCACGTTCCGGGAGGCATCGAAGATCCTGGCGGGCATCCCCGACGGGCAGGCCGGCGACGGCCCGCAGGCGGGCGAGGCCACCCTGGCCGGCCTGCGGATCGCCAGGGAGCGCGGCTGGACCGCACCCCCGCCCCCGGCAGAGCCCCCGGCCGCCGCCGGGGCCAGCGGTGGCAAGGGAGGCCAGCCGTGACCTCGATCCTGACCCCGGTGCTGACCGCCCACTGGGACGAGCCGGACTCCTTCACCCTGGCCGGCTACCGGCGGGCCGGCGGGTACAAGGCGCTGCCCAGGGCGCTGGCGCTGCCGCCGGACGACATCATCGCGATGGTCAAGGCGTCCGGGCTGCGCGGCCGCGGCGGCGCGGGCTTCCCCACCGGCATGAAGTGGGGGTTCATCCCGCAGGGCGACGGCAAGCCGCACTACCTGGTGGTCAACGCCGACGAATCCGAGCCGGGCACGTGCAAGGACATCCCGCTGATGATGGCGATCCCGCACGCCCTGATCGAGGGCGCGGTGATCGCCGCCTACGCGATCCGGGCCTCGCACGCCTTCATCTACGTGCGCGGCGAGGTGCTGCACGTGGTGCGGCGGCTGCAGCAGGCGGTGGCCGAGGCCTACGAGGCGGGCTACGCCGGCCGCGACATCCTCGGCTCCGGCTACGACCTGGAACTGGTCGTGCACGCCGGCGCGGGCGCCTACGAGTGCGGCGAGGAGACGGCCCTGCTCACCTCCCTGGAGGGGCACCGCGGGCTGCCCCGGCTCAAGCCGCCGTTCCCGGCGGTGGCCGGCCTGTACGCCTGCCCCACCGTGGTCAACAACGTGGAGTCCATCGCCAGCGTGCCGTCGATCGTGGCCAACGGCGCCGAGTGGTTCGCGGAGATGGGCACCGAGAAGTCCAAGGGCTTCGGCATCTTCTCGCTGTCGGGGCACGTCACCCGGCCCGGCCAGTACGAGGCGCCGCTCGGGGTGACCCTGCGCGAGCTGCTGGACCTGGCCGGCGGCATCCGGGCTGGGCACCGGCTCAAGTTCTGGACCCCGGGCGGGTCGTCCACCCCGATCTTCACCGACGAGCACCTCGACGTGCCGATGGACTTCGAGTCCGTGGGCGCGGCCGGGTCCATGCTGGGCACCCGGGCGCTGCAGATCTTCGACGAGACCACCTGCATTGTCCGGGCGACCCTGCGGTGGACCGAGTTCTACCAGGACGAGTCGTGCGGCAAGTGCACGCCGTGCCGGGAGGGCACGTTCTGGATGGTGCGGATCCTGGAGCGGCTCGAGCACGGCCACGGCACCGACGAGGACATCGACAAGCTGCTGGACATCTGCGACAACATGCTCGGCCGGGTGTTCTGCCCGCTGGGCGACGGGGCGATCAGCCCGGTGGTGTCCTCGATCAAGTACTTCCGCGACGAGTACCTCGAACACCAGAAGCGGGGCGGCTGCATGTTCGACCCCGCCGCATCCACCCTCTGGAGTGAGGCGTGACTGTCCAGGCGACACCCCCCGCCGGAGAAGTAGCCGTCCCGGCCGACGGCGTGACCGTCACCATCGACGGCTACGAGATCGTGGTGCCCAAGGGGACCCTGGTGATCCGGGCCGCCGAGCTGCTCGGCATCCAGATCCCCCGGTTCTGCGACCACCCGCTGCTGGACCCGGTCGGCGCCTGCCGGCAGTGCCTGGTCGAGGTGGAAGGCCAGCGCAAGCCGCTGGCGTCGTGCACCACCACCTGCACCGAGGGCATGGTGGTGCACACCCAGCTGACCTCGCCGGTGGCCGAGAAGACGCAGCGCGGGACCATGGAGTTCCTGCTCATCAACCACCCGCTCGACTGCCCCATGTGCGACAAGGGCGGCGAGTGCCCGCTGCAGAACCAGGCCATGTCCAACGGCCAGGGCGAGACCCGCTTCATCGAGGAGAAGCGGCACTTCGCCAAGCCGGTGCCGATCTCCAGCGGCATCCTGCTCGACCGGGAGCGGTGCATCTCCTGCACCCGCTGCACCCGGTTCTCCGAGCAGATCGCGGGGGACGCGTTCATCGAGTTCACCGAGCGGGGCCCCGCCCAGTACATCGGCACCGCCGAAGGCAAGCCGTTCAACTCCTACTTCTCCGGCAACACGGTGCAGATCTGCCCGGTGGGCGCGCTCACCGGCTCCGCCTACCGGTTCCGGGCCCGCCCGTTCGACCTGGTGTCGGACCCCACCGTGTGCGAGCACTGCGCGTCCGGGTGCCGGCTGCGCGCCGACCACCGGCGCGGCGCCATCACCCGCCGGCTGGCCGGGGACGACCCGCAGGTCAACGAGGAGTGGAACTGCGACAAGGGCCGCTGGGCCTTCACCTACGCCCGCCAGCCCGACCGGCTGGTCGCCCCGCTGGTCCGCGGTGAGGACGGGGTGCTGGCCCCGGCGTCCTGGCCGGAGGCGATCGCCGCCGCCGCGGCGGGCCTGGCCGCCGCCCGCGGCCGGGCCGGCGTGCTCACCGGCGGCCGGCTCACCCTCGAGGACTCCTACGCCTACGCCAAGTTCGCCCGGATCGCGCTCGGCACCAACGACATCGACCTGCGGGCCCGGCCGCACTCGGCCGAGGAGGCCGCCTTCCTGGCCGCCCGGGTCGCCGGGCACGGCATCGAGGTCAGCTACGCCGACCTGGAACGGGCCCCGGCCGTGCTGCTGGCGGGCTTCGACCCCGAGGACGAGTCGCCCATCGTGTTCCTGCGGCTGCGCAAGGCCGCGCGGGGCGGCACGCTCAAGGTGTACTCGGCGGCGGCGCTGCCGGGCCGGGGCCTGCCCCGGCTGGGCGGGGTGCTGCTGCCCACGCCGCCCGGCGGCGAGGCGGGCGTGCTGACCCGGCTGGCCGCCGGCACCGGGCTGGACGCCGAAGCCGCCGCGGCCGCGAAGGCGCTGGCCGCCGACGGCGCGATCATCCTGGTGGGCGAGCGGCTGGCGGAAGTGCCCGGCGCGCTGTCGGCCGCGGCCGTGCTGGCCGACGCGACCGGCGCCAGGCTGGCCTGGGTGCCGCGCCGCGCGGGCGAGCGCGGCGGGGTCGAGGCCGGCGCGCTGCCCGGCCTGCTCCCGGTGGGCCGCCCGGCGGCCGACCCGGCCGCCCGCGGCGAGGTGGCCCGGGTCTGGGGCGTGGCCTCGCTGCCGGACGCGCCCGGCCGTGACACCGGCCAGATCCTCGCGGCCGCAGCCGCCGGGGACCTGGACGCGCTGGTCATCGCCGGCGTGGACCCGGGCGACCTGCCCGACCCGGCCGCCGCGCTGGACGCGCTGGAGCAGACCCCGTTCATCGTCAGCCTGGAGCTGCGGGCCGGCGAGATCACCGACCGGGCCGACGTGGTGCTGCCGGTCGCGGCGGTGGCCGAGAAGGCCGGCACGTTCGTGAACTGGGAGGGCCGCGGCGGGGCCTTCGGCCGGGTGCTGGACGTGCCCGGCATCGAGCCGGACCTGCTGGTGCTCGGCCGGATCGCCGACGAGATGGACGTGCACCTCGGCCTGCCGGACGCCGAGGCCGCCCGCCGTGAGCTGGCCGCCCTCGGCAGCTGGAAGGGCGCGGCCCCGGCCGGGCCCACCGCCGCCCAGGCGCTGGCCCCCGAGCCCGGGCCGGGGCAGGCGGTGCTTGCCACCTGGCACCAGCTGCTGGACACCGGGCGGATGCAGGACGGCGAGCCGTTCCTGGCCGGGACGGCGCGGGAGACCGCGGCCCGGATGTCCCCGGCGACCGCGGCCGAGGCCGGCACCGCCGACGGCGGTAAGGTCACTGTGTCCACCGCCCGGGGCGAGATCACCGTCCCCGTGCGCACCCAGCCCATGCCCGACCGGGTTGTGTGGCTGCCTACACATTCCTCCGGCTGCGAGATCCGCCGGGATCTCGCAGCCGGACACGGAACGCTGGTGACACTGAGGAGCGCGGATTGACATCCTCCACCCGCCCGAAGGCGGGGGATTCCAGCCGCGACCTGGGGTCGCGCTGTCGGTTCGCGGTTCATCGGCCCGGCAGCCCGGAAGCCTCCCCGCGCAGCCACGGCATGCCCTGCCGCGGTGTGGAACTAGCCAACTTTGGTGCCCGCTTGGCTATCGCAGGCATCCCGACGGTATCGCGGCCCACTGACAATCTGGAGGAGGTGAAGCGGCGCTCCTTCCCCTGCCGCCCGGCAGGGATTCTCGCGCCGCGGTCATGATGGCACCCCTTGCCGCCGCGGACCCCACGCTGGCCAGCTTCTACAACCAGCCGTGGTGGATGATCACCCTCAAGGCTGTGGTGATCTTCGTCTTCCTGCTGCTGACCACCCTGTTCATGATCTGGGCGGAACGGCGGGTCATCGGGCGGATGCAGAACCGGCCGGGCCCGAACCGGGCCGGGCCCTACGGGCTGCTGCAGTCCCTGATGGACGGGATCAAGCTCGCCCTCAAGGAAGACATCGTCCCGCGGAAAGTGGACAAGCTGCTGTTCTGGCTGGCGCCCGCGCTGTCCACCATCCCGGCGTTCGTCAGCTTCGCGATCATCCCGGTCGGCCCCGAGGTCTCGATCTTCGGGGTGCGGACCCCGCTGCAGCTGGCGGACCTGCCGGTGGCGGTGCTGCTGGTGCTCGCCATGAGCTCGATGGGCGTGTACGGGATCGTGCTGGCCGGCTGGTCCGGGCAGTCGCCGTACGCGCTGCTCGGCGGCCTGCGGTCATCGGCCCAGGTGGTCAGCTACGAGATCGCGATGGGCCTGTCCTTCGTGGCGGTGTTCCTGTACGCCGGCTCGCTGTCCACCACCCAGATCGTCAACGCCCAGGCGCACGGCGGCACCTTCACGATCGGCGGCGTGATCCTGCACTACCCGTCCTGGTACGCGGTGCTGCTGCTGCCCTCGTTCCTCATCTACCTGATCACCATGGTCGGTGAGGTCAACCGGCTGCCGTTCGACCTGCCCGAGGGCGAGGGCGAGATCGTCGGCGGGTACCACACCGAGTACTCGTCGCTGAAGTTCGCGCTCGGCCAGCTCGCCGAGTACTGCAACATGACCACCGTCGCGGCCCTGGCCACCACCCTGTTCCTGGGCGGCTGGCGGGCACCGTGGCCGGTCTCGGTCTGGGCCGGCGCCAACAGCGGCTGGTGGCCGGTGCTGTGGTTCATCATCAAGATCGGCATCCTGCTGTTCTGCTTCATCTGGCTGCGGGCCGCGCTGCCGCGGATCCGCTACGACCAGCTGATGGCGCTCGGCTGGAAGATCCTTATCCCCACCTCGCTCGCGTGGATCCTCATGATCGCCACCATCCGGGTCTGGCGGACCCACGGCGGCAGCACCCCGGTCTACATCGTGGCCGGGTGCATCGTGGCCGCCCTGATGGGCCTGGCCTGGATGGCCGACGCGGCCGCGGAGAAACGCCGGGCACGGCGGGAGGAGGCCACCGCCCCGCCGCCCGACGGCGGCGCGCCCGGCGAAGGAGCCGCCTTCCCGGTGCCACCGCTGGACCTGCCGCACTACCACGGCGTCGGCGTCGTCGTCCCGGCGGGCGCCGCCCGGGGCGGGGACGGCGGCAGCCTGCCGGGCAGCCCTGACGGCCCCAAGGAGGTCACCGGTGCCTGAGTTTCTCGGCCCTGTGAAAGGGTTCGGCGTCACCTTCAAGACCATGTTCAAGAAGGTCGACACCGTCCAGTACCCGGAGGAGAAGAAGCCCACCGCCCCGCGCTTCCACGGCCGCCACCAGCTCAACCGCTGGCCGGACGGGCTGGAGAAGTGCATCGGCTGCGAGCTGTGCGCGTGGGCGTGCCCGGCCGATGCCATCTACGTGGAGGGCGCGGACAACACCGAGGACGAGCGGTTCTCCCCCGGTGAGCGGTACGGCGCGGTCTACCAGATCAACTACCTGCGCTGCATCCTGTGCGGGCTGTGCGTGGAGGCCTGCCCGACGCGGGCGCTGACCATGACCAACGAGTATGAGCTGGCCGACGACAGCCGTGAGAGCCTGATCTGGACCAAGGAGCAGCTGCTCGCCCCGCTGGAGCCCAGCATGGAGCAGCCCCCGCACCCGATGCGGCTCGGCAGCACCGAGCGGGACTACTACCTGCGCGGCGCGGCCGGCCGGCCCGGCCAGGCCCCGGCCGCCGGCCAGGGCGAGGAGCCGGACACCGGGGAGCCGGGCGAGGCACCCGCGGCCAGCTGGGTGCCCGGCGCGGCCGCCCGCGACGGCGAAGCCGGCGGCGAGTCAGGGGAGCGGCAGTGAGAGTCGACGGCATCCTGGCGGCCAGCAACGTCGCCGCCAACACCCAGGCGGTGTTCTTCTGGATCCTCGCGCCGGTGGCGGGGCTCGCCGCGTTCGGCATGATCCTGGCCCGCAAGGCGGTCCACAGCGCCATCCTGCTGGCGGTGGTGATGCTGATCCTGGCGGTCTTCTACGCCATGCAGGGCGCGCCGTTCCTGGCGTTCACGCAGATCATCGTCTACACCGGCGCCGTGCTGATGCTGTTCCTGTTCGTGCTGATGCTGGTCGGCGTCAGCTCGCTGGACTCCATGAAGGAGACCATCCGCGGGCAGCGGCTGGCCGCCGCGGTGCTGGTGGTCGCGCTGTTCGTGCTGCTGGCCGTCATGATCGGGCACGCCGCGATCGGCCCCGCCGCGCCGGCCAGCTCCGGCTACGGCCCCCTGAACATCCAGGGCCTCGCCCGGCTGATCTTCAACCGGTACGTGTACGCCTTTGAAGTCACCAGCGCCCTGCTGATCACCGCGGCGCTCGGCGCGATGGTGCTCGCGCACCGCGAGCGGACCAGCCCCAAGCCCACCCAGCGGGAGCTGGCCCGGCAGCGGGTCGCCGGCGGCCAGCCCGCGCCGCTGCCCGGCCCGGGCGTCTTCGCCCGGCACGACGCGGCCGACCTGCCCGCGCTGCTGCCCGACGGCACGCCCGCCCCGGGCTCGGTCAGCGCGGCGATCGCCGGCCGGACCGCGCTGCGCGGTCCGGGGGAGACGCCGCCGGAGGTGCAGCCGGGACTGCCCGCGGGCGGCGCGGCACCCGCTGAGACAGAGCAGGAGGACGCCCGCTCATGAGCCCGGCACACTTCGTGACACTGGCCGTGATCCTGTTCAGCATCGGCGTGGCCGGCGTGCTGGTCCGGCGCAACGCGATGGTGATCTTCATGAGCATCGAGCTGATGCTCAACGCGGTCAACCTGGCGTTCGTCGCGTTCGCGCGGATGCACGGCAACCTGGACGGCCAGGTCATCGCGTTCTTCGTGATGGTGGTGGCCGCCGCCGAGGTCGTGGTGGGGCTCGCGATCCTGATGGCGATCTTCCGTACCCGCAGGTCCGCGTCGGTCGATGACGCCAGCCTGCTGAAGTACTAAGGAGACAGAGCTGTGACAGGCTCATTGACGGCTGCCTCGTCGCAGCTGGCCTCAGCGCCGCTGGCCGCGACCGGCGTGCTGAGGGCGGCGTGGCTGCTGCTGCTGTTCCCGGTGATCGGGGCCGCCGTGCTGCTGCTGGGCGGCAAGCGCACCAACCGGTGGGGCCACGTCCTGGGCGTGGCCATGCCGGTCGCCTCGTTCGTCTACGGGGTGATCGCGTTCTTCACCATGCTCGGCTACCCGGCGTCGGGGCGGGCCCGGGACCTCACCATGTTCACCTGGATCGCGGTGGGCCGCTTCCACGTGACCGCGGGCCTGCTGCTGGACCAGCTCTCCATCTGCTTCGTCCTGCTGATCACCGGCGTCGGCTCGCTGATCCACCTGTTCGCGGTCGGCTACATGGCGAACGACCCCGAGCGCCGCCGCTTCTTCGGCTACATGAACCTGTTCGTCGCCGCCATGCTGCTGCTGGTCATCGGCGACAACTACCTGGCCCTGTACGCCGGCTGGGAGGGCGTGGGCCTGGCCTCCTACCTGCTGATCGGGTTCTGGCAGTTCAAGGACACGGCGGCGGTGGCGGCCAAGAAGGCGTTCGTCGCCAACCGGGTCGGCGACGTCGGCCTGTCCCTGGCGATCATGCTGATGTTCGCCGTCTTCGGCACGGTCAGCTTCACCGGCGTGTTCAGCCACCCGGGCGCGGGCGGCTCCGGCGTGCTGACCGCGCTGGGCCTGCTGCTCCTGCTCGGCGCGTGCGGCAAGTCCGCCCAGGTACCGCTGCAGTCCTGGCTGCTGGACGCGATGGAGGGCCCGACCCCGGTGTCGGCGCTGATCCACGCGGCCACCATGGTGACCGCCGGGGTGTACCTGATCGTCCGGTCCGCGCCCATCTTCAACCTGAGCTTGACCGCGCGGCTGGCCGTCACCGTGGTCGGCGCGGTCACCCTGCTGTTCGGGGCGATCATCGGGTGCGCCAAGGACGACATCAAGAAGGCCCTGGCCGGGTCGACCATGAGCCAGATCGGCTACATGACGCTGGCCGCGGGCCTCGGCCCGGCGGGCTACGTGTTCGCGATCGCGCACCTGCTGGCGCACGGCTTCTTCAAGGCGGGCCTGTTCCTCGGCGCCGGCGCGGTCAAGCACGAGATGAACGACGAGGTCGACATGCGGGTGTTCGGCGGGCTGCGCCGGGCCATGCCGATCACGTTCGTGACCTTCGGCCTCGGCTATCTCGCGATCATCGGGTTCCCGCCGTTCTCCGGCTACTTCACCAAGGACCCGATCATCCAGGCGGCGTTCGACAAGGGCGGCACCTCCGGGGCGATCCTCGGCACCGCTGCCCTGATCGGCGCCGGGATCACCGCGTTCTACATGACCCGGGTCATGTTCATGACCTTCTCCGGCGAGCGCCGGTGGGCCGAGGACGCCCACCCGCACGAGGCGCCGCCGATCATGACGGCGCCCATGGTGGTGCTGGCCATCGGCTCGGTCGGGGCCGGGGCGTTCCTGATCCTCTACAACCGGCTGCAGGACTTCCTGGCCCCGGTGGTCGGGACCCCGCCGCCGGCCAAGGGCCTGATCAACTGGGTCAGCGGCGCGACGCTCGGGCTGATGGCCGTGGGCATCGTGATCGCCTGGCTGATGTACGGGCGCCGGCCGGTGCCGGTCACCGCCCCGCAGGCCCGGTTCCCGGTCACCGCCGCCCGCCGCGACCTGTACGGCGACGCCTTCAACGAGTCCGTGCTGATGCGCCCGGGCCAGTGGCTCACCCGGCTGTCGGTGTACTTCGACAACCGGGGCGTGGACGGCCTGGTCAACACGCTGGCGGCCGGGGTGGGCGGCACCTCGGGCCGGATGCGGCGGCTGCAGACCGGCTTCGTCCGCTCCTATGCCCTGTCGATGCTCCTGGGCGCCGTGCTGCTGGTCGGCGCGCTGCTCCTGGTGCGGATCTAGGAGGCCGCAGACCCCATGAGCACGTTTCCCTGGCTGACCGTCACCGCCGCCATCCCGCTGGTGGGTGCCGTCCTCGTCGCGTTCCTGCCCGGCGCGTCCGCCGGGCCTGAGCAGGCGGCCCGCGACCGGCTCGTCAAGGTCGTCGCGCTGGTGTTCACCGTGGCGGCGCTGGCGGCCACGGCCGGCATGCTGATCGCCTTCACCCCGGGCGGCCCCGCCTACCAGTTCACCGAGACCTACAGCTGGATCCCGCAGTTCGGGATCCACTACGCGGTCGGGGTGGACGGCATCGGGCTGGTGCTGATCGCGATGACCGCCATCCTCATGCCGGTGGTGGTGCTGGCCTCCTGGCACGACGCCGACCCCGCCCCGGCCATCGCGGCCAACGGCGCCCCGCAGGCCAGCGGCACCACCCCCGTGCAGGCGCCCAAGCGCAGCGTCAAGACCTACTTCGCCTGGATGCTGCTGCTCGAGGCGATGCTGGTGCTGCTGTTCTCGGCCACCGACGTGTTCCTGTTCTACGTGCTGTTCGAGGCCATGCTCATCCCGATGTACTTCATGATCGGGAGCTACGGCGTGGGCAAGCGGCAGTACGCGGCGGTCAAGTTCCTGCTCTACAGCCTGCTGGGCGGGCTGCTCATGCTGGCCGCGGTGATCGCCCTGTACGTGTACTCCGCGCAGGCCGGGCACCCCGGGACCTTCCTGTTCAGCCAGCTCACCCACGTGGTGCTGAGCCCGGACGCGCAGAAGTGGCTGTTCCTCGGCTTCTTCATCGCGTTCGCGATCAAGGCGCCGCTGTGGCCGTTCCACACCTGGCTGCCGGACGCGGCCACCTCCGCGCAGCCCGGCGCGGCCGTGCTGCTGGTCGGCGTGCTGGACAAGGTCGGCACGTTCGGGATGATCCGGTACTGCCTGGAGCTGTTCCCGAACGCGGCGCACTACTTCACCCCGGTGATCATCGCCCTGGCGGTGATCGGGATCCTGTACGGGGCGGTGGTCGCGATCGGCCAGGCCGACATCAAGCGGCTGATCGCCTACACGTCGGTGTCCCACTTCGGCCTGATCGTGCTGGGCATCTTCGTGTTCACCAGCCAGGGCCAGACCGGCGCGACCCTCTACATGGTCAACCACGGCTTCGCCACCGGAGCCCTGTTCCTGGTCGCCGGCTTCATGATCGTCCGGCGGCGGTCGCACCTGATCGCCGACTACGGCGGCGTGCAGAAGGTCGCGCCGCTGCTCGCCGGGGCGTTCCTGATCTCCGGCCTGGCGGGCCTGTCGCTGCCCGGCCTGAACACGTTCGTGAGCGAGTTCCTCGTGCTGGTCGGCACGTTCACCAGGTACAAGGCCGCGGCGGTGGCCGCGACCATCGCGATCATCCTGGCGGCCATCTACATCCTGTGGATGTACCAGCGCACCATGACCGGCCCGGTGCGCGCCGAGACCGAGAACTTCCCCGACCTCAAGGCGCGCGAGCTGTGGGCGGTCGGGCCGCTGATCGCCCTGATCATCGCGCTCGGCGTGTACCCGCAGCCGATCCTGAACATCATCAACCCCGCGGTGCATCGGACCCTGGTGACGGTGCATTCCACGGACCCGGCGCCACCGCACCCGGCGATCGTGGGCAGCGGCGCGTCCAGCGTGAAGGGAACGAACCCGTGACCGGGATCTCAGGCAGCCTGGCGCTGGCCCCCATCCCCTCCCCGCAGATCGAGTACTGGCAGCTCTCGCCGATGCTGGTGGTGTTCGGCGCCGCGGTGGCGGGCGTGCTCGTCGAGGCGTTCGTGCCGCGCCGGCAGCGGCGGGGCTGGCACCTGGTGATCACCCTGGGCGGGCTGCTGGCCGCCTTCGTGATCACGATCATCGTCGCGGCCACCGGGCACCTGTTCTCCGGCGGCGCCGCGGGCCACGTCGCGGCCATGGGTGCGGTGGGGGTGGACGGCCCCACCCTGTTCATCCAGGGCACCATCCTGGTGCTGGCGGTGATCAGCGTGCTGCTGATCGCCGAGTCCTCGCACGAGGTGAGCCCGTTCGCGGCGCAGGCCGCCGCGGTGCCGGGCAGCGCCGAGGAGCGGGAGGGCCTGCTGGCGGGCATCACCCACACCGAGGTCTACCCGCTGACCCTGTTCGCGGTCGGCGGGATGCTGCTGTTCCCGGCCGCCAACGACCTGCTCACCATGTTCGTCGCGCTGGAAGTGCTGTCCCTGCCGCTGTACCTGCTGTGCGGGCTGGCCCGGCGCCGGCGGCTGCTGTCGCAGGAAGCGGCCATGAAGTACTTCCTGCTGGGCGCCTTCTCCTCGGCGTTCTTCCTATTCGGCGTCGCCATGCTGTACGGGTTCGCCGGCTCGGTGCGGCTGTCGGCGATCCTGGCCGCGGCCTCGGGCAACATCGGCTCCGCGCCGCTGCTGTACGCCGGCATGGCGCTGCTCGGTCTCGGCCTGCTCTTCAAGATCGGCGCGGTGCCGTTCCAGAGCTGGAAGCCGGACGTCTACCAGGGCGCCCCCACCCCGGTGACCGCGCTGATGGCCTCCTGCACCCTGGTAGCCGCGTTCGGCGCCCTGCTGCGGGTGTTCTACGTCGCGTTCGGCACCCTGACGTGGGACTGGCGGCCGGTGATGTGGGGGGTGGCCATCCTCACCATGGTCATCGGCGCGATCATCGCCATCACCCAGACCGACGTGAAGCGGCTGCTGGCCTACTCCTCCATCGCGCACGCCGGGTTCGTGCTGACCGGCGTCATCGCCGCCACCGAGTCCGGGCTGTCCAGCTCGCTGTTCTACCTGGCGGTGTACGGCTTCACCACCATCGGCGCGTTCGCGGTGGTGACCCTGGTCCGCGACACGGCCGGCGAGGCCAACCACCTGTCCAAGTGGGCGGGCCTGGGCAAGCGGTCGCCGCTGTTCGCCGGGATGTTCGCGTTCTTCCTGCTGGCGTTCGCCGGGATCCCGCTCACCAGCGGCTTCACCGGCAAGTTCGCGGTCTTCCAGGCCGCCATCGCGGGCGGGGCGCTGCCGCTGGTCATCGTGGGCGTGCTGTCGAGCGCGATCGCCGCGTTCTTCTACGTCCGGGTGATCGTGCTGATGTTCTTCTCCGAGCCGGCGCCGGACGGCCCGGCCGTGGTCGCGCCGGGCCTGTTCACCAGCGTCGCGGTGGGCGTCGGCGCGCTCACCACGCTGGTGTTCGGCATCGTGCCGGGGCCGCTGCTCAGCCTCGCCAACCATGCTGCCGCGCACCTGTTCGTCCGCTGAGGGTGGCTGGGGGGCGCGGGCGTTCCCCACGCCGCGCTGTACACCCGGGGGTTCGTTGCGGCCTGCGTGGGGCATACCTGGGTGCGGTGGCCGTTCGGGCGGTGCGTGAGAATAGCGTGAGCGCACCCCTGCTATCTGTTTCTGCGGCGCGCCACGAGCATCTGGAGCCCGAGTGATCACTGTCCCGATGGACCTGGCCGATGCTGCGCTGGAAGCCCAGGTCGTCGACGGGCTGGGCCTCGTCGAGGAAGGGCTGCGGGAAGCGGCCAAGACGGAAGAGGCGCTGCTCGCCGAAGCGTCCCGGCACCTGATCGACGCCGGCGGCAAGCGGTTCCGCGCCACCCTGGTGCTGCTGGCCGCGCAGTTCGGCAACCCGCGCGACCCGCGGGTGGTGCCCGCCGCGGTTGCCATCGAGCTGACGCACCTGGCCACGCTGTACCACGACGACGTCATGGACGAGGCGGTCATCCGCCGGGGTCACGCCAGCGCGAACTCCCGCTGGGACAACACGGTCGCCATCCTGACCGGGGACTACCTGTTCGCCCGGGCCTCACGGATCGTCGCGGACCTGGGCGAGGACGCCATCCGGATCCAGGCGGAGACCTTCGCCCAGCTGGTGCACGGCCAGATCGCCGAGACGATCGGGCCACGGCCCGGGCAGGACCCGCTGGAGCACTACCTGCGGGTGGTCAAGGACAAGACCGCCTCGCTGATCGCGACCGCGGGCCGGTTCGGCGCCATGCTGTCGGACGCCCCGCGTGCGGTCACCGGCCGGATGGCGCCCGCCTGCGAGGCGCTGGGCATCGCCTTCCAGCTGTCCGACGACATCCTGGACGTGGCCAGCGACTCCGCCGAGTCCGGCAAGACGCCCGGCACCGACCTGCGGGAGGGGATCCGCTCGCTGCCGGTGCTGCACGCGCTGGCCGACCCCGGCCCGGCCGGGGGGCGGCTGACCGAGTTGCTGACCGCCCCCGGCGGCCTGACCGACCCGGCCCTGCACAGCGAGGCACTCAGCCTGCTGCGCGCGCACCCGGCGATGGAGGCCGCCCGGGCCGACCTGCGCTACTGGGCCACCGTGGCCCGCGACCAGATCACCGCCCTGCCGGAGGTCTCCGCCCGGGCCGCGTTCGAGGCGCTCTGCGACTACGTGGTGGTCCGCACCGGCTGACCGCCCCCGTCACGGTGGCCGGCGAGGCCGGGATCGTGGCGGGCCCCGGTGCGGTGCTGATCCGGGCGATGAGCTGAGACGCGGGGGCCTTGGGTGCCGCGGGCTGGACACGCGAGTCCCGGGGGCGTATTTTCACCCTGCGCGACTGCCCAGGCGCATCCTCTGAGCCGGTGCCCGTCCCACGCGCGAGCCGGCGATGACGGAGCAAGGGACATCTGTCTCGGGCGGGTCATCTCCAAGCATGGCCGGAAGGCGTGGGGTCTGGCCAGAGCAGGGGCTGGCATGACTGCGAACCGGCGGTCGAAGCGCGCGATCCGCTCCAGGATGGAGCAGACCGGCGAGAAGTACACCCAGGCACGGCGGGCGCTTGCGGCTCCGGGCGGCAAGCGCGGCGGCGCCGGCGGAGATCCCCCGATCACCTGGCCGCAGGACCCGCTGGGCTGGTTCGACGACCAGGCCTGGAACGCGATCCTGCTGGCCGATGACGAGGCGCGGATGCTGAGTCACCCCAGAGTGGAACCCGAGCATCTGCTGCTCGCAGCCGCCCGGTACGGCACCGTTGAGCGCATTCTCGCTGGCGAGGGCATCGGCGCCCGCGCGATCCACGATGTGATCGCGGCGATCCGGGGTTCCGGCGGCAAGCTCAAGCTCCGCCCTCCTCGCTCGCCAGCGAGCGAGGAGGTGCTGCGCCGGGCGGTGGCAGTGGCGGCGGCCCGGGGCGTGCTGGGGCCGGGCACCGAGCATCTGCTGCTCGCGCTCGGCGAGCAGGAACTCCCGGCCCGGATCCTTGCCGGGCTCGGAGTTGGCAGCGTCCAGGCGCTCGTGGACGCCGGCCATGAGCTGCCCCCGATAAGGCCCCCGGTGGAGCACGCGCGCCTGGCGGAGCGCGCCGCCGTGCTCGCCGCCCGCGGCGCGGAACCACCGAGCCCAGGGCCGATGCCACCCCTCTTCGAGCGATTCACCGCCCGGGCCCGCGACGCCATCAACGCCGGGGTCAGGTATGCGCGCAGAGCCAACGACCGCTGGGTCGAGCCCTCTCACCTGCTGTTCGGGGTCCTGAACGCGGAGACCGGCGTGGCCGCGGCCGTGCGCGCCAGGTATGGCTGGGACCGCCCGCTCGCCCCACCCGCCGACCCGCGCTACCCCGACGACACGGGCATGATGTACCGCCGGGACCCGGGGAACGGGAACGTCCTGACCTACGCCAAATCACCCTATTCGCGGGCGACTGGCATATTCACCCCGGAGGCGCGGCGCATCGTGGCCGAGGACGTGCTCATCGTCGCCGAACGCCTCGACCACAAAGCGCTCACCACCGGCCACGTCCTGCTCGGCATCCTCGAGCGCTACGCCTACCTCACCATCGACTTCATCAGCGCGCTTCCCCCCATCCGCGAGGTCACCGCGGCGGTCACCGCCGCCCTGCCCGGCCAGGAGGACACCTGACCCGGCCCGGGCCGATGAGCCGGGGCGGGCCGCGCCGTCAGAAGGGTTATGGACGCAACCAACCTCGCTGAGCTGTATGACTCGCCGCTGCTCGACTGGGCCGCGATCGAGGCCAGGCTCGAGGCGGGCCTGAGCCAGGCCCCGGGCACCGGCGGGCCGGACCGGCACACCTGCTGGCTGGCCACGATCAACCCGGACGGCAGCCCGCACCTCACCGGCATCGGCGCGCTGTGGGCAGACGGCTGCTTCTGGTTCGAGACCGGCAAGGGCACCCGCAAGGGCCGCAACCTGGCCCGGGACCCGCGCTGTACGCTCAGCGTGGCAACCCGGGAGTTCGACCTGGTGGTGGCGGGCGAGGCCAGCCTGGTCACCGACCCGGCCACGGTGGCCGCGATGGCGGCGCGCTGGGCGGCGCAAGGCTGGCCGGCCCGGGTCGACGAGACGGGCCGGGCGCTCACCGCGGAATACAGCGCGCCCTCGGCCGGCCCGCCGCCCTGGCACGTGTACCGGCTCACGCCGCGCACCGCGACCGCGCTGGGCACCGTCGAGCCCGGCGGCGCGACCCGGTGGCGGTTCTAGCCCGCCGCATCGCCTGTCCGCCGGGAACAGGGCACCGATAGCCTCGTGGGCTGGGAGGATTGACGCGGATGGGCCTGGAGATCGAGAGCCGGCCGTCGGATCTGCCGTTCATCGAGCGGGTGTGGCGCAGCAGCAGTTCTGAAGTCAGCCGGATGATGTCGATCGCGACAGCCCACTGGGATCTGGTCTTCTGGCAGCATCGCGGCCAGGTCAGCGTGGCTGTGCAGGGGCCGGAGTCGAAGGCGGGCCCGGCCCCGGTTCCGGAAGATGCCACGTTCTTCGGGATCAGCTTCTCCCTCGGCACGTCGCTGTCACAGCTGCCGGTCAATCGGCTTGTTGATGGCTCTGCCGCCATTCCCGGCGCGACCCGCCGGTCGTTCTGGCTGAATGGCTCCGCCTGGCGGCTGCCCGGCTACGGCAATGCCGAGGGCTTCGTGCGGCAGCTGGTGCGTGAAGGTGCTCTGGTCTGGGACCCGCTCGTCACCGGTGCGCTCCGGGGCGCGCCCGCGGATGTGTCCGAGCGCACTCTGCAGCGGCGCGTCGTGGCGGCGACCGGGCTCACCCGCGGGACCATCAGGCAGATCGGCCGTGCCCGGCAGGCAGCAGTCCTGATCCAGCAGGGCCTGCCAGCCAGCGACGTGGCCTGCCGGCTCGGGTACTTCGACCAGCCGCACCTGGCGCGGTCGCTGACCCGCTACATCGGCCGCACCGCCACGCAGCTTGCCGACCGGAACCCGCCGGAGCCGCTGTCGCTTCTGTACAAGACCTGAGTGCTCCTCTCTGCCTAACCTCCAGGTGACAGGCAACCGGCAGGGAGGCATTGACCACATGCGCAAGGTGACTGCGGGGCTTTTCAGCTCGATCGACGGTGTGGTCGAGGCCCCCAACGAGTGGCAGCCCGCCTTCGATGAGGAGATGGGCGCCGTGCTGTCGCGCATGCTGGAAGAGCAGGATGCAGTCCTGCTGGGCCGGGTGACGTTCACCGAGTGGGCCGGGTACTGGCCGGCTTCGGCCGACGAACCGTTCGCGAGCTACATCAACAGCACCCGGAAATACGTCGCCTCCACCACGCTCGACTCAGTCGGCCAGTGGCCGAACAGCACGCTCATCAGGGGCCCGGTGGCTGACTTCCTCACGGAGCTGCGCCAGCAGGACGGCGGGACGATCGGGACGGCCGGCAGCCCCTCGCTGGTCTGGTCGCTGATCCAGCAGGGGCTGCTCGACGAGCTCACCCTGATGATCAGCCCGGTCGTCGCCGGTGGCGGCCGCAAGCGGCTGTTCCCCGCAGATGCCGCGCTGACCAGATTCGAGCTGGCCCATGCCCAGCCGACCAGCAGCGGTGCACTGATCGCGACCTACCGGCCAGCCCGGTAGCCGTGACGGCCGCTGGGGTGCGCCGGTTACTGGGGGACCGCGGCTGAGCCGCCCGGCGGCCGCCCGTTCGCCGGGCCCCGGCGCCGGCCCCGGTCGGCCGGGGTCCGCAGCCAGTAGCCGACCGGGAAGAGCCGGACGTTCAGGTGGTCATCGACCAGGCCCCACACGCCCCGGCGGGCGAACAGGGCGACGATGATCGCGACCAGGCCCAGGGCGATCAGGTACCAGGCGTTGTACGACTGCAGCGTCTGCTGCAGCACCATGAACACGGCGGTGCCGATGATCGGCCCCTCGATCGTGCCCAGCCCGCCGATGATCGTCGCGAACGCCATCTCCGCGGTCCACTGCACGCTGAACACGGCCTCCGGCTGCACCTGCAGCTGGCTGATCGCCAGCACCGCGCCGGCCGCGCCGCAGCCGGCGCCCGCCACCACGAACACCAGCAGCCGGGCCAGGCCCACCTTCGCCCCGGAGCTGCGCGCCGCCACCTCGTCGTCGCGGATGGCGGTGAGCACCAGGCCGAGCCTGCCGCGCAGCAGCAGGTACACGCCGGCCAGCGCCGCCACCGTGACCGCCAGCCCGGCCCAGTAGGTGTAGGCGGTCAGCAGCGTGGGGTCGAGGCCGGCGAAGCCGGGCAGCGGCATGCCGGTCCCGCCGCCGATCGAGGAGAAGCGCTCGATGATCAGCATGAGGGTGGCGGCGAGCACCCAGGTGGCGATCGCGAAGTAGCCGGTGCGCAGCCGGGAGACCAGCCACCACAGCGGCAGCGCCGCCACGCCGCAGCCGATCGCGGCGACCGGCAGCGCCGCGAACGGCGACAGCCCGTGCAGCGCCAGGATCAGCACGAAGTACGCGCCGAGCCCGACGAACGCCTGCTGCCCCACCGACACCAGGCCCGCGTAGCCGGCCAGCAGGTTCCACATGCTCGCCAGCGTGAGCACGATGAAGGCCTGCACCATCAGGCTGGTGGTGCCGGAGTACACCAGGTAGGGGAACATCGCCAGCACGACCACGACGACCAGCGCGACCGCCGCGGTCCAGGCCACGTTCCGCTGCGACCGGGTGACCCGGAACTCCGCTGCCGGGCGGGCGGTGGTGTCCGAGGCGACGCTCATGACTGCGCCTTCCGGGAGGTCAGGCCCTGCGGGCGCAGCACCAGCACGGCGAGGAACACGAGATAGCCGGCCAGCACCTCATAGGAGATGTTGATCTGGCCGCCGATCGCCTGGGCCACGCCGAGCACCACGCCGCCGAGCAGGGTGCCCCACAGCGAGCCGAGCCCGCCGATCACCACCGCCGCGAACGCGAACAGCAGGATCTTGTCGGTGCCCGTGCTGGGCGCGAGCTGGTCGTACATCCCGTAGGCGATGCCGCCCAGCCCCACGGTGCCGAACGCGAGCGCCGCTGCGATGCCGAACACGTGCCGGTAGTCGGCCCCGGACAGCTGCGCCGCCTCCCGGTCGTCGGCGACGGCCCGGATCAGCCGGCCGTACTTGGACCGGGACAGGAAGTACTGCAGCCCGAGCAGCACCGCCACGGCGACCGCAAAGACCAGCACGAGCAGGTAGCCGATCTGGATCTGCGAGCCGAGGTTGAATGAGCCGCTCACGACGGGCGAGCCGACCCCGATCCCGCGGCTGTTGGCGGTGAAGAACTGCAGCAGGCCGTTCTCGATCACCACCGACAGGCCGAAAGTGACCAGCAGAGTGGTGAGGACGCTGCGGTCCAGCGCGCTCTGGATCAGCGTGCGCTGCAGCACGTAACCGAGCACCGCCATCACCGGCACCACGATGAGGAAGGACCACATCACCGGCACGCTGGTGACGGTGATGATGCCGATGGCGATGTAGCCCGCGATCACGGCGAGGTCGCCGTGCGCCAGGTTCACCACGTTCATCACGCCGAACATCAGCGACAGGCCGGTGGCGAACAGCGCGTACAGCCCGCCGGTCAGCACCCCCTGGATGATGGCGTTCACCCAGGCCATTACCGCTCACTCCCTTCGCCCGGCCCGTCATGCACCGATGCGGCTCCCGCCAGGCCGAAGTAGGCGGCCTCGACCCGCTCCGCGGTCACGTCCGCCGGCCTGCCCTCCAGGGTGGACCGGCCCTCCAGCAGGCAGTGGATGTGCGAGGCCACCCGCAGGGCCTGGCTCACGTCCTGCTCGACCAGCAGCACGGTCAGGCCGGTCGCCAGGATCTGCGGCAGCATGCCGTAGATCCGCTGCACGATCACTGGGGCCAGGCCGAGCGACAGCTCGTCCAGCAGCAGCACCCGCGGGTTGGCCACGAGCGCCCGGCCGATGGCCACCGACTGCTGCTCGCCACCGGACATCTGCGAGGTGCGCTGGTGGCGGCGCTCCCGCATCCAGCCGAACATCTCGTACACGCGCTCGATCGTCCACGGGCCCTTGCGTGCGTATGTGGCGCCGACCAGCAGGTTCTCTT
>JBLMWU010000298.1:0-15063 GCA_050257395.1 Gemmatimonadota bacterium | reverse complement strand
GGCCACCGTTGGTGGCCGCCGCTGCTGCTTGCCCGGGAGTTTCATGCTGCGTGACCCCGGGATTACCGAACGGGTCTTGACCATTACGTGATCTTTACCTGCCATCCGGAAACGGGCGCTGTACGTCATACCTCCAGAACAAGTGCCATAAGGGGATTTCCCGCCATCGCCACGGCGGCCGCCCGCCGCCAGCCGCGGCGGCGCCCGTCTTTTCCCGCTCACCTGGAGGAACGTCATGCGCCCACGGGGGTTCTTGCGCACTCACCGGCGGCTAGCCCGGCGGCTGTGCGCGTCCGGGGCCGGCCTCGCGGTCACCCTCGCCGTGCTGCCCGCCGCCACCGGCATGCTGCCGGTCACCAGGGCGGTGCAGGCGCGCGCCGACGAGACCACCATCTCCCAGGACAAGCTGCGCACCAACTGGGACCCGAACGAGCCCGCCATGGACCCCACCACCGTGAAGAACACGTTCACCCAGCTGTTCGCCACCAAGGTGACCGGGCAGGTGTACGCCCAACCGCTGGTGGTCAACGGCACGCTGATCGTGGCCACTGAAAAGGACCACGTGTACGGGCTCAACCCGGTGACCGGCGCGGTCAAATGGAACGTCACGCTGGGCAAGCCCTACAAGATCACGACCTGCCACGACCTGACCCCCGACGTGGGCGTCACCGGCGGCCCCGTCTACAACCCCGGCACCGGGCTGGTGTACATGATGGCCCAGGTGCTCTCCAGCACGGGCACGCCGATGTACAAGCTCTTCGGGATCAACCCGGCCAAGAGCGGCGCCGTCGCCTTCACCCGTACCATCAGCGGCCGGGCCGCGAACGATTCCGCCATCAAGTTCAGCGCCAAGAACCAGATGCCCCGGCCCGGGCTGCTGCTGCTCGACGGGTCCATCTTCGCGGCGTTCGGGTCGCACTGCGACCATCAGCCTTACGTCGGCTACGTCGCCCGGGTGAACCTCTCCAGCAAGGCGCTGACCCTGTGGAGCGACGAGACCGGCACCACCACCAACCAGGCGGGTATCTGGCAGGGCGGCGCCGGCGTGATGTCCGACGGGCCGGGACGGATCTTCGTCACCTCCGGCAACGGCATCTCGCCCGGCCCGGTGGCTCCCGGCTCCAGCGGCCTCGCCAAACCGCCCGGGCACCTGGCCGAGTCGGTGGTCCGGCTGTCGGACGCGGGCGGCGGGCTGAAGGCGGTGGACTTCTTCAGCCCCGCCAACGCACCCTCGCTGGACGCCGCCGACACCGACTGGGGCTCCGGCGGCCCGGTGGGCCTGCCGTTCGGCACCAGCACCTATCCGCACGTGCTCGCCCAGATCGGCAAGGACTCGCACCTCTTCCTGCTCAACCGGAACGGTCTCGGCGGCCGCAGCACCTCGAACAACAACAGGGCCCTGAGCGTCAGCACGGCGTTCAAGGGCGAGTGGGGCCACCCAGCGGTCTTCGCCGACACCAGCCCCCTGAGCGCGGCCAACGCCGGCACCGCGAACAACTACCTGTTCTACCTCGGCAAGGGCGACAGCCTGCGGTGGCTCAAGTTCGGCGTCAACGGGTCCGACAAGCCGGTCGTCAGCGACGTGGCCAACAGCCAGCTGGTGTTCGGGTACTCCTCCGGCCCCCCCGAGGTCACCTCCAGCGGCAGCGACATCAACAGCGCGGTGGTGTGGGCGGTGTACTCCAGCGGCTCGGCCGGCACCGGCGGCATGCTGGTGGCCTACCCGGCGAACCCGGGCACCGGCTGCACCTCGTCCTCGCCCTGCGTGCCCACCCAGATCAAGTCCTGGAACATCGGCACCGCCAGCAAGTTCTCCAACCTGGCCACCAGCAACGGGCGGGTCTACGTGGGCACCCGCCTCGGCGCCACCACCGGGGACGGCACCGTGTACGGATTCGGCAACCCCGTGGCGGCCGCGCCGCTCAACACCGGTGCCCAGACCAACTTCGGGCAGACCCCGGTGAACTCCACCGCCACCAGGGACGTCACGGTCACGGCCACGTCGGCGGTCACCGTCACCGGGGTCACGGCCAGCACCCAGGCCACCACCGACACCACGTCGGCCCCGCAATTCACGGTCGACCAGGCCAAGGTGACCGAGACCGCCAAGGGCAGCAGCACCGCCACCCCGGTCACCTTCCCGGTGACCCTGCACAAGGGTGACAAGCTGAGCGCCCCGGTCACCTACGCCCCCGCCTCCCCCGGCGGGACCAGCGGGTCGCTGACGTTCGCCACGAACTCCGCCAGGTTCCCGGCCATGGACGCGGCACTGACCGGCGACGGCACCACGTCCGGGCTGTACTCCAGCCCCGGCTCGCTGCACTTCGCCCTGGTCAACGACGTCGGCATCCCGGTCAGCGACGTGCCGGCCGGGATCAGCGTGCCGCTCGGCGCCACCATCACCAACGGCAGCGACCAGCCGCAGACCATCAGCTCGGTGACGCTGCCGTCCGGGCCGTTCCAGGTGAGCGGGATGCCCGCGGTGGGGACCGTGCTCCAGCCCGGCCAGTCCATCGTGGTCCAGGTCACCTTCTCGCCGACGGCAGCGGCCAGCTACAGCGACTCGCTGTCGGTCAGCGCGGGCGGCAGCACCGCCACCGTCAGCCTGGCGGGGGTCGGCCTGGCCCCGCACGGCCTGTTCACGGCCTCACCGACCTCGGTCAACTTCGGGCCGGTCGCGGTGGGCAAGAAGGTCACCACGGTCGTTGACATCACCAACACCGGGAACGAACCCGCGCTGGTCGCCAGCGCCACCACGCTGAACGCCCCCTTCCTGAACAAGCTCAACGTCACGCCGATGATGCCGATCAACGCCGGCTACGACGTGAAGATCCCGGTGAGCTTCGTGCCCACGAAGACCGGCGCGTTCTCCGCCGTCTACCACCTCACCTGGACCGACGTGACCGGCAGCCACACGGTGTCGGTGAACATCTCCGGGGTCGGCAAGTAGCCGGCTGGGCTGACCGGCCTGGGCCGGGGCCGGCAGGTCCCGGCCCCGGCCGGATGCCCCGCGGCCAGCCGGTCGTTTTTGCCATTACATAGACGTCTTTTGGCCGTTACATGAGCGTGTGCTGTCATCCGGAAACGGGCGCTGTTCGTCACACCTCCAGAACATCTGCGAAGAGAGTCGTTTCCCCATCAATGCCGCGGCGGGATCCTGCCGCCAGCCGTGGTGACGCGTGCCCTCTTCCCGCTGACCTGGAGGAATTTCATGCGCCCACGGGGGTTGTTGCGCACTCGCCGGCGGATTGCGCGCCGGCTCTGCGCGGCCGGCGCCGGCCTCGCGGCCACATTCGCGGTCCTGCCCGCCGCTACCGGCATCCTGCCCGGCACCCGGGCGGTGATCGCCCGCGCCGACGACCAGACCGTCTCCCAGGACAGCCTGCGGGACGGCTGGGACCAGACCGAGAGCGGCCTGACACCCACGGCTCTGAAGAGCGGCTCGTTCAAGGCCCTGCCGGGCTTCCCGGTCAAGCTCAATGGCCAGATCTACGCCCAGCCACTGGTGGTGCCGCTGGCGGCCGGCGGCCACGAGGTGATCGTGGCCACCGAGAACGACAAGGTCTACGGCATCAACGGGGCGACGGGCCACATCAACTGGTCAAAGAGCCTGGGCACCCCGTACAACATCACCACCTGCAACAACATCGCCCCGAACATCGGCATCACCGGCACCCCCGTCTACGACCCGGCCAGCGGGGACGTGTACCTGGTGGCCCAGGTGTCCACCGGGTACAAGCTCTTCAGCGTCGACCCCAACAACGGCGGCGCGGTGGCGACGATCGCGAGCATCGGCGGCAAGCCCAGCAACGACTCGAACATCACGTTCAGCGCCAAGCAGCAGCTGCAGCGGCCCGGCCTGCTGCTGACCAACGGCTGGGTGTACGCCGCGTTCGGCTCCCACTGCGACCACAAGCCCTACGTGGGCTTCGTCGCCGGCGTCAACCTGGCCACCCACGCCAAGACCCTGTGGAGCGATGAGACCGGCCTCACCGACAACCAGGCCGGCATCTGGAACAGCGGCGGCGGGCTGGTCTCCGACGGCCCCGGGCGGATCTTCTTCACCTCCGGCAACGGCGTCTCCCCCGCCCCGGTGTCCCCCGGCTCGAACGGCCTGTCCAAACCGCCCGGGCAGCTCGCCGAATCCATCGTCCGGCTGGGAATGACCACCAGCAACACCATCAAGGCCAGCGACTTCTTCAGCCCGGCCAACGCCCCCAAGCTCGACTCCGCCGACACCGACTGGGGCTCTGGCGGCGCGATCGGGCTCCCGTTCGGCACCAGCACGTACCCCGACATGATCGTGCAGGCCGGCAAGGACGGTCACGTCTTCGTCCTGAACGCGAACAGCCTCGGCGGCCGCAACTCCTCCAGCAACAGCCGCGCGCTCAGGGTCGCCGGGCCGTACGGGGGCCAGTGGGGCCACCCGGCGGCGTTCGGCAGCACCACCCTCGCCGCCGGCACGTCCACGGCCGATGACTACATGTATTACCTCGGCAAGAACGACAGCCTGCGGGTGCTGCGGTTCGGCGCCGGCAGCGCCGGCAAGCCGACCGTGACCGACATCGCCAACAGCTCCAGCACGTTCGGCTACGGCTCCGGCGGCCCGGTGGTGACGTCCAATGGCGCCGCTGCGGCGTCCGCGGTGGTGTGGGCGGTCAGCGACAGCAGCGGCGCCGGCACCCTGCGCGCCTACCCCGCCACCCCGTCGGCGGCCGGCTGGGGATCCACCCTCAAGCCGCTGTGGTCCGGCTCCACCGGTAAAGCTGCCAAGTTCGCGACGCCGGCCACCAGCGGCAACGCCGTGTACGTGGGCAGCCTGAGCGGGTCCCTGTACGGGTTCGGCATCGCGGGCGCGGGCGCGGCCCCGCTGGCGGGCCCGCCGGCCACGTTCAGCTCCACGAGTGCCGGCTCGAACAGCACCCGGAACGCCACCGTGACCGCACAGGGGAACGTGACCGTGACCGGTGTGAGCACGGCCACCACCTCATCCGACGGCTCCTCCCCCGCCGCGCAGTTCGCGGTGGACCCGAGCCAGGTGACCGAGACCGCCCACGGCAGCAGCACCCCGGCTCCGGTCACGTTCCCGGTGACCCTGCACAAGGGTGACAAGCTCACCGCCCCGGTGACGTTCAGCCCGGCCGGCCCCGGCGGGGTGACCGGTACCCTCTCGTTCACCACCCAGACCGCCACCGAGCCGAGTGCCGACGTGCCGCTGACCGGCAACGGCACCCAGCCGGGGCTGTACAGCCTCAGCCCGTCCGTCCAGTTCGCGCTGGTCGGTGACCTGGGCCAGTTCGAGAGCTGGGTCCCGGTGGGGATCTCGGTGCCACGGGAGATCACCTTCACCAACGGCGGCGCCACCCCGGAGACGATCAGCACGGAGAACCTGCCGTCCGCCCCGTTCTCGGTGACCGGGCTGCCCCCGCTCGGCACCACCCTCAAGCCCGGGCAGTCGTTCGTGGCGGCGGTGTCGTTCACCCCGGTCACGGCCGGCCAGACCTACAACGACACGCTGACCGTGGGCACCGCCCAGGGCAGCGCCGTGGTGAGCCTGACCAGCCAGAGCCTGTCCCCCGACAGCTTGTTCCAGGCGTCGCCGTCGTCGGTGAACCTCGGGAACGTGCCGGTCGGCAAGCAGGCGAAGTTCACCATCACCGTCACCAACACCGGCAACGAGCCGGCCACCATGAACGGGTCCTCCACCCTGAACGCGCCGTTCCACGCCGTGTACAAGGTGACCCCGCAACTGCCGGTGAACGCCGGCTACGACCTGCAGCTGCCGGTGACCTTCACCCCCACCAGCAAGGGGAGCTTCACCGTCAGCTACAAGGTCAGCTGGACCGACGTGCTGGGCAGCCACACGCTGACCATCCCGGTCAGCGGCACGGGGATCTGACCGCAAGCCGGCCGCGGGGGGCGGGGCCGCTCAGGCTCCGCCCCCCGGCGTGTCGCCGTCGCCGAGTCCCTGCTCTGCCTCCTGCCGCTGCAGCGCCTGCAGCAGCCGGTCCATCTTGGCGCTGTTGTCAGGCCCGGCCCGGCCGGTCCGCTCTGCGTAGTAAGCGGCGCCGAGGTCACGGAACATCGCATCGGCGCGCCGCTTCGCCGCGGCCTGGTCCAGCTTCTCCCGCCCCTCCTGAGCGGCTTCCTGGGCCATCTGCGCGAGCCGGTCGGCCTGCACCTTCACCCGGTCCATCAATCCCATCGCGTCCTCCTGGCGTGGGCTCCTGATCTCAGCCTAGGGTGTGTCCTGCCGGTCTTGGCCGTCGCGAGCGGCGGCCGTGAAGGGGGAATGGGGAGGCGGGTGGGGCCCGCAAGGCGGAGGAGGAGCGCATAGCGGAGCTATGCGCGACGACGACAACGCCGCGGGACGCCCGTCCGGGCGACGCGCAGCAGGCCGGAGATCGGCAGGGCATGCCCTTAGCCCGGCGGCCCGCTCCCCCCGCCGCCCGCCCGCTGCCGGGACAGACCCGGGTCAGGCCCGCGGACCGGCGCGGACGTGCTGCTCGAGCTCTGCCAGCAGCCGCACGTTCACGTCGCCGAACCGGCCGCGGTACGGCGCCGCCCGCGCGGCGGCGCGGGCCAGCACCGGGCGCGGCGCCGCCCGCAGCGCCGCGCTCAGCAGCGCCCAGGAAAGCCGGTCCAGGGCCGCCCGAACCGCGGCCGGGTCCCGGCACACCTCGCAGGTCTCCTCCAGGGCCAGCAGCAGCTTGTCGGCCTCCGGGTCAGCCGCCAGGGCCAGCGGGAAGACGTCGGCCGCCCCGCACGCGGCCTGCGCCGCCTGGTCTGCCTCCAGCGCGCTGATCAGCGGGCTCACCCCGCCCGCCGTGCGCGGATCGTACCAGCCGGGGAACGGGGCGTCCTCGTACCCCCGGTCGTAGCCGCTGAAGTAGACCGGGCTGTCCGACCGGGCCCGCCGCAGCACGCCCAGCGCCAGGTCCAGCAGGCTGACCGGCCAGCCGAGGTCGGTGATGGCCTGCACCCGGAAGCTCCCGCGCTGCGCCGCCAGGCCCGCTGACAGCAGCAGCTGCGCCGACTCCCGCGCGGACTGCACGTAGAACACGGCGTCCGGGCTGTGCAGCCGCACCACCCCGGCGGCCCGCCAGGACAGCAGCCGCCGGTGGATGAGGGAGTTGTCGACGACGTGGGTGAACCGGGCCGCGGAGTAGCAAGCCGCGCCCCGGGCGGCCGCCCCGGCGACCAGCCACTCGGCCGCGCGCTTGGAGGCCGCGTACACGTCGGGTGAGTACGGGCGCAGGGCCTTGCCGGTGGACGCGCACACGACCTGCCGGACACCGGCCTGCTCGGCGGCGGCGATCAGGTTCCGGGTGCCGAGCACGTTCGTGGTCACCGTGCGGTGCACCTCGCGCTCGGCCAGACCGGGGTCACGCTGCGCGGCCAGGTGGAACAGCACGTCCGGCCGGGCCGCTGCGATCACCGACCCCAGCGCGGGCAGGTCACGCACGTCGCCGCGCACGTACTCCGCACCGGCCGCGCGCGGCCACCCGGTGGTCTGCCCGCGGGCCACACTCACCAGCCGCCGCGGACCGCACGCCGCGAGCTCCCGCATGAGCGCCGAGCCGACACAGCCGGTGCCGCCGGTGACCAGCACCGTCCGCCCGCGCAGCCACCCGGCGAGGGCCGCGGCGGGCAGGTCCAGCTGGCGGCGGCGGACGGACAGGAAGCGGGCGTACTCGGCCTCGGCCGCGGGGCTGGCCGCCAGCAGCGACCGGGTGAGATCGCGCAGCCGGCCGAGCACCTGCCCGTCCAGCCGGGCCTGCCCGGCTGGCGCGGCGGCGCGCATCGCGGCGACGATCTCGCGCGCAGTCTCCACTCCACCTCCCCTGCTGACGCACCCGGCGCAGCTGACCGCGCCGGGGCGGAAACCCGGCCCGTTTGCCGGGCACCGGCAGCGGAGGGACCGGTGGGGCGGCTGTGCCACACCCGACCGCCTCAGGGTGCCAGAAATCCGTGACGCTGCGGGGCCTTACCGCCCAGATCGTGTCAACTCCCGCAGGTCAGTACCGCGTTAAGAAAGCCCTAAGATCTGGCCTCTTTCGGGCACCTTGCCGCTCTATGATCTGACAAGTCCCGCCTGTCAGGTGACGCACCGTTGATGAGCGTACGTCACGGGTGACGGCTCCCACTGGGGAAGTGAGGTTAGCGGTGGCTGGCATCGTTGACCCCCGCGTCGCACCGCGCGCCCCGGAGCGGCCCCGCGCCCGGCACCGGGCGGGTGCCGCCGCCCGGCCCGCGGTACCGTCCGGCTCGGTGCTGGCGCTGGCGGCCGCCGCGGCTCCGCCCAGCGACCTGGTGCTCCCGGTCCCGCCCGGCGACCGGGAGAAGTACTCCTACATCCGGCGGCACATGTGGGTGCTCACCCTGTGCTCCGTCGCCACCTTCCCGCCGCTGGTGTACAGCCAGGCGCGGATGGTCTGGGACTCGCCCTGGTTCCTGCTCTACCTCCCGTTCGCGCTCCTCGGCGTGTTCTGCTTCCTGCTGTCCCTGCTGGTGGACGGGCTGAGCCGCAGCTTCGACCTGGCCGCGCACCGGCGGCTGGTGGACGGCTGGCGGCCCCGGCGCTACCCCTCGGTCGACGTGTTCCTGCCGGTGTGCGGCGAGCCGCCCGCGGTGCTGCACAACACCTGGCGCTACGTGGCGGTGCTGGCCCGCCACTACCCGGGCCGCGTCACCCCGTGGGTGCTCGACGACTCCGGCAACCCGCAGCTCAAGGCGATGGCGCGGAGCTTCGGCTTTGCCTACGCCTCCCGCCCGGACCGGGGCTGGTTCAAGAAGTCGGGCAACCTGCTCTACGGCTACCACATCTCCGACGGCGACTTCATCCTGCTGCTCGACGCCGACTTCGCGCCCCGCCACGACCTGCTCGCCGAGACCCTGCCGTACATGGACGCCTTCCCCGACGTGGGCATCGTGCAGACACCTCAGTTCTTCCGGGTGCTCGACCACCAGACCTGGGTGGAGCGCGGGGCGGGCGCGATCCAGGAGCTGTTCTACCGCTCCATCCAGACCGCCCGGGCCCGCAAGAAGGGCGCCATCTGCGTCGGCAGCTGCGCGGTCTACCGGCGGGCGGCGCTGAAGTACATCGGCGGCATGTCGCTGGCCGAGCACTCCGAGGACCTGCACACCGGCTTCGACCTCGCCCGGCACGGCTGGCGGCTGCGCTACCTGCCGATCGCGCTGTCGACCGGCATGTGCCCGGACAACGCGCTGGCCTTCCTCAACCAGCAGTACCGCTGGTGCTCCGGGACCATGAGCCTGCTGCGGCACGGCAAGTTCTGGCGGACCAGGCTGCCCCTGTACACCCGGATGTGCTACCTGTCCGGCTTCATCGGCTACGTCTACACCGCCGTCTTCACCTTCATCGCGCCCGCCCTCGCGGTGGCGATGCTGGTCTTCGCCCCTGCCGAGCTCACCCTGCGCAGCCTCGTGTACGTGGCGCCCGTGCTGCTCTACGCGGGGGTGATCTACCCGCTGTGGCACCGCGCCCCCTACCGGCTGGAAGCCTGGTCGGTCCGGGTGATCGCCGGCTGGGCGCACGTCTTCGCGCTCTGGGACCTGCTGCGCCGCCGCCCGCTTGGCTGGAAGCCCTCCGGCAGCGGCAAGGGCGGGCAGGACGGCCGGCGGCGGTTCTGGGCCGGCCTGATCGTCTGGAACGGCGGCAGCTCGGCCCTGTGGGCCGGGCTGGCCTTCTGGCGGATGCTGACCATGAACCCGTACGACCTGTTCCTCATTTTCGTGCTCGGCGTGTTCCAGCTGGTGGTGGTCGGCCGCATCCTCATCCAGCCGACGGTGGGGACGCCTGCATGAGCCGCCGGGGCACCGCCCGGGCGCTGACCGCCCGGGTGCTGGCGGCCGCCGGGCTGCTCGCGGCGCTGGCGGGCTGTCACATGACCCCGCTGGCCAGCGCGCACGGGCCCGCGCCGGGCGGGCTGGCCGGCCCGGCCCGCGGCACCGGGCCGGCCGCGGGACTGCCGTTCGACGTCTCCAGCCTGCTCGACCCCTCGGGCAAGTTCCTGGGCGTGGAGGCACCGCGCGCGCCGCAGACCCTGGCGCCGGTCCGCCGGTTCGCCGCCGCCATCGGCCGGCACCCGAACCTGATCGGGCAGTACGCCGCCTGGAACAAGCCGTTCTACCCCTCCGGGGTGATCAACGCGTGGCACTACGGTGCCCTGTCCTACCTGGCCTGGGAGCCGTACCAGACCAGCGTGCAGGCGATCGCGGGCGGCGCCAGCGACGCCTACATCAGCCGGTTCGCCCGCGCGGTCCGCGGGCTCGGCCTGCCGATCGTGCTCAGCTTCGGCCACGAGATGAACGGCAACTGGTACCCGTGGGGCACCACGGCGGCGAGCCCGGCCAGCTTCGTCGCGGCCTGGCGCCACATCCACGACCTCTTCGTGCAGGCGGGCGCCAGCAACGTGATCTGGATGTGGAACCCCAACATCATCAACCCGGTGCCGCAGGTGAAGCTGCGCCCCTACTACCCGGGCGACGCCTATGTGGACTGGGTCGGCGTCACCGGCTACTTCCCCACCACCGGGCCTGACACCTACGGCACCCTCTACCTGCCCACCATCAGCGAGGTCCGCCGGTTCACCAGCAAGCCGCTGATCATCGCCGAGACCTCGGTCGAGACCGGCCCGGACGAGGTGGCAAGCGTGCACCACCTGGTGGCCGCCGTGGCCAGGCACCGCGACATGCTCGGGTTCATCTGGTTCGACTTCAACAAGAACGGCGTCGACTGGCGGGCGGAGTCCCGGCCCATCCTGCGGGCGGCGCTGGCCCGCGCGCTGAGCCCGGTCCCGCTGGCCGGCGTGACCCGCCACTGACCGGCCCGCGATGAGCACCCCGCCCCGCCGGACGGCGCAGCGCAGGGCCGGCCCGCACCCCGCCCGCCAGCGGCCTGGCCCGCCCCAGGAGGCCGACACCGTCCTGTTCCCCTCGCTGCCCGAGCCGCGGCTGGCCGACCGCCGCAGGCCGCCCGCCCCGCCGGACCCGGATCACCAGCCGCGGCCCGCGGCCCCCGCCCCGGCCGCGCCGGCGCCCCGCCGCCGGACCTGGATCAGCCGGGGCGTGCTGGCGGCGATCCTGGTGATGCAGGCGCTGCTGTCGCTGCGCATGCAGAACACCGCGTTCGAGGACGAGGCGCTCTACCTGTACGCCGGCCACATGGAGCTGGGCCACTTCCTGTCCGGGTACGCGCTGCAGGGCAACTACCCGTCGTACTTCTCCGGCGCGCCCGTCCTGTACCCGGTGCTCGGGGCGGTCGCGGACAGCCTGGGCGGGCTGGCGGGCGCGCGGGCGGTCAGCCTCGCCGCCGCGCTGGCCGCCACGGCGCTGCTGTATGCGCTGACCCGCCGGCTCTTCAACGAGCGGGTGGGGCTGTGCGCGGCCCTGATCTTCTCCGTCACCGAGTCCGCGCTCGTCCTGGGGCATCTGGCCACCTACGACGCCTCCGCGCTGTTCCTGCTGGCCCTGGCTGCCTGGATCGTCGTCCGCAGCGCCGCCTCCTGGCTGCCGCTGTACCTGCTCGCCGCGCCGGTGCTGGCGCTGGCGGTCGCCGGCAAGTACGCCTCGCTGCTGTTCGTGCCGACCGTGGTCGGGCTCACGGCGCTGGCCGGCTGGCCGTACCGCGGCTGGCAGGCGCTCATCCGCCCGGTGGTGCTGGCGGCGGTCACCGGCGAGCTGCTGATCTGGGCGCTGCATCAGGCGGGCAAGGTCTACCTGACCGGCATCGAGTTCACGACCACCTCGCGGGCGCACGGCAGCACCCCGGCCACGGCCCTGGCCCTGGACTGCGTGAAGTGGGGCGGGCTGCCATTCGCGCTGGCGGTGGTGGGCGCGGTGGCCTACGCGCGGCGGCCGGAGAACGAAGCCGGTGAGCAGATCGCGCCCGCGGGCGGCCGGTGGCGGCGCTCCCTGCTCGGGCTGGCCCTGACCGGGACCGCGCTGCTCGCGCCCGCGGAACAGCTCCGGCTGCACACCGAGACCTCGCTGTACAAGCACATCGGGTTCGGCCTGCTGTTCGCCGCCCCGCTGGCGGGCGTCGGCCTCGCCCGGATCGTCGGCGACCATTTCCGCCGGGCGCAGCTCGGCATCGCCATCTGGGGTGCCGCGCTGGTGCTCGGCATGGTGCAGGCGCACGAGCTGTTCAGCTCCTGGCCCGACTCCAGCCTGTACGTCCAGGAGTTCAGCCGCTACCTGCGGCCGGGCGCGCACTACCTGGCCGAGGTGGACGAGGTGCCCATCTACTACCTGCGGCTGAACCCGGCGGCCCAGCCGTACCAGTTCAGCTCCACGTACTTCCTCGGGTACACCACCCCGCAGGGCCGGTACCTCACCGGCACCGCCGCCTACCGGGCCGCGATCAGGGACGGCTACTTCCGGGTCATCTCGTACAACTACCAGGTCACCCCCGCACTGGATGCGGTGATCGCCCGCACGCTGCAGTCGGACCCGCGCTACCGGCTCGCCGCCGCCATCCCCAACCGGAACGGCACGTCCGCCGGCGCCGACTACGTCTGGGTCAGGCGCTGACCGGGCCGGGCCCCGGCGGCAGCCCCACGGCTGCGCCCTCCTCATGCAGCAGGAGCAGCGTGTAGGCGGCCACCGTGGCGTCGTCCACGATCGCCCCGCGCCTGATCATGCCGGTGAACTCCGCCCGGGAGACCCACTGGTGCCGCATGTCCTGCTCCTCGGCCTCGCGGTCCGGCCGGCCCTGGGTCAGCCCGGTCGCGAGGAACGCGTGGAAGCCCTGCCCGGTCAGGCCGTGCGCGCAGGTGAGGAAGCCGAGGGGGGTGAGCTCGCGGGCCCGCAGGCCGGTCTCCTGTGCGAGCTCCAGCCGGGCCAGGTCCGCCGGGTCACCGGTGCCGCCGCCGGGGAAGGTGCCCTGCGGGAATCCCCAGGTGCGCCGGCCGACCGGGTAGCGGTACTCCTCCACCAGGTGGAATCCGCCCCGCTCGGCCGGGACGACCAGCGCGAAGTCGGGCTTGTCCACGACCGCGTAGGTGCCGCGGGAGCCGTCTGGCCGCTCGATCTCGTCCTGGCGCAGGGTGATCCAGCTGTCCCGGTAGACGACCCGGGACGAAATGGTGCGAATGTCGGGTGTGCGGGCGCTGTCGGGCACGGGGCTGGAGCATACCCCCGGCGGATGTTACTGTCGTGCTGGCGGACTGTGAGCTGCCAGCGATGATCACACCGGGGAGGCCTGCCGTGACACCTGTGCGTGTCGCCTGCCGGCCGACCCTGCTGGTCAGCCGCCGCCACGTGGACCTGCTCCGGGTCTCCAGCGCCATCTGTCGCGCCTGCCGCTGACTCCCGTCCCCGCCGCGCCGCCGCGAGCTGTTGCCCTGCCCCGCAGCAGCGCGCCCGGCTGGCTGCGGTCCGCCAGCAGCAGAAGGATCACCGATGCCACGACCCGTGAAGGGCCAGGGCCAGTGGGCCATGGGCCATTACGAGCCGCTGAACAAGTCCGAGCAGATGAAGAAGGACGATGACGGCCTGCACGTCCGCGACCGGATCCTGAACCGCTACGCCCACCTCGGCTTCGACTCGATCGACCCGGCCGACCTGCGCGGCCGCTTCCGCTGGTGGGGGCTGTACACGCAGCGCCGCCCCGGCATCGGCGGCGGCCGGACCGGGGCGCTGGCGGACGAGGAGATCGAGGACAGCTACTTCATGATGCGGGTGCGCATCCCGGGCGGGCAGCTCTCCGCCGGACAGCTGCGCACCGTGGCCGGCATCGCCAAGGAGTACGGCCGCGACCTCGCCGACGTCACCGACCGGCAGAACGTCCAGTACCACTGGATCCGGATCGAGGACGTGCCCGCGATCTGGGAGCGGCTGGAGGCGGCCGGCCTGTCCAGCCTGCAGGCCTGCGGCGACGTGCCGCGCAACATCCTCGGCTGCCCGGTCGCCGGGATCGACGGCAGCGAGATCCTCGACGCCACCCCGTCCCTGCGGGCCCTGGAGGCGGTGGCGACCGCCGGGACCGAGTTCACCAACCTGCCCCGCAAGTACAAGACGGCGATCTGCGGCTGCACCGCCCAGTGCACCGCGCACGAGATCAACGACATCTCCTTCGTCGGCGTGACCGGGCCGGACGGCACCCCCGGCTTCGACCTGTGGGTGGGCGGCGGCCTGTCCACCAACCCGATGCTGGCGCAGCGGCTCGGCGTGTTCGTGGAGCCTGACCGCGCGGCCGAGGTGTGGACCGGGGTCACCCGGATCTTCCGCGACTACGGCTACCGGCGGCTGCGCAGCCGGGCGCGGCTGAAGTTCCTGGTCGCCGACTGGGGCGCGGAGCGGTTCCGGGAGGTGCTGGAGAAGGAGTACCTGGGCGCCGCGCTGCCGGACGGGCCAGCGCCGCAGACCCCGCCGCCCGGGGCGCGCGATCACGTCGGTGTGCACCGGCAGCGGGACGGCCGCTACTACCTCGGGGTGGCGCCGAGCGTGGGCCGCAGCTCCGGCAGCCAGCTCTGGCAGGTCGCCGACCTGGCGGAGGAGTACGGGTCCGGGCTGATCCGCACCACCTCCCAGCAGAAGCTGATCATCCTGGACGTGCCGGAGGACCGGGTGGCGGAGCTGTCCGCCGAGCTGGCAGCCCGCGACCTGCAGGTGAACCCGTCCGCCTTCCGGCGGGGCACCATGGCGTGCACCGGGATCGAGTTCTGCAAGCTGGCCATCGTGGACACCAAGCAGCGTGCCGCCGACCTGTACGGCGAGCTGGAGCGGCGGCTGCCGGGCTTCGACACCCCGATCACCATCAACGTGAACGGCTGCCCCAACTCCTGTGCCCGGTTCCAGGTCGCCGACATCGGCTTCAAGGGCTCGATCGTCGGCGGCGAGGAGGGCTTCCAGGTGCACCTCGGCGGGGCGCTGGGGGTCGACGCGGGCTTCGGCCGCAAGCTGCGCGGGCTCAGGGTGACCTCGGCGGGCATGACCGACTACGCCGAGCGGGTGCTGCGCAACTACCTCGCCGACCGGGCCGACGGCGAGCAGTTCGCCACCTGGGCCCGCCGCGCCGGCGAAAGCCTCCTCCAGTGA
>JBLMWU010000297.1:0-7300 GCA_050257395.1 Gemmatimonadota bacterium | reverse complement strand
GTGCTCGGCGTGCTGCTCGCGGTCATGCGGCTGTCGGCCAACCCGCTGCTGTCCGGGTCGAGCTGGGTGTACATCTGGTTCTTCCGCGGCACGCCGGTGCTGGTGCAGCTGCTGTTCTGGTACAACCTGGCCGCCCTGTACCCGAAGATCTCGCTGGGCGTCCCGTTCGGGCCGTCCTTCGTGACCTTCAGCGCGAACAGCCTCATCACCGCGTTCACCGCCGCGATCCTCGGCCTGGGCCTGAACGAGGGCGCCTACATGGCGGAGATCGTGCGGGCGGGCATCCTGTCGGTGGAGCACGGCCAGGCCGAGGCCGCGCAGGCGCTCGGCATGACCCGGGGCCTGACGATGCGGCGGATCGTCCTGCCGCAGGCGATGCGAGTGATCATCCCGCCGACCGGCAACGAGACCATCTCCATGCTCAAGACCTCGTCGCTGGCGAGCGTCATCACCGTCACCGAACTGCTGTACGCCGTCCAGCTCATCTACTCGGTCAACTTCAAGACCATCCCGCTGCTGATCGTGGCCAGCATCTGGTACCTCATCGCGACCTCGGTCCTCACCGTGGGCCAGTACTACATCGAGCGGCACTACGCCCGCGGCTCGGTGCGCGAGCTCCCGCCCACCCCCTGGCAGCGGCTGCGCCGCTACCTGTTCACCTTCCACCCCGGCGTCCCGGCTGCGCCGCGCCCCCCGGAGCCGGGCCGGTGACCGCGGCGCAGGCGCCGGGCGTGGGGCCGATGGTGCTCGCGGAAGGGGTGCACAAGCGGTTCGGCCGGCTGGAGGTGCTGCGCGGGATCGACCTGACGGTCGCGCGCCAGGAGGTGATGTGCATCATCGGCCCCTCCGGCTCGGGCAAGTCGACCCTGCTGCGCTGCATCAACCACCTGGAGAAGATCCACGCGGGCCGGCTGTGGGTGGACGGCGAGCTGGTCGGCTACCGGCAGCAGGGCGGCAAGCTCTATGAGCTGCGGGAACGGGAGATCTGCGCCAAGCGCGCCGAGATCGGCATGGTCTTCCAGCACTTCAACCTGTTCCCGCACATGACCGTGCTGGAGAACGTGACCGAGGCGCCGGTGCGGGTCAAGGGGGTGCCCCGGGCGCAGGCCGCCGGCCTGGCCCGGCAGCTGCTGGAGCAGGTCGGGCTGCAGGACAAGGCGGTCGGCTACCCGCGCCAGCTGTCCGGCGGCCAGCAGCAGCGGGTCGCCATCGCCCGGGCACTGGCCATGCGGCCCAAGCTGATGCTCTTCGACGAGCCCACCAGCGCGCTGGACCCGGAGCTGGTCGGTGACGTGCTGGCGGTCATGCGGGACCTCGCCGCCAGCGGCATGACCATGATCGTGGTGACCCACGAGATGGGGTTCGCCCGGGAGGTGGGCGACACGCTGGTGTTCATGGACGAGGGCGTGGTCGTGGAGTCCGGCCCGCCCCGCGAGGTGCTGGCCAGCCCGCAGCACGAACGGACCCGCACCTTCCTGTCCCGCGTGCTGTGACGGCGGCGGCGGCTAGCCGATCGGCGGGACCACCGCCTCGATGAGGTGCGGCCCGGGCTCCGCCAGCGCCTCCCGCAGCGCGGCGGCGAACTCAGCCGCCGTCGTGGCCCGGCGAGCCGGTACCCCCATGCCGCTGGCCAGCGCCGCGAAGTCCAGGTCCGGGCGGGACAGGTCCAGCAGGTTCTTGGCCGCGTCGCCGGCGGCCTCCGCGCCGACCCGGCCCAGCTCCATGCCGAGGATCGCGTAGGACCGGTTGCTGAAGATCACCGTGGTGACGTCCAGTCCTTCCCGGGCGTGGGTCCACAGCGCCGAGATGGTGTACATCGCGCTGCCGTCGGCTTCCAGCGCGAGCACCGGCCGGCCGGGGCAGGCGATCGCGGCGCCGGTGGCCAGCGGCAGACCCTGGCCGATGGCGCCGCCGGTCAGGGTGAGCCAGTCGTGCGGCGGGGCGCCCGCGGTGGCGCCGGGCAGCCACAGCCCGGAGGTGTTCGCCTCATCGGACACGATCGCGCCCTCCGGCAGCAGCGCCCCGAGGACCGCGGCGGCGCTGGCCCCGGTGAGCTCCCCGTCCGGCAGCTCCGGCCGGGCCGGCTGCTGCGGCTCGGGCTTGGCGTCCGGCGCGGTCAGGTCGGCCAGCGCCGTGAGCGCGCCGCCCACGTCCTCGCCGGGCCCGGCCAGGACGTGCACCTGGCAGCCCGCGGGCACCAGCACGCTGGGCTTGTCCGGGTAGGCGAAGAACGAGACCGGCTCCGCGGCCCCGGCCAGGATCAGGTGGCGGGCGCCGTCGAGCTGCGCCATCGCGAACTCGGCCAGGTACGCCAGCCGGTCCACCGCCGGGATGCCCGCCCCCCGCTCGTGCCGGGCCGGGAACGTCTCGCACAGCACCCGGGCGCCGGTGGCCCGGGCGACCCGGCTGGCCGCCTCCAGGCCCGGCCGCCGCGCGCCTGTCCCGCCGAGCAGGATGACGCACGGCTCACCGCCGCGGACCACCGCGGCCGCCGCCTCCACCACGTCCGCGGGCACCGGCGCCGGGCCCCGGGCCGGGCGGGGCGGCGCGGGCTCGCCGCCCTCGGACCAGGACACGTCGGCCGGCAGGATGAGGGTCGCGGTCCCGCCGGGCGGGGTCATCGCCGCAGCCACCGCGTCGGCCGCGTCGGCGGCCACGTCCGCGCTGCGGGCGGAACGCCGCACCCAGCCGGACACGGATCCGGCCAGCGCCTCGATGTCGGACTCCAGCGGCGCGTCGTACCGCTTGTGGTAGGCCGCATGGTCGCCCACCACCGCCACCAGCGGCGTGCGGGCCCGGCGCGCATTGTGCAGGTTGGCCAGTCCGTTGGCCAGACCGGGGCCCAGGTGCAGCAGCGCCGACGCGGGCCGCCCGGCCATCCGCCCGAAGCCGTCCGCGGCGCCGGTCGCCGTGCCCTCGAACAGGCACAGCACCCCGTGCATCTCGGGCACCGCGTCCAGCGCGGCCACGAAGTGCATCTCCGAGGTGCCCGGATTGCTGAAGCACACGTCCACGCCGCAGCCCGTCAGGGTGCGGATCAGTGCCTGCGCGCCGTTCATCGGCGTTCCTCTCGGTCAGGGGGGCGGTCAGCCGAACAGGACCCCGGGGTTCAGGATGCCGTCCGGGTCGAAGGCGTCCTTGACCCGCCGCATCAGGGACACGGTGACCGGATCGGCCAGTTCCAGGAAGTACTTCACCTTCGCGGTGCCGATGCCGTGCTCGCCGCTGACCGCGCCGCCGCTGGCCCGGGCCGCGGCCAGGATCTCCCGCATTATCTGCCCCCGCGCCCCCGCGTCCGGCTCGAACACGGCGAGATGGACGTTGCCGTCCCCGGCGTGCCCGCAGCCGATCACCAGGCGGCCGTGCTGGCTGGCGATCCGGCCCACCTCGGCCAGGTAGTCCGCCATCGCGGCGCGGGGCACCACCGCGTCCACGATGTCGTCCGCGCCGGCCCGCTTCGCCGCCCAGAACGCTTTCTCCCGGGCCTCGATGAGCCGGTGCGCGGCGCCCGCGGGCAGCACGTACACGTCCGCGGCGCCCGCGTCGGTCAGCAGTTCCGCCAGCGTCTCCACGTCCGGGCCGAGCCGCTCCTCGGTCCGTTCCTCCTGCACGACCACCAGGTAGGCCTGGGCCGCGTCCCGGACCGCCGCGGGGACCCCCAGGTCGAGGTCCTCGCCCTGGGTGATGGCCGCCATGGTGAGCATGTCGACGTACTCCAGGATCATCGGGCCCACGCCGCTCGCGATGATCCGCGGCACCGCCGCGGTCACCTCCGCCAGCGTGCCGAACGGCGCCAGCAGCGTGGCCTGGTGCGGCAGCCGCGGGTAGAGCCGCACGGTGGCCTCGGTGACCAGCGCCAGCGTGCCCTCCGAGCCGATGAGCAGCTGGGTCAGGTCGTAGCCGGAACTGATCTTGACGTGCTTGCCGCCGGTCCGGATCACCTCGCCGGTGGCCAGCACCGCCTCCAGGCCGAGCACGTGGCGGCGGGTGACGCCGTACTTGACGGCGCGCATGCCACCCGCATTGGTGGCGATGGTCCCGCCCAGGCTGGCGCTCATCTCCCCGGGGAACACGGGGTACACCAGCCCGTGTTCGGCGGCGGCGGCGTTCAGCCCGGCCAGGGTGACCCCCGGCTGGACCACGGCGACGTGGTTGGCGGCGTCGATCTCCAGCACCCGGTTCATCCGCTCGAAGGAGATCACCAAGCTGCCCGCGCGCGGGTTCGCCGCGCCGGACAGACCGGTGCCGGAGCCACGGGCTGTCACGGTCAGCCCCTGCTCCCGCGCGATCCCCAGCACGGCCGCGACCTCCGCGGTGCGGCCCGGCCTGACCACGAACGCAGGCTCACCCGGCGGCAGGCCCATGGCCTCGTCGTGGCCGTAGTCGGCCATTTCCGGCCCGGCGGCCAGCACGTGACCCGGCCCCACCACCCCGGCCAGCAGCGATTGCACGTCACCCACGCCGATCCCTCCCAACCCAAGTTACCGATCAGTTAAGCAAAAGCCGGACCGGTTCGGGAGGTGTGCCCCGGCAGCTGGCAAAAGCAGGTGCATGATGACGCTGTCAGCGCTTCCGGGCAGGGATCGGCAGGGGGGACCATGACGAGCGACATCACCTGGTACGACGTGCTGGGGGTGCTGCCGGACGCCGGGCAGGACCAGCTCGGCGAGGCGTGGGAGGCCAGGAAGGAAGCGCTGGCGCCGGGCCTGCTGGCGGGCGCGGCGCCGGACGTGCTGGCGGCCGCGGACCGGGCACGGGAGGCGGCGGACGAGGCCTGGCAGGTACTCGGTGACCCGGAGACCCGCGACATGTACGACCAGAGCATCGGGTTCGGGCGGCACGGAACCGGGCTGGCGTCGCCCCGGCACGGCGGCGTGCTCAGCGAGGACGGGTCGCAGGCCAGCGCCGCCCCGCAGGGCCCGGGCCGGCGCTCCTGGGCGGTGGCGGTGCCGGACCTGTGCGGCGTGTTCTACCACTCCGCCATCGAGGTGGCGGCCCGGCTCGGCCTGCGGCTGGAGCACGTCCGGCTGACCGAGCACCCGCAGCCGGTCGAGGGACTGGTCGTCGGCCAGGCCCCGGCGCCCGGCGAGCGGGCCGACCGCGGCGGCACCCTCACGGTCCGGGTGTGGCATCCGCCCCAGCCCGGCCGGGGGTAGCCGCGCGGGCCCGCTACGCGGACGCCGCGGCGCGCGCCCGGGCGGCGCGGAAGCGGTCGAGCACCAGCCGGGCCACGGCGGGATGCGGGCCGAGCGGGCCGCTGACCCAGGCCGCGCCGCTGGCCCCGAGCTGGTCGTAGAACAGGCCCGGCGCGAGCAGGAACGTGGCCACCGCCACCGGCCGGACCGAAGGGCCGGCCGCGGGTGACGCTGCCCGGTCCGCTGGGCCGGCCGCGGGTGACGCTGCCCGGACCGGCTGGCCGGCCAGGGCCGCGACCGCCTCGGCCACGGTGGGCCGCGCCGCCGACAGGTAGGCCGCCCGCACCGGCACGGCGAGCTCGCGGGCCAGCAGGCCCGCCTGCCGCTCGGTGTCCCGGGCGCTGCGCGGGTCGCGCGAGCCCGCGGCCGCCAGCACCACCGGTGTCCCGGCCGGCACCCCGGCGGCTGCGAGCCGCTGCGCCAGCACCGGTACCAGGGCCGGGTCCGGCCCGAGCGGCGCGCTGGCCTGCACGCCGGCCGCCGCGGCGGCCCGGCCGATGTCCTGGCTGACGTGGTAGCCGGTGGCCAGCAGCAGCGGCACGACCGTCACCCCGGCCGGGCCCGCCCCGGCCACCGCCCGGCTGAGCGCGCCCGGCAGGGCCGGCTCGGCGTTCTCCAGGAAGGCGGCCCGGACGTCGGGGCCGGGATCGAGCCCGCGGACCCGCGCCAGCAGCGCGTGCACGCACTCCTGGGCGGCCGGGTCGCGGCTGCCGTGCGCGACCGCCAGCAGCACCGGCGGGGTCACCGGGCGGCCAGCTGGTCGCGCAGCCGGACCACGTCCCCGACCACCACCACCGCGGGCGGCTGGAGCTGCCGGGCGGCGGCGTCCGCGCCGACCCGGCCCAGCGTGGACACCAGCACCTGCTGCTGCGGGGTGGTGCCATCGCAGATCACCGCCACCGGGGTGGCGGCCGCCCGGCCGCGCTTCACCAGCTCGCCGGCGATCTGGCCAAGCCGGCTGACGGCCATCAGCAGCACCAGCGTGCCCGGTCCCGCCGCGAGCGCCGCCCAGTCCACGCTCGAGCCCGGATGGGACGGGTCCAGGTGGGCGGAGACCACCGCGAAGTCCTGGGTGACGCCCCGGTGGGTGACCGGGATCCCCGCCCAGGCGGGCACCGCCACCGCGCTGGTCACCCCGGGCACCACCTCGAACGGCACCCCGGCGCGCACGCACGCCAGGGCCTCCTCGCCGCCGCGGCCGAACACGAACGGGTCGCCGCCCTTGAGCCGCACCACCCGCTGGCCGGCCAGGGCGCGGCTGGTGAGCAGGCCGTTGATCTGCTCCTGGGTCAGGTTGTGGGCGTGCGGCGCCTTGCCCGCCTCGACGACCTCCACATCCGGGTCCAGCTCGGCCAGCACCCCGCGGGGCGCGAGCCGGTCGGTCACCACCACGTCCGCCTCGGCGAGCAGCCGCCGGCCGAGCACGGTGAGCAGGCCCGGGTCGCCCGGCCCGCCCCCCACCAGCGCCACCGAGCCCAGAGCCGGCGAGCCCGTCCGCGGGCGGCGCTGCGGCCGGACCGGCAGGCTCCCGCTGGCCAGCGCCGCGGCCACGGCGGCCCGCAGCCGCTGGGCCCGGGCCGGGTCGCCGCCCGCGGTGACCGCCACGGTCACGTCGCCGTGCCGGGTGACCGCGGGCACCCACGCGGCGGACTCCGCCGCCGCGTCGGCGCGCACGCACCAGGTGCCCTGCTGCTCGGCTTCTGCCGCGACCGCCGCGTTCACCTGCGGGTCGCTGGTGGCGGCGTGGACCAGCCACGCGCCTGCCAGGTCCCCGGCGGCGAACGGCCGCCGGCTGACGGCCACGTCCAGCGCCAGCAGCTCCTCGTTCACGTCCGGGGCGATGACCTGCACCACCGCTCCGGCCGCCAGCAGCGCGCGGGCCCGGCGCAGCGCCACCTCGCCGCCGCCCACCACCACGGTGCGCCGGCCGGCGAGATTGAGAGCGAGCGGGTACATCACGTCACGATGGTAGGCGGCCGGTGGCGGCCACCCCCGCGAAGCGCAGCTCGAACGCCCGCGCGCAGGCGCCGCACTGCCAGCTGCCGGCTTCCGCGCCCGCCGGGCGCAGGTCCTCCTCGCCGCAATACGGGCAGTAGAACGGCACC
>JBLMWU010000296.1:0-2729 GCA_050257395.1 Gemmatimonadota bacterium | reverse complement strand
CGGCGACCTTCCCGTCCCGGCCCTCGGGCGGCAACCGCAGCCAGGCGACGAATCCGGCCACGTCCTCCACCGTGACGACCTGCCAGTCGAGATCGTGGCCGGTCAGATAGGTGAACCAGTCCTTCAGATCGTGAGCGTAGGCTTTGACCGTATTCGGCGACTTCTCGATCGAGGTCAGATAGCTCAGGAACCGCTCTACCGGCTCCAAAGGGATCTGGTCGTCGCCGAGCACGGTCCATGACTCCGCCTCCGAGCCCGGCATGAGTACCCGCTGCACGCGCATCGAACCTCCCGCTCCCGTGATGGACAGCAGGAGATAACCACATCCACCACGAGAACCGGGGACCCTCAATCCAGGTCATGCACGTCATGGACAGGAAGTTGACGGCTTAAGATAACGGCCGTTCACCTTTTTCGCGTTATCCCACCCGCGGCTGGCCCTGGGCACAGTGTCGGCGGCGCGGACCGACTGGGAATCGATCACCGCCGCGGTCGGCTCGGCGTTCCGCCCGGCGGCGGCCCGGACCCGGGCGCGCAGCGCGTCGTGCAGCCGGGCCAGGGTGCCGTCATCACGCCAGGCCGCGAAGTACCCGTACACCGTCCGCCACGGCGGAAAATCAGATGGCAGGTACCGCCAGGCGCACCCGGTCCGGTCCACATACAAGATCCCCTCCACGATCCGGCGCACCGGCCAGACCCGCGGCCGGCCCCGCCGGCCCGGAACATCTGCCGGCAGATGAGGGGTGATCACCCGCCACTGCGTGTCGGTCAGGTCACTGGGATAGCCCCTGGCCTGCCCTCCGGCCCGCCGCGTAGCCTGGGCACGCGCGGGCCCTGTTTTTCTGGTCGTCACACATCGGGATCATGGGGCCCGCGCCGCCTATCTCAACAGGACCGGCACCCGCCCCGACCCGGGCAAGCACATCACGGCCAGCCATCCGGACCATTTATCAAACACTCACTAAGCTTAACTTTTAAGCTGTATTCCACTCGTATCGTCTGATGCGGGCATGATTCGTCCATATATCTGATTACCGTATGCAGGACGGCCGTTTCCTTCACTCTTGGTGTTGCGACACATCCGAAGAGAGAGGAAACGGCCGTGCGGCCTACCTTGTCATGCCCTGGTGCCGGGCTGCCAGTCCTTCCGGGGAGCCCGGCGCTCGGCGCGCTGCGGGAGTTCCGGGAGCGGCTGCTGGGGTGCCTGACGGCGCGGGCGGACGCGCTGCTTGACCTGGCGGACGCCGTCTTGTGCTCGGACCGCCCGGTCAGGTCGCTGGTGCAGCTGTCGCTGGAGCCGGAGTTCCGCCGGGGCCATGGCGCGCTCTACGATGCCCTGGCGGCAGGGCGGACCGATGACGAGCGGCTGTTCTCCCTGCTCGCGGAGGCGCTGCCGCCGCTGGTGGACGGCCCGGAGGCCCGGGCGTGGATCGCGGAGCATGACGTCATCGACCGCCGGCTGCTGGACCGGGCCCTGTCCGGGGTGCCGGCGGCGGACGCCGCCCGGGTCCGGGACGCCTGCGCCCGCTGGTCCCGGCTGCGGATCGCGGTCGACGCGACGTCCTATCCCCGGCCGGACGCGTGGTGTTCCCCGGGCCGCGAGCACGTCCACCACGGGGCCTGCCACTGCCGGGGCTCCAGCAAGACCACCCCGGGCTGGGAGTACCAGCTCGCGGCCGTCACCGGCCACCTGCGCACCGCCTGGGCAGCGGTCGTCGACGTGCAGCGGACCACCCCGGCGACCCGGACGGCACAGACGATCGCGCAGGTCAAGGCCGTGCTGCGCCGCCTGCCCGCCCGCGGGGCGGTGCCGCTGTTCGTCTTCGACGCCGGCTACAGCGCCGCCGCCCTGACCGACGGGCTGGCCGGCTGCCCCGCCCATATCCTGGTCCGCCTCCCGGCGGGCAGCGTCTTCTACCAGGACGCGCCCTCCTGGCCCGGCAAGAACGGCCGGCCCGCCCGCCGGGGGCCGGAGGTCCACTGCCTGGAACCGGAGGCCCTCGCGGCTGCCGCCGAGGGGCGGGGCAGCCGGGGCCGGAAGAAGCCGCTGCCCCCCGCCCCCGAGCCGGACGAGGAGCTCATCCTGCCCGATACGCCGCTCTACGGGACCGTCCGGGCCGAGGCCTGGCACGACGTCCACCCCCAGGTCCACGGCGACCGCGGCTGGTTCGCCGGCCGGGACAAGCTCCCCGTGCTGCGCGGCACCCTCGTCCACGTCACCGCCGAACGGCTGCCCGACGGCCGCGACCCGCACCGCCAGCTCTGGCTCTGGCACGCAGGCCCCGGCCCCTTGTCCCTCGACGAGCTCTGGCGCGCCTACCTCGCGAGATTCGACATCGAGCACGCCATCCGCACCCTGAAGGGCACCCTCGGCCTCACCGCCGCGAAGGTCCGGACCCCCCAGCAGGCCGACCGCTGGACCCGGGTCGTCATCGCCGCCCACGCCCAGCTCCTCCTCGCCCGGCCCCTCGCCGCTGACCTGCGCCGCCCCTGGGAGAAGCAGCCCGACCCGGACCGGCCGCTATCCCCGGGCCGGGTCCGCCGGGGGTTCCGCAACATCCGGCACGACCTCGGGACCCCCGCTCGTGTCCCGAAACCCTCCCGGCCCGGACCCGGCAGGCCCAAAGACAGCAGCAAGGGACCAGCCACCCGCCACCTTCTCCCCGGTGAAGCCGACATGCCACGCACCACGAAAACGCCACTGACCAGGAAAAAGGTTAAAAGTTAAG
>JBLMWU010000295.1:0-33001 GCA_050257395.1 Gemmatimonadota bacterium | reverse complement strand
CCCCAGCGAGACGGAACCCTCCTGATAGTGCGGGACATGCGTCACGGGGCCCGCTGTCACCCGGCAGGGAGGAAGCTGCCTCGGCGGAACCTCTGGAGTGAATCCCTACCGACGGGTAGTGTTACTAGCTAGTAACATGCTTCGGAGAGTAGTGCCATGCCCCAGGGAGAGTGACCGTGCCCCGTACCGCGCGTGACGTCGTCTTCGTCGACGGCGTCCGGACCCCGTTCGGAAAGGCGGGCCCCAAGGGCCTGTACGCGGAGACCCGCGCCGACGACCTGGTCGTCCGGGTGATCAGGGAACTGCTGCGGCGCAACCCGGGCCTGCCGCCCGGGCGCGTCGGGGACGTGGCGATCGCTGCCACCACCCAGACCGGCGACCAGGGCCTGACCATCGGGCGGTCCGCCGCGGTGCTGGCCGGGCTGCCGAAGAGCGTGCCGGGCTACGCGATCGACCGGATGTGCGCGGGCGCGCTGACCGCCGCGACCACGGCGGCCGGCAGCATCGCCTTCGGCGCGACCGACGTGGTGATCGCCGGCGGTGTCGAGCACATGGGCCGCCACCCGATGGGGGAGGGCGTGGACCCGAACCCGCGCTTCCTCAGCGAGAAGCTGGTGGACACCTCCGCGCTGGTGATGGGAATGACCGCGGAGAACCTGCACGACCGTTACCCGGAGATCACCAGGGAACGGGCTGACGCGTACGCCGCCGCCAGCCAGCGCAAGGTCGCCGAGGCCTACGCGGCGGGCAAGATCCAGCCGGACCTGGTGCCGATGGCCATCCGCAGCGCCGAGCACGGATACGGGCTGGCCACCGCGGACGAACCGCCCCGGCCGGGAACCACGGTGGAGAGCCTGGCCGGCCTCAAGACCCCGTTCCGCCCCCATGGCAACGTCACCGCGGGCAACTCCGCCGGGCTGAACGACGGGGCCACCGGGTGCATCCTCGCGGCCGGTGACGTGGCCGCCGAGCTCGGCCTGCCGGCCCGGATGCGGCTGGTGGACTTCTCGTTCGCCGGGGTGGAGCCCGAGGTGATGGGGGTGGGCCCGATCCCGGCCACCGAGACGCTGCTGGCCCGCAACTCGCTGACCCTGGACGACATCGGCCTGATCGAGATCAACGAGGCGTTCGCGGTCCAGGTGCTCGCGTTCCTCGACCACTTCAAGATCCCCGACGACGATCCGCGGGTGAACCCGTGGGGCGGCGCGATCGCGCTCGGCCACCCGCTCGCCTCCTCCGGGGTCCGGCTGATGATGCAGCTCGCCCGGGAGTTCGCCGAGCACCCCGAGGTGCGCTACGGCCTGACGACCATGTGCATCGGCATGGGCATGGGCGCGACCGTGCTGTGGGAGAACCCGGACCACGAGGGGGCGAAGTGAGCAGCCTGACCAGCACCGAGGATCTGCGTTCACTATTCCCGGATGAAGTCGTCACCCGGGCCAGGGTCCGGGACGTGGAACTGCCGTACGGCGCGGGCACCCTCGCGCTGATCACCCTGGACAACGGGCACGACCACACCAAGCCGAACACGTTCGGCCCGGCCGGGCTGCTGGAGCTGAACGCGGCCCTCGACGCGGTCGCCGCCCGCACCGGCATCGCCGCCGTCGGCGTGACCGGCAAGCCGTTCATCTTCGCGGTCGGCGCCGACCTCAAGGGCGTCGAGCTCATCGACAGCCGCGACAAGGCCAGGGGCATCGCGCAACTCGGGCACGCGGTGTTCCGCCGGCTCGGCGAACTGAACGTGCCGTCGTTCGCCTTTGTGAACGGCGCCGCCATGGGCGGCGGTCTCGAGGTCGCGCTGCACTGCACCTACCGGACCATGTCCGCCGGGGTGCCGGCGGTGGCGCTGCCCGAGGCGTTCCTGGGCCTGGTGCCCGGATGGGGCGGCACCTACCTGCTGCCGCGGCTCATCGGGCCGGGCAAGGCCCTCAAGGTCATCATCGAGAACGCGCTCAGCCAGAACCGGATGATGTCCGGCCGGCAGGCGTTCGGGCTGGGCATCGCGGACGTGCTGCTGGAGCCCGCGGACTTCCTGGAGGAGTCGCTGCGCTGCGCCGCGCGGGTGCTCACCGGCGAGGTGACCGTGACCCGGCCCGAGGTGACCGGGGACTGGGAGCAGGCCGCGGCCGCCGCCCGGTTCTTCGCCGACGGCAAGCTGCACGGGGCCGCGCCCGCCCCCTACCGGGCGATCGACCTGGTCGCCGCGGCGGGCGGCCGGTCCCGGGACGAGGGCTTCGCCGCCGAGGACGAGGCGCTGGCCGGCCTCATCATGAGCGACGAGCTGCGGGCCAGCCTGTACGCGTTCGACCTGACCCAGAAGCGGGCCCGCCGCCCGGCCGGCGCGCCGGACGCATCACTCGCCCGCCCGGTCACCAAGGTCGGCATCGTCGGCGCCGGGCTGATGGCCGCGCAGATCGCGCTGCTGTTCGCGCGGCGGCTGCAGGTGCCGGTGGTGCTGACCGACCTGGACCAGGCCCGGCTCGACAAGGGCGTGGGCCACGTCCACGCCGAGATCGACACGCTGCTGGGCAAGCAGCGGATCTCACCGGACCAGGCGAACCGGCTCAAGCGGCTGGTCACCGGCTCGCTCACCAAGGACGCGTTCGCCGACGCGGACTTCGTGATCGAGGCGGTGTTCGAGGAGATGTCCGTCAAGCAGAAGGTGTTCGCCGAGGTCGAAGCCGTGGTCCGGCCCGACTGCGTGCTGGCCACCAACACCTCCTCGCTGCCGGTCACCACCATGGCCTCCGGCCTGCGGCATCCCGAACGGGTGGTCGGGTTCCACTTCTTCAACCCGGTCGCCGTGCTGCCGCTGCTGGAGATCATCCGGGGCGGCGCCACCGACGACGCCAGCCTGGCCACAGCGCTCGCTGCCGGGAAGGCGCTCAGGAAGTCGTGCGTGCTGGTCAGGGACGCGCCCGCGTTCGTGGTGAACCGGCTGCTCACCAGGCTGCTCGGCGAGGTCACAGGTGCCGTGGACGAGGGCACTCCGCTGGAGGTGGCCGAGCACGCACTGGACCCGCTCGGCCTGCCGATGTCCCCGTTCCTGCTGCTGCAGCTCGTGGGCCCGGCAGTGGCGCTGCACGTCGCCGAGACGATGCAGGCGGCCTTCCCGGACCGGTTCCCGGTCTCGCCGAAGCTGCGCGGCCTGGTGCAAGCCGGCAAGACCGCGGTCTACGGGCCCGACCTCACCATCGACCCCGAGGTCGCCGCGCTGCTGGCCGGCGGGGACCGGCCGTCCACCGCCGGCGAGGTGCGCCAGCGCGCCCTGTCCGGCCTGGCCGAGGAGATCAGGGTCATGCTCGACGAGGGCGTGGTCGCCGGGCCGCAGGACATCGACCTGTGCCTGATCCTGGGCGCGGGCTGGCCGTTCCACCTCGGCGGCATCACGCCCTACCTGGACCGCACCGGCATCGCCGGCAAGGTCAATGGCGCCCCGTTCGGCGGCCTGGCCGGACCCGCCGGAGAGCGGTAGCGGCACCTGTGACGTGTGGCCGGCACCCCGGGTTCCCGCCCGGGGGCCGGCCTGGCGATCCTCCTGGCCGCTGATGCCGACCGGCTCCGGGCGTCCCTACTTCGTGCCGGCGATGCAGCGGGCCAGGCCAGGAATCCTTACCCTGCCGTCTTCTTCTTCGTAGGTGCTGGCCTCGGCGATGACGGCTTTCGCGATCCGCTCCCGCGCCGGCTCGCCGACCTGCTGAAGCGCCGCAACTGCGAGCGAGACGTGCTCGCTGATCATCTCCCAGTACTCCGTGGGCGATCGCGTCACGAGTTCGACGTCAACGTCCCACTCGGCAACGTCGCGCAGCCCGGCGGCCTCGTACAGGGCACTGACATATCCCGGGGCGGCGCACCGGAACATACCCGGCCCGTCCGGGTCGGGTGGCGCCAGCACCGCCTCGGCCGCGATTGCCTGCATGACGATGTTGGTCCACGGGTTTTCCCCGGGCTTGACCCACACCGACGAGCAGAGACGCCCGCCCGGCTTGAGCACGCGCGCGAATTCGGCGGTCGCTGTGGCGAGGTCGGGAAAGAACATGTATCCGAACCGTACCGAGATACTGTCGAATGTCGCGTCACCGAATGGCAGGTCGTCGGCGCTGCACACCCTGGTCTCAAAATTGGTGATGCCCTGCGCGTTCGCCCGCCGCGCCGCGATGCCGAGCATCTCAGCCGACAGGTCGGTCAGGACGACGTGTCCCCTCGGCGCGAGCCTGGCAACGGTCAGCCCCGGCTCCCCGGTGCCCGCTGCGATGTCGAGGTGCTGCTGGTCATCGGCGATGCCGAGACGCCCGATGATCGCTGTGCCGACCGGGCCCAGCTGATCCATGATGACCGCGTCCCACTTCTCCCAGCCCGCGGAAAGCCCGGCCCACGCCGTTCGCTGAACGTCCCGGATCTCATCGCCGCTCGGCATCGGCCCTCCCGCTGTCGGATGCGTCCACCGAACCCGGAGGCACTCCCCGGCGAGTGCATCGTGCCCGGTAGTGCGTCATGGTAAGGCCCGGCCGCGGCTTGCGGCCCCGCGGGGCGGCGGCGGACCCAGTTTCGGCGCCAGCGGCGGGGACCGCCGGTCACCATGAGGCGGCCGCTGCCGCCGGCAATGGCGTTTATTTCCGCAGACGCAGAATAACTGCGGAAATTCCCGGCTGCCCGTTTGCTGTTTCGCCGGCAGCGGGCGTGGCAGGCAGAAGAAAGATGGCGGCGCGGCTATGCTCGGCTCCGGTTCGCAGCAGGAAGTGCTTTCCGGAGTTTTCGCATAGCTGGTAATCCGGCGATGTCAGGTCAATTTCTTGCGCCGGTTGAAAGGCCAGCGGACAGAAAGGATCTGACACAGTGAGGTTCACCGCCACACCGGCTCATCGCGGTCGAGGTCGGCCTGGACGGAAGGCACTGGGGCACGCCGGAGGGATCGGCCATCCTCACCTACAGCGCCCGGCACCACACGCTGACCGTCGCCGTCCAGGCCAGCGGGGTCACCCCCGGCCGTCACGCCGCCCACATCCATCTCGGCGCCTGCCGGAGCCAGGGGCCCATCCAGTATTCACTGGGAGACCTGGTCGCCAATAGCCACGGCGTGATCCTGCCCGCGGTCCGTATCTTCAGGCACGTGACCCAGCCGGTACCGGCCGGCGGCTGGTATCTGAACATCCACCAGGGAAACATGAACACCATCGTCAGCAACGGCATGCCGACGATTCTTTTCCGCCCGCTTTTGTGCGCAGATATCAGCGGCCGGTAAAAGCCCGCCGGCGGCGGGCCGGGCAGGTGCCGGCCCGCCGCCAGCGGGTCAGGCGATGGGGCGGGCCAGGCGGGCGCTGACCGGCTCGACCGGCACCAGCCGGTTGGCCAGGGCGACGCTGACCTCCCCGCTGCTCATCCGGACGATCAGGGACGAGGCGCCGCCGCGGCCGCCCCCGGCGTGGCCGCAGACGTCCTTCGGCTGGTTGAGCAGCCAGCCCAGGCCCATCTGCGCGCCCGCCGGGTCCCGGGCGGCCTGCGGGCGGAGCGCTTCGCTGGTGAGCCCGGCGGGCAGCAGCGACGCCCAGCCGAGGCCGAAGAGCACCAGGTCAGCCGCGGTCGACCAGAGCCCGCCCGCGGCCGCGATGACCGGGACCTCCGGCGGCACCGGCTCGAAGCACCCGTCGCCAGCCAGCCGGTAGCCGGTGACCGCGCCGCCCTCCGGCCAGCTCGCCGGAACCACGAATGCTCCATCCGTCGCGGGTCACTGAGCGCAAGGATGCTCCTGTGCCGCTGCCAGTGGTTGCCCGCTGGCGGTCCCGGTCTTGTCCGCGGGTGCGGTGCCGGGTTCCTGTTTCAGCGGGGCGTGCCCGGCGGTGCCGGGTCTTACCGTCCCTCCGCAGGCGTTTAGGCTCTCCGCCCCACTGGCGGCGAGGGCAAGCAGATTACATGCCGCGTTCACATCCCGGTCCTCAGTAAGGCCGCAGTGATCGCAGCGGTAGATGCGCTCGGACAGGGCCAGCTTGGCTTTCACTGCACCGCAGCCCGAGCACGTCTTGGAGGAGGGGTAGAAGCGGCCTGCCAGGATGAGCTGGCCGCCATGCCAGGTGGTCTTGTACGCCAGCATCCGCCGCGCGGCGCCGAAGCCCTGGTCGGCGACGGCGCGGGCCAGCCGCCGGTTGGCGGTCATCCCGGCGACGTTCAGATCCTCGGCCACGACAGTCTCGTACTCGCGGGCCAGGCCAGTCGTGGCCTTGTGCAGCGAATCAGCCCGCACATTCGCCACCCGGACGTGCAGGCGGGCAAGGCGGGCGGCGGACTTGCGGCGGTTGGCCGAGCCTTTCGCCTTGCGGGAGTGGGCGCGGCTGATTCGGCTCAGCCGCCGCAGTCCGGCTTGCAGCGGCCGCCGCCCGGCGACCGTGACCACCTGACCCTGGTCATCAACCCCGGTCAGGAGTGTTTTGACGCCCAGGTCAAGGCCAATGACCGACCCGGGCCGGGCGTGGTGCTGCGGCAGGGTTTGGGTCACCTCGACGACGAATGAGCAGAACCACCGCTGCGCCCTCCGTGACACCGTGGCCGACAGGATCCGGGCGCTGCCGTTGGCTAACCGGCGGGCCAGCTTGCGGGTGGACTCGTGGGTGCGGATGGTCCCCAGCCGCGGCAGCGTCACTGTCACCCCTGCGCAGCGCATCACCCCGGTGCTGAACCGGAAGGAGTCCCGGCAGCGGCCCCGTTTCTTGACCTTCGGGAACCCCAGCCGCTTGCCCCGCCGCTGGCCCTTCTTCGACTTGATGAAGTCCCCCAGCGCGCGGTCCAGATTGCTGAATGCTTCCTGGTAGACGCACTTGGAGTTCTCCCTCCACCACGCCAGCGCCGGGTCCGCCTTCTTCGCGGCATTCCACATTTTGTGCAAGTCGGCAGCTGAGTACCACTTGCCCTCAGCGGCGTAACGCTCATTGCACAAGGCCAGGCCCCAGTTCCAGGCGAACCGCGCCGCCCCCGCATGCGAACACAGCATCCGCTCCTGCCCCGGGCTCGGGTCAAGAGCGAACCGGTACGCCCGGACCAGCCTCGCCGCCTGCATGCGCCCACCATCCCAGCAGGCACCGACAAATCCTGGAAAAGCTAGCCATAGACCACCGCACGCCATAATGTACGGCGCTACTCTGCGCCAACAGAAGCAGCCCCTTCCGCATGGAGGTAGGGGCGGCCGCCATGGAGGAGCACGTGCAGCAGCCGATCAGCAGCTATCTCGATTACTCCGGGCGGGACGACGTCCTGAGCGGGGGCGCCCGGATGATCCCGGTGACCACCCCCAGGGGGACCTACCGGGTGTGGGTGAAGCGGGTGGGCAGCAATCCCGCCCTGCGGGTGCTGCTGCTGCACGGCGGGCCCGGTGCCACCCACGAGTACCTGGAGGCCTGCGATAGCTACCTGCCGGCGGCGGGGGTGGAGTACTACTACTACGACCAGCTCGGCTCCGGCTTCAGCGACCAGCCGGACGAGCCGTCGCTGTGGGAGACCAGCCGCTTCGTGGACGAGGTGGAGCAGGTCCGCCAGGCCCTCGGCCTGGACGCCGGCAGCTTCGTCCTGTACGGGCAGTCGTGGGGCGGGATCCTGGCGATCGAGTACGCGCTCGCCCACCAGGAGCACCTGCGCGGGCTGGTGATCTCCAACATGATGGCCAGCGTCCCCGCCTACAACGCCTACGCCGAGCAGGTGCTGATGCCGCGGATGGACCAGGCGGCGCTGGCGGAGATCAAGGCGCTGGAGGCGAGCGGCGACACCGAGAACCCGCGGTACATGGAGCTGCTGCACGAGCAGCACTACATCCACCACGTGCTGCGCATCCCGGTCGCGGACTGGCCCGACCCGGTCCAGCGCGGCTTCGCTCACATCAACCCGGCCATCTACGTGTCCATGCAGGGCCCGAGCGAACTCGGCATCAGCGCGGACGCCAAGCTCGCCCACTGGGACCGGACGGCGGAACTGGCGTCGATCACCGTGCCGTCCCTGGTCATCGGCGCGGCCCACGACACCATGGACCCGGCGCACATGGAGATGATGGCCAGCCGCCTGCCCGCCGGCCGGTACCTGCACTGCCCGGACGGCAGCCACCTGGCCATGTACGACGACCAGCAGACCTACTTCCGCGGTCTCATCGACTTCCTGCACGGCCTCGGGCAGGGGTGACGCCGGCCCGCGCGCCCGCACCCGGCGGGCGGGCTGTCAGATGGCCGGGACCGCTGGCGGCAGCGGGAACCAGGTCCCGTACGCCCAGCGGGCCCCGTCCCAGCAGACACGCTCGCTGCGGCGCGGGTCCGGCTCCACGTGGCTGTCGTCGCCGAGGACCATGGTCTGGCGGCCGGGCAGCGCGTACCCGGGCCAGTCCGGCAGCCCCGGGGCGGCCGGGCGGCCGGTCTTCACGAACGACACCCAGGCATCGTGCACCGCCTGCCCCAGCCGCTGGCGGGCCCGGGTGGCAGGCGCCGATCAGCAGGCGGACCCCGGCGGCGCTGCCGCGGCTGATGGCGTCGATCGGCAGGCCGGGGGCGGCCTCCGGGTGGACGGTGGGCCGCCAGGTCCACAGGCCCTTCACATCGGGCATGATCGACTGCTGCGCGGCCAGGATGTCGCTGACCGGTGCCGACCGCAGCACGCCGGGATCCGCCGTCCCCATGGCCTGCAGAAAGAGCCTGGTCACCGCGGCCGTCGCGGCTGGCTCGGCGACGTCTTCGGCGCCGCCGCTGCTGCTGATCGCCTGCGCGAACAGGCCGCGGGCCACCGGGGAGCCGAGCAGATCGCCGACTGCCTTGGCGCCCGCGGACTGGCCGTAGATGGTGATCCGCTCCGGGTTGCCGCCGAAGGCGCCGATGGCCCGGTGGGTCCAGCGCAGCGCCGCGAGCTGGTCGAGCAGGCCGCACGCGCCAGCGTCAGCCTCGCCGCTGATGTCCCCGAGGTTCAGGAAGCCCAGCGCCCCGAGCCGGTACTGCGGTTTGACCACCACGATCCCGGCCCTGGCGAACGGCTCGCCGAGCCCGGGCTGCTGCGCCGGGCCGGCCTGGTCGCCCCCGCCGTGGAAGAACAGCAGCACCGGCCAGCCGCCCGGCGGCGGCCGCCCGGCGGGCGCGCACACGTCGAGGTACAGGCAGTCCTCGCTCGGCTCCGGCTGGCCGGCCGCGTGCGGCTGCGGTGCCGCGGGCGCGGGCCGGGTCGCCAGCCGGACGCCCCGCCAGCTGTCCGCCGGCAGCGGCCGGCGCCACCGCAACGGGCCGGCCGGCGGTTTCGCGAACGGCACCCCCTGCCTGGCGCGGTGGCCATCGCGCGCGGCGCCGCGGATCGTCCCCTGCGGGAGCGTGATGTCGATCTGGTCGGGCACGGTTCCCCCCGGGACGTCAGGAGGCGGCAGCTGCCGCTGCCAGCCTCACCCTGCCCACACCCGTCCCCTACCCGGAGGTTGCCGCAGGTCAACGGCCAGATGATCACGGGTTGCCCCGTTCATCCCGGTTGTTGGTAGGTTCCTGTCCTGACAATCGCCGGAGGAGGGGGCCGGGTCATGGGCGGATGCTCCCGGTGCGGGCCGTCCTGCTAGCGGCCGGACCGGCCAGCCTGCCGCTGCGGGCGCTGTACGTCGTGGTGCCGCTGCTGGCGATCATCGCGGCGCTCGACATCTACTGCCTGGTGGACCTGGCCAGGGCCAGGTCCGTCCGCACGATGCCCAAGATCGCCTGGGTGGTCGTCATCCTGCTCGTCAGCGCGCCGGTCGGGGCGATCCTCTACCTGTTCCTCGGCCGTGACCGCAGCCAGCCGCGCGGCGGCCCGGTGCCCGCGCCCGCCACCGCTGAACCTGCCGCGCCCGCCAGCGCTGAACCTGCCGCCGAACCTGCCGCCGGGACGTCGCAGCCGCCCGCCGCGGCCGCGGACGGCCGGCCGGCGGTCGTGACCACCGCCGATCTCACCCGGGACTACGGCGGTACCGGCCTGTTCGGTGTTGCCCTGCGGGTGCCGCAGGGCTCGATCTACGGCCTGGTCGGCCCGAACGGGGCGGGCAAGACCACCTTGCTGTCGATCCTGTCCGCGGTCCGCCGCGCCGACCGCGGCACCGTCAGCCTGGCTGTCAGCCGCAGCCGGGTGGCCGTCTGCCCCGACGTGCCGGAGTTCGACGGCTGGCTGACCGCGTATGAGGCCGTGGACCTGGCCGCGGCGCTGAGCACCCGGACGGTCAGCAGCAGCGCGGTGCTGGACGCGCTGCGGACCGCCGGCCTGGCAGACTCGGCCGGCCGGCGGGTCGGCGGGTTCTCCCGGGGCATGGTGCAGCGGCTCGGGCTGGCCTGCGCGCTGGCCGCCGACCCCGAGCTGCTGATCCTCGACGAGCCGACCTCCGCCCTGGACCCGGCGGGCCGCGCGGAGATCCTCGGCTTGGTCGCGGCGATGCGCGGCACCCGGACCGTCATCTTCTCCAGCCACATCCTGGCCGACGTGCAGCGGATCGCCGACCAGGTCGGCATCCTGCGCGGCGGCCGGCTGCTCTACCAGGGCGCCACCCGGGAGCTCATCGGCACCTACCTGCGGCCGAGCTGGCTGGTCCGCATCGCGGGCGACGAGGCGCAGGTCGCGGCGGCGCTGGCCGCCGCCCCCTGGGCGACCAGGGTGGAGCAGCCCGCGCCGGGCGAGATCAGGATCGACGCCACCAGCATCGAGGCGGGGGAGCGGGGCATCCCCGCGGTCATCGCGGGCTGCGGCGCGCGGCAGGTCTCCTGCGAGCCGGTCGCCGCCGACCTGGAGTCCGCGTTCCTCGCCCTGACCGGGACCGGGGAGGCGTGACCATGGCGAGCGCGCAGGCAGCCCGCACCCGCCGGATGAACCTGTGGCGGCTCGAATGGCTCCGGCTGATCCGGACCCCGCGCGCGCTCGCGCTGGCCGCGGTGTTCGTGCTCCTCGGGCTCATCGAGCCGGCCTTCACCCGGTACCAGAGCGCCATCCTGGGCAGGGTCGGCGGCGGTGTGCGGATCTCGTTCCCGCGGCCGACCCCGGCGGCCGCGCTCAGCAGCTACGTCAGCGAGGTCACCGGCATCGGGCTGATCGTGGTGGTGGTCATCGCGGCCGGCGCGTTCACCTTCGACGCCCACCAGGGAATGGCCACGTTCCTGCGCACCCGGGTGACCAGCCTGTGGCAGCTGGTCACGCCGCGGTTCACCGCCAGCGCCGCCGCGGCCTGCGCCGCCTACTCACTCGGCACCGTCGCCGCCTGGTACGCCACCAGCGTCCTCATCGCCGCGCCCCCGGTGGGGGCCATGCTCGCCGGGATGCTGTGCGGCTGCGGGTACCTCGTGTTCGCGGTCGCCGTCACCGCGGGCGCCGCGTCGGTGGTGAGAGGCACCCTCGGCACCGTCGGGCTCACGCTGGCGGTGCTGCTGCTGTTCCCCATCGCCGGCACGTTCCACGTCATCCACGACTGGCTGCCCAGCACCCTGGCCAGCGCGCCGGTGGACCTGCTGTCCGGGACGGGCCTGCCGCACTTCTTCCCCGCCCTGGCGGTGACGGCCCTGGCCAGCGCGGCGCTGCTGGCGGCCGCCGTCGCCCGGCTACGCACCCGGGAGCTGTGAAACCGGCCGGCCTATCCTGGGATGGTGGTGTTACGGCGGCTGGCCAAACAGCTCATGTGCGGCACCTGCGGGGACATGATCGGGGAGGCCGTGTACCGGCCGTGGCTCGCCAGCCTGGTCATCACGGCCGCCCAGGGCGGTTACCGGATCCAGCCCACGGCCGCCGCGCTGCAGCTGCAGCTCGCCGAGCAGGCTGCTGCCGCCGCCGCCCCGGGCGGCCCGCAGCGCCGGGAGCTGGAGCGGCGCGCCGAGTTCATCGCCCGGCATGTCAGCGAGGTGATCTACGGGTTCAGCTGCCCGCGCGGCCACCGGATCCTGATGACCGAGCCCCAGGTCATCGCCGCCATGCGGCACACCGCGGGCAGCTGGGTGACCCTGTCCTGACACCGGGGAAGGGGCGGCCGGCAGCCGGGGCGCGGCCGCCATTAGGGTCTGTCTCGTGAATGGGCGGGCAGTGCTGGTGACCGGGGCATCGCGGGGGATCGGGCGGGCGATCGCGGAAGCGTTCGCGGCGCAGGGCGACCGGGTGGCGGTGCACCACCGCGGCAACCCGGAACTGGCCGCCGCCGTGGCGGCCGCCCTGCCCGGCGAGGGCCACACCGTCGTGCAGGCGGACCTGGCCGACGCCGGGGCGGTGCGCCGCGCGGTGGATCAGGCGGCCGCCGCGCTCGGCGGGCTCGGCGTGCTGGTCAACAACGCGGGCGTGTTCTTCCGCCACCCGATCACGGCGGTGTCGTATGAGGAGTGGCAGGCCGCCTGGCAGGAGACCCTCGGCGTCAACCTGACCGGCGCCGCGAACATGACCTGGTGCGCCGTGCAGCACATGATCCCCGCCGGGGGCGGGCGGATCATCAACGTGTCGTCCCGGGGCGCCTACCGCGGCGAGGCCGGGCAGCCCGCCTACGGGGCGAGCAAGGCGGGCCTCAACGCCTTCGGCCAGTCGATCGCCCGGGCCCTGGCGCCGCACGGCATCGCGGTCGCCGCCGTCGCGCCCGGGTTCGTGGACACCGACATGGCCGCGGACCGGCTGGCCGGGGCGGAGGGCGAGGAGATCCGGGCGCAGAGCCCGTTCGGCCGGGTCGCCAGGGCCGAGGAGATCGCGGCCGCCGTGGTCTACCTGGCCTCGCCCGCGGCGGAGTGGGCCAGCGGCGCGGTGCTCGACCTCAACGGCGCCTCCTACCTGCGCTGATCAGGCCCTCGCGGGCCTGCGGCCGGCCGGTCTCGCTGGTCACCTCACCCGGCCGCTGCCCGCCCGCGGGATCAGAAAATGACGAGCTCGGCGGGCTCGGCCCAGGTGAGCTCGTAGGACGCCGGGTCGGCCGGGCGGCCCGCGTACAGCCGGAACAGGGCGCCCCCGGCGGCCCGCAGCACCGCGGGCGGGCGGCCGTCCACCACCACCCCGAGCGCCAGGGCCGCGCCCGGCAGCGTGACCTCCACCAGCGGCACCTTGCGGGCCCGGGCCCGGCCGGCCAGCAGCACGCAGGCGTCGGCGAACCCTTCGCTCGCGTACGCGCCCGGCGCCCGCAGCGCGTCCCGGACGTCCCCGCCGTGCACCCACTCGCCGAGGGCCAGCCCGTCCAGCCGCGGCGCCGCCGCGGTGATGACCGGGCCCGCGCTAGTGTAGCCGCGCTCCACCTCGGCCAGCACGTCCGCCAGCGGCCAGCCGCGCCGCTCGGCCACGTCGGCCTCGTTCAGCGCCGGCGTGAACGCGTGCAGGGTGCCCTCGGCCGCCCTGGTCAGCGCGGACGAGCAGTGGGCGAGCACGTCACGAACGGACCAGCCGGGGCAGGCGGTCGGCCGGCCGAACGCGTCCTCCGGCGCCTGCCGCAGCAGCGGCAGCAGCGCGTCCCGCTCGGTCAGCAGCAGCCGGGCGCCACGCGCCGGATCGGCCTGGAGAACACCCGTCAGCCCGGTCACGGGGCTCACCGTACCCGGTCCCTAGGGTGGGCAGGTGGACACATCGGATCTGCCCGCCCAGCTGACCGCGGGCGCGGCGGCTTACCAGCTGCGGCAGGCGGCCGCGGCCGACGTGGCGGTCATCGTCGGCCTGCTCGCCGACGACCAGCTCGGCGCCACCCGCGACGGCGGCGACCTGGCCCCGTATCTGCGGGCGTTCGCGGCGATCGACGCCGACCCGGCGCAGCGCCTGCTGGTGGCGTGCCCGGCGGGCGGCGAGGTGGCCGGCACGATGCAGGTCACGTTCATCCCCGGGCTGGCCCGGCGGGGCGCGCTGCGCGCGCAGATCGAGGCGGTCCGGGTGGCCCGCGGCCACCGCGGCCAGGGCCTGGGCGAGGCGATGATCCGGTGGGCCATCGCCGACGCCGGCCGCCGCGGCTGCGCGCTGGTGCAGCTGACCAGCGACAAGCGGCGCCCGGCCGCGCACCGCTTCTACGAGCGGCTCGGCTTCACCGCCTCGCACGAGGGCTTCAAGCTGTTCCTGTGACCGGCGGTCCCGGGTGACCCGGCAGGAGCTGCAACGGCATCACGGCAGCCCGGGCGGGCTCTCCTGCGCCGAGGTGGCGGACAGCACGGCATCGTTGACGGCGGCGAGCACAGCCCGGGCGTCGGCGGGCGGCAGGCTCAGCGCCGCCTCGACCCGGGCCAGGACCGGGGCGAACAGCGCGGCTGCCGCGGTGTGCGCCGCCTGGCCCGCGGCGGTCAGCTCGATGCGGTAGGAGCGGGCGTCGGCTGGATTCGCCGCCCGCCGGACATGGCCCCGGCGCTCGAGCCGGGTCACCGCCGAGGAGACCGTGGTCGGCGGCAGCGCCATCACCGAGGCCAGTTCCGTCGGGGTGATCCCGCCATCGCGGCGGATGGCGCTGTAGAGGGCGAACTCCTCGGCGCTCAGCCCGCTGGCGCGCAGCGCCCGGTCGAGCAGCGCCCTGGTCGAGCTGGCCACCACCCACACGTCGAACAGCAGGGTGTAGCCGTCAGTGTCCGCGCTCACACTTGAGGAGTTTACTGCGAAGTCGTACTATAGAACTAGTACGAGATCGCAGTAGTTCTTCTACGGGGGGTTCACCACATGACTGCCACCATGCACGAGCAGCTCGCCGCCGGCGGGCAGGCCGGCGACTTCTGCACCGTCCGCCACCTGACGCTGCGCGGAGACCAGGCCGGCATCGGCGCCTACCTCGCCGAGCTCGCCGCGCGCCACCATGGCGCCGTTCTCCAGCCGTCGGCCGACCCGGTCCTCACCCGGGCCCGGCGGCACTGGCTGGCCCGCAACTATCCGCAGCTCGCCGCCCGTTCCGCCGGGATCGCCGCTCACTTCGGCGCCAGCCCGGGGGACGACCGGTTCGAGACCGCCACGCTGCCCTTCGGCTTCCCGGCCGCTGGCTGCTCGGTCGCCTGGGTGCCCCCCGGCCGCAGCCGCTCCGGGACGCCGCTGATCAGCAGGAACTTCGACTTCACCACGCAGACGCTCAGCGAGCTGATGGGCGGTGCGCCCGGGCCGGGCGAGCCGCTGCTGGCCGGGCAGCCGTACGTCATCGAGACCTATCCCGACCAGGGCCGCGCCACGCTGATCGTGTGCCTGTTCGACCTGGCCTCGGGCGCGGTCGACGGGGTCAACGACGCCGGCCTGGTGGCGGCGCTGCTCGCCGATGACGAGTCGGCCGGGGCGGAACCGGTCTACGGCCTGCAGGCCGGCCTGGCCGAGCACGAGGTCTGCCGCTACCTGCTGGAAACGTGCGAGACCGCGGACGACGCCATCGAGGCGCTGCGGGTGGCCAAGCAGTACTACAGCTTCGTGCCCTGCCACTTCCTGGTCGCCGACCGGGCCGGGCACGCGTTCGTGTGGGAGTACAGCGCCGCGCACAACCGCGAGCACATCGTCCGCGCGGACGGGCCGCTGGCCGTCACCAACCATCTGCTGCACCGCTACCGCAGCCTGGCCGGGCTGCCCGCTGAGCCCGGCAACGGCTGGACCTACGACCGGGCACGCAAACTGTCCGCCGTGATCAGCCAGCCCGCCCCGCTCGGCCCGGCCGAGCTCACCGCCGGCCACGCGGCCATCCAGATCACCGAGCCCGGCTTCGGCGTCCGCACCCTGTGGCACAGCATCTACGACCCCGCTGGCATGAGCATGGACGTCAGCTTCTATCTCGGCGATACCGCCGCCGGCATCCGGCGCAGCCCCTACCAGACGTTCCGGCTCCAGCCGGGCGCCGGACAGGGGGAGACGGCGCACTTCCCGGCCGCCGCAGCCTGAGGCCGGTGCGGTGCGCTAACTCAGCAGGCGGCCGGGAGGGCCGGCGCAGCCTGGTGGCGGTCCAGAGTGTCGGCGACGGCCTGGCCGGCGGCGGCGCCGATGAGCGCGCCGACCACGGTGTCGCCCGGGTAGTGGACCCCGGTGTGGATCCGGGAGTAGGCCACCCCGGCGGCCAGGAACCGCAGGCCCAGCGAGACCCACGGCTTCTCCCGGCCCATGGCCGTCGCGAACGCGAAGGCCGACGCCGCGTGCCCGGACGGGAACGACGCCGAGGCGGGCATCCGCACGTGCCGCACGCCGGGGACGCCCGCGCTGGCCCGGTCCGGGCGCCGCCGCCGCGACAGCGACTTGACGCCGACGTTCACCAGGGTGGAGCTGACCCCGATGGCCAGCACCCCGCGCAGGGCGGCGCGGCGCCCGGACGGGCCGCCGGTGACCGCCAGCGTGCCGGCGATGCCCAGCCAGAGCCAGGAATGGTCGGCGGCCCGCGACAGCCGCCGCACCGGCACATCGAGCAGCGGCGTCTGCACCGAGGCGATGGCGGAGTACACGGCCCGGTCCACGGTGCCGAGCTGGTGCAGGGTGCTGGCGAGCCGCTGGCTCGCCGGCACGCCGAGGCCCGCCAGCCGGTCGGCCAGCCGGTCCTCAGGGGCTGCTGACTCTCCGGCCAGCGGGTCGGGCTCGGGCGACTGCGAGCCGGGCATTTCAGGCATAGGGCCCCCATTTCCCATTGGTTATGCTAACAGCGGGCCGGGCGGCGGCCGGGGGGACGGCGCAGCGGCCAGGGGGAACAAGTGCCGGACGGACTGGTCCCGGATCCGGGGGTGCCGGGCGGGAACCGGCCGCGGGCGGGGGAGCGGATCGCCGCCGTCGCCGCGCTGCTGTGCCTGGCCGCCGCGGTCGTGCTGGCGGCGCTGGGCATCGCCACGCACCTGCCCGCGGTGGTCCTCGCGATCATCGGCATGTCCATCGCCACCACCGGCTGCTGGTACGTGGTGTCGCGGCGCGGCGCGGTCCGGATCAGCGCCCTGATCGTCACGGTGCTGGCGGTGGCCGCGCTCATCACCGGCCTGGTGTTCGCCGGCTTCACCGCCTGGCGGGTCGCCGCCATCATCGCCGTGGCCACCCTGTCGGTCCCGGCGGCCCGGTATGCGCTGCGGCGGACCGCCCGCGCGGTCCGCAGCCGCAGACTCGGCCAGCCCGCGGCGTCGCCGTCCCATCCGGTCCTGATCATGAATCCGCGCTCGGGCGGCGGCAAAGCGGAGCGGTTCCGGCTGGCGGAGGAGTGCCGGGCCCGCGGCATCCGCGCTGTCGTCCTGCATCCCGGTGACGACCTGCGGGAACTGGCCGAGCAGGCGGTCGCCGACGGGGCGGACGTGCTGGGGATGGCGGGCGGTGACGGGTCGCAGGCGCTGGTCGCCGACGTCGCCGCCCGGCACCGGATCCCGTTCGTGTGCGTGCCCGCGGGCACCCGCAACCACTTCGCGCTCGACCTGGGCCTGGACCGGCGGGACGTGACCGGGGCGCTGGACGCGTACTCAGACGGCGCGGAGCGGCGGGTGGATCTGGCCACGGTCAACGGGCGGGTCTTCGTCAACAACGCCTCGCTCGGGGTGTACGCCGCGGTCATCCACTCGCCGGAGTACCGGGACGCCAAGCTGCGGACCGCGGCGGCCGCCCTGCCGGGCCTGCTGGGCCCGGACGCGCAGCCGCTGGACCTGCGCTTCACCGGCCCGGACGAGACCGGTTATCCCTCCGCCCACCTGATCCTGGTGTCGAACAACCCGTATCAGCTCGTCCACCCGGGCGGCTGGGGCACCCGCGAGCACATGAACCGCGGGGTGCTGGGGATCGTGGCGGTCCGGCTCAGCGCGGCAGCCGACGCCCGCCGGTTCATGGCGCTGGAAATGGACGGCCAGGTCCGGCGGTTCCCGGGCTGGCTGGAATGGAGCGCGCCGCGATTCCAGGTCACGTCGGACGGCCTGGTGCCGATCGGGGTGGATGGGGAGGCGCTCGAGCTGGAGCCGCCGCTGGTCTTCCGGTCGGAGCCGGGGGCGCTGCGCGTGTGGCTGCCGCGGCGTGCGGTGCGCCCGGCCCCTGCCTCGCAGGCCGTGCATCTGCTGGCCGGCTCCACCGTCGCCGACCTCGCCCGGGTTGCCGCGGGCCGGCCCGCTGCGGCCAGCAGGCACTGACCGGGCCGCGCCCACGTCCCGCGACTGGAACCGGCGCACGGCACTATCAGCTGAGACCGACCCGGGCCCTGATCGGCAGGTGGTCAGACCCGGCCGGGCCCAGTACCCGGCCCTCGCAGCCGGTGACACCGCGGCCGGTCAGCAGATGATCGAGCTGGACCAGCGGGCGGTGTGCCGGGAAGGTCCGGCCGCCCACCGCGGGGGCGTAGCCCGCCGCCAGCCCGCTGACCGGCCCGGGCATGTTCAGGTCGCCGGCGATCAGCGTCGGGACGTCGCTCGCGGCCAGGCGGCGCACCAGCCGCAGCAGCTGCCACGGGCTGGCGAACCGGTGGGTGAGGTGCGCGTTCGCCACCCGCAGCAGCCCGCCGCAGCGAAGCCCGACCGTGACCACCAGGGCGGCCCGGGGCGCCGGGTCGCCGGGCACCCGGCCGAGGCTGATCACCTCCGAGCCGGTCACCGGCAGCCTGCTGATCACCGCGAGCCCCCACCGGCCGGGCACCCGGTCGGGGGCGATGGCGAGGGCCGCCAGGGTGGTGCCGGCCAGCAGGGTCGCCTGGATCGCCTCGCCGCCGAGGGCGGCGGCCGCCGCGGCCACCGGGCCCGGCTCCTGGTCCGGCCGCCACACCTCCTGCAGCGCGATCACGTCCGCGTGCAGCCCCGCGCACGCCGCTTCGACGCTGAACGGGCGGCCATCCGCGCCGCGGCCGCCGTGCAGGTTCAGGCTCGCGAGGACCACTCCGCCCCCGGCGCCGCTCACGAGGGCCGCCCGCCGGGCGGCAATCTCCCCGGACGGCCAACAATGCCTCGTTGCGGGGCAAGGGGGATATCCCCGGCCGGCAGGATGACGGTGGCCGTTGCGGCAAGGCGCAATGGAAGCAGATGACGGGGCGCGCCGGGGTGCTGGCGCGCCCTTCCCGTGCCCGGAGGGAGAACGCTCATGTGCAGGCCCGGAGCCTCATGCGGCTGCGGCAGCGGAAATGCCAGCGGGATCGGCCTGGCCCTGGCCATCGTGACTTGTGTCGCGGTGATCACCTCGGCGGCGACTCTGCTCACCAGCGTGATTCTGGCAGCCGCCATCGCCGCCTTCGCCGCCGCGGCGGCGGTGACCGCTTTCGGCGTGGTCAGGGCGATCCGGCTGACCCGCCCGGCGGTCCCGGCCAGCCGCCCGGCCGGCCCTCGGCAGGTGCGTGCTGTCGCCCGGTCCCGGGCTGGCACCCGCCCCGCTATCGCCGCCAGCCGGCCCGGCGCGGCCAGCCCCGTCATCGGGGCGCCGCGGCGCCCTGCCATCGAAGCGCCTCCAGTCCTGCGGGCCACGGCGCCGCCCGCTGGCAGCCGTCAGGGTGCACCATGCGCCCGTGATGTGATCCCGTGCGTCACGCCTGCCCCACCTGGCTAGTGCGTTCAGCAGCTGGGCGGATTCGGTGCTGCGGGCCTGCCGGATGACCTGAAACTGTCGCAGGGGCGGGTTAGTGTCGCCCCTAACCCCCTCAGCCCTCAGGAGACCCCCCTTGTTCCCCGCCCGTCTCCTCTCCTGGCCTGCTCATCTGCTGGCCGCGCTCGTCCTCGTCTTCGCGGCGTGGGCCGTCCCGGCCCAGGCCCGCACCTCATGCCCCGTGCAGCCCTCGTGGCAGCCCGGCGCCTGCCGCAGCGTCACCTTCGCCGACGGGTTCAACGGGACCTCGGTCAACCACTCGAAGTGGGAGACGGTATGGCTGGGCGGCACCAGGGCGCACGGCTACTCGGGCCCGTTCAACCCGGGCTATGAGACTGCCTGCTACTACTCGGGCAACGTCAGCGAGTCCGGCGGGTTCGTCAACCTGGCGCTGACCCATCAGGCCAGTCACTGCCGCGGGCGGCCCGAACCCTGGAGCGGGGCGGTCCTGGACACCCTGCCGACGTTCCACCAGCTGTACGGGGCGTTCGAGGCCAGGGTGTGCCTGCCCGGGAACGGCGCCGGCCGGATCGTGGCGTGGCCCGCGTGGTGGCAGGTCGGCTACCGCGGGAATTGGCCCGCCGGCGGCGAGATCGACACGATCGAGGGCCTGAACGATCAGTACGCGGGGCAGGCGGCCGCCCACCTGCACTACACCGGTGCGGGTGACAACGGGCCGGGCCGGGACTCGCCGAAGACGTACGGGGCCGGCTGTCACCGGTTCGGTGAGGTCTGGTCGCCCGCGCACGACGTGGCGTTCTACTGGGACGGGACGCTGATGTGGCAGCATCCGTTCCCGGCTGTCACGCCGCAGGCGCTGCTGTTCGACCTGACCCTGGCCCCGGATTCCGTTCAGCCGTCGGGGACGGTGGTCATGCGGGTGGACTGGGTGCGCGTCTGGCGGTGAGCTCCAGGTCCATGGCAGCGTTCGGGACCGAAGTCGGGACCTTGGGCACTGGCAGGGCGAGACGAGCGGGCAGCAACCTGACACTGGGGGTGCCTGCGGCAGCGATGTCCCAGGAGCAGCAGGTCGCAGGGCGCGGCCGGGCGGGTTCGGCTGGAAGGGACCCAGCGCGATGACCACAACAACGCACAAGCGAACTGTGCACATCGACGCCCCAGTGGAAACGGTGTTCGGCTACGTCAAGGACCCGCGGCACTTCTACGAGGCGATGTCCGAGGGCGGGCGCGCCGCATTGACCGACGTCACCTTGACCCCGGAGGGTGTCGGGTCGACGTATGCGTGGAAGAGCACCATGCTGCTCCTCCACATCCACGGTGTCATGACCCGCGAGGAGTACATCCTTAACGAGCGGATTGTGGACCGTTCCTCCACCGGGCCGGTGTGGACATGGACTTTCGAGCCCGACCCAGCGGGCACGACACTGTCACTGGCTTTCGAGTGGTCCAGCAAGGTGCCGTTGATGGACAAAGTCGTCGACCTCTTCGCCTGGAACGGCGATCGGGACCTCGACACCATCCTGACGAACATGAAGAAGAAGATCGAGACCTAGACGGGGGCGAGTGTGCGCAGAGGTTCGGTAATCGCCCTGGGCGCGGGGTCAGTAACTGGTGCGGTCTTGGCTGGTGCGCTGGTCCGGCACCGGCTGCGAACGCGCGGGCACGCGAGGCCGAAACCGGTCACCGGCAGTTTCGCGAACGGAATGGGCTACGCCAGGCTGGGCACCGGCCCGAAGACGCTGCTGTGGCTGGGCGGTCCCTTCCTCGGAGTACCCGGGGGGCCGCTCCTGGCGCTGATGGCGGTCATGGTTCGCCCGTTCGTCGAGGCGGGGTACAGCGTCTGGATCGTCTCCCAGCGGCCGAACATGGCCGTGGGTTACACGCTTGCCGACATAGCCGGGGACTACGCCCAGGTGATCGCCGACGAGTTCGGCGGGAAGGTCGATCTGGTGATCGGCGAGTCCACCGGCGGCATGATCGGCTGCTGCCTGGCTGCCCGGCATGCCGACCGGTTCGGTCATATCGCCATCGGCGTCGCCGGATACACGATGAGCGAGCAGGGGAAGGTTGCCAACCGGGACTCCGCCCGGCTGCTGAGCGAGGGCAGGAAGACCGAGGCAGCCGCGGTGCTGGGCAACCTCCTGTACCCCGGCATCCGGCGCATCCCAGCGCCTGCCGCCCGGGTCCTGGCCGCACTCGTGGCCCGGGTCAACTACGCGGCCCCATACATCCCGAGTGATGTCACCATCGCGGCGGAAGCAACGAACGCGTTCGACGGGCGTGAGGTCCTTCCCGAGGTCTCGGTGCCAATGCTGCTGGTGTGCGGTGACCGGGACCGCTGGTTTGCGAAGGAGATCTACGAGGAGACCGCCCGGCTCATCCCCGACTGCACCCTCAAGCTCTACCCGGGCAAGGACCACCTCGGCGCGATGTCCGACAGGCGGTTCCCCCGCGACGTGCTCGACTTCGTGCGGCAGCACCCACACGTGCCGGCCTAGCGCGATGCAGCCGGGGTCGGGCTGAACCGCCCTGGCGAGCCTGGAGGGGAGGCAGTGCTGGCGGCAGTTCCCCGGGTCGTGGTCTCGTACGGCGTGGCGGGATTCTGGCACGTGGGGCATTGGTCACTCTGCCGTGGGGCCAAGTGCCCTTGTGCCGTCGGCGCGCGGTGCGGCGACGCTGGCAGGAGGGGATTCCGTTGTGAAGGGGGCGGTGACTCATGTCGCGCCGCAAGGACTTCTATCAGTGGCAGGGACCGAGGCCGGTCATCACTGCAGGTGACACCCAGGTCAGGCTGCCCGTGTTCTACCACCACAACGACGTGTTCATGTCCTTGCATGCAGCGTCGTACGACGCGGTGGCCGACGAGCTTCCCAGCGAAGTGATCCGCCCGGCCCGCTGGAGGGACGGCCGCGCGCTGGTGGCAGTGACCGCATTTCGCTACCACGCGATCACCTGGACCGCCGCCGACGGCTCGACCAGCAGCCTGGCGCCTTACGGTGAGATCTCCGTCGCAGCGGTGGTCACCACCGGGGAGGCGCCGCGGGTGCTGCCGCTGCTAGCCGGCCAGCTGAGGGGATTCGTGCTGCATCTGCCGGTAACTACGATCGAGGCACGCGAGGGCGGGATCGCAGGGTGGGGCTTCCCGAAGTTCGTCGCCGACATGGACTTCACCGAGGACCCGAGCTTCCGGCGGGTCGTCCTGTCCGAAGGCGGGTCGCCCATCCTCACGCTGACCGTACGGCCGCGTGGGCCAGTGCTGGCCGAGCGCCGGCCTCTGGTCGCCTACACCACGCTGCACGGCGAGCTACTCGAGACCGTGGTACCGGTCCTGGGCCACATGCAGGCCCGGCTCGGAGGCGGCGGCGAACTGCTGCTCGGCGACCATGAGGTAGCCAACCGGCTGCGCCGGCTGGGGATCTCACCCGCGCCCCTGGCCGTCTTCTCCTACCTCGACCACCGCAGCATTCTCCCGGCCGGCACGCCGACCGGCCCGGCGCGGGACTACCACGGCTACACCGGCGCCGACCGGGCGTTTGGCCGGTTCACGGTCAGCTACCCGGACACACCACCGCTCGACCAGTACGCCACGCCTGCCCTTGCGAAACAGTGACACGGCCATGAGTGCGCATCAGGCAGATCGTGCCGCAAGAGGCGTGGTGGTGGGCGAAACGGCGCCGTGGCGGGCGGCGCCGGGGCGGAGCGGTCCTGTGCCGGCATCGGCATCCATCGTGGCCGTTCATGCCTTTCTGGTGACGCCCCGCTGCGGCAGCTGCTGGGCCACCCCCGCGCGGCGGCGCTGCCCTTGAGCGAGCGGCGCCGGCAGAGAAGACCTGCGCGGCTGCTGACGGCCATGCCTGGTGCGAGGCGGCACGGAACCCGCCCGGCCCAGGGGAGGTAGGGGTGATGCGCGATTGGAAGGTGGCCATCGTAACTGGCGGGGCCTCGGGCATCGGCGCCGCCTTGGGGGAGGGTCTGGTGCGGCGGTCCTGCTTCGTCCTGCTCGCCGACGTCGACGAGGAGGGCGTCCACCGGGCCGCCGAGCGGATCTCCCGGATCGGCCCGGGCCGGGCGGCCGGCAGGGTGTTCGACGTCCGCGACGCCGAGGCGGTGATGGCGGCCGTGCACGAGACGGCCAACAGCCACGGGCGGCTCGACCTGATGTTCAACAACGCAGGAATCGCGATGGCAGGCTATGTGCGCGAATTCTCGCTGGCCCATTGGCAGCGCGCGATCGACGTCGACCTGTACGGGGTGATCCACGGGGTCCGGGCGGCCTACCCCCTGATGCTCGATCAAGGGTATGGCCACATCGTGAACACCGCCTCGCTTGCGGGGCTAGGCCCAGCGCCCGGGCTCTTGCCCTATGCCACCGCCAAGTTCGCGGTGGTGGGTTTGAGCCTGGGGCTTCGGGCGGAAGCGGCAGGGAGCGGGGTCCGGGTCAGCGTGGTGATCCCGGGCATCGTCGACACCCCGATCCTGGACCAGAAGCACGAAGAGAAAACGCGCGGGCTGGCGATGACCCCAAGTGAGGAGCAACTCGACCCGGTCCCGTTCCTCAGGCGCATGAGCGGCATCCGCGCTCTGTCCCCACCGGGGCAAGCCGCCACGGATGTGCTGCGCGGCCTCCAGGCCAACAAGGCGATGATCTTCGCGCCGGCGGCGGCCCGGAGACCCTGGCTATTGTGGCGGTTCCTGCCGGGGCCGGCCGAAGCGATAACCATCAAGAGGTTCGAGCGCGAGCGCAAAAGGTGGGACCACAGGCCAACCGAAGTCCAGGCGGCCTAAAGGACCGGCTAGCTGGGCTGTCATCATCAGCGACGAGGCCGTCGAGTCGGCGGTCACCCAGTGCCCCGCACTCCCGGGACTTGGCAGCACGGATAGGGCTGGGGCCGCCGACCGCGTGTTCCGGGACGGGAACAGCACGGGCGATGGCCCCAGCACGGCCCAGGTGACCGCTTAGGCAGTCTGACCTGCAGTGTTGCTAGATGTCGTAGTACAGCTCGAACTCGTGCGGGTGCGGGCGCAGCCGGATCGGGTCAAGCTCGTTGGTCCGCTTGTAGTCGATCCACGTCTCGATCAGGTCCGGCGTGAACACGCCGCCCTCGAGCAGGTAGTCGTGGTCGGCCTCGAGGGTGTCGAGCACCTTCTCCAGCGAGCCGGGGACCTTCGGGATCGACAGCGCCTCGTCCGGCGGCAGCTCGTAGAGGTCCTTGTCCACCGGCTCCGGCGGCTCGACCTTGTTGCGGATGCCGTCGATGCCGGCCATCAGCATGGCCGCGAACGCCAGGTAGGGGTTGGCGGACGGGTCGGGCACCCGGAACTCGATCCGCTTGGCCTTCGGGTTGGACCCGGTGATCGGGATCCGGCAGCAGGCCGAGCGGTTGCGCTGCGAGTAGACCAGGTTGACCGGGGCCTCGAAGCCCGGCACCAGCCGGTGGTAGGAGTTCACCGTCGGGTTGGTGAAGGCCAGCAGCGACGGGGCGTGCTTGAGCAGGCCGCCGACGTAGTACCGGCCGGTGTCCGACAGGCCGCCGTAGCCGACCTCGTCGTAGAAGAGCGGCGTGCCGTCCTTCCACAGGCTCTGGTGGCAGTGCATGCCGGAGCCGTTGTCACCGAAGAGCGGCTTCGGCATGAAGGTGACGGTCTTGCCCGCCGCCCGGGCCACGCTCTTGATCACGTACTTGTAGTTCATCAGGTTGTCGGCCATGTGCAGCAGCGGCCCGAACCGGATGTCGATCTCGGCCTGGCCCGCGGTGCCGACCTCGTGGTGCTGCATCTCCACCGGGATGCCGCACTTGATGAGCATCCTGACCATCTCCGACCGCAGGTCGGTGTAGTGGTCCATCGGCGGCACCGGGAAGTAGCCGCCCTTGTAGCGGGGCTTGTAGCCGAGGTTGCCGCCCTCTTCGTCACGCCCGGTGTTCCACGCGCCCTCGATCGAGTCGAGGTGGTAGTAGCCCTCCTGGGGCGAGGTCGAGAAGCGGGCGGAGTCGAAGATGTAGAACTCGGCCTCGGGGCCGAAGAACGCGGTGTCCGCGATGCCGGTGCCACGCAGGAAGTCCTCGGCCTTGCGGGCGATGTTGCGCGGGTCGCGGGTGTACGGCTCGCCGGTCAGCGGGTCGTTGACGAAGAACGTGATGTTCAGCGTCGGGTGCTGGCGGAACGGGTCGACGATCGCCGTGCTCGGGTCCGGCATCAGCAGCATGTCCGACTCGTGGATCTGCTGGAACCCGCGGATCGAGGATCCGTCGAACATCAGCCCTTCTTCGAAGACCTTCGCGTCGAAGTTCTCCACCGGGACGGTGAAGTGCTGGACAGTCCCGGGCAGGTCGCAGAACCTGACATCGACGAACTCGATCTTGTTGTCGCCGATGAACCTGAGGACCTCGTCGGCGCTCGTGAACATCAACCCTCCTTGCACTGCGGGGCCCTGTCTTGTCTTGTCCGCACGGGGTTGTGCCTGCCGCAGGACCGCGCCTCGGACGTTAGGCGCTCGCGATTTCCGAGCCGTGTCCCAAGTGTTTCACGCGTGTTACGCGGGTATCGGCTTTGCGCTCACTCCTCTCTGACCTGGGACAATACCCGCAGACATCACCCCAAGACACACGCCCAGCCCCACTGGTTACCAGTACCCGCCTGGGCCGCTTACCAGCGGTAACGGGGCCCGCCGATGGACACCACCTCTGACCTGGGCTTATGCCGCCCGGGGATGCCCGCACACCGATGTATCGAGTACCCTCGCCCGCAGAGTCGATTACCCCGCCGGGGGAGGCATGACCCCTCCGACGTCGGTTGGCCCCACTGACATGCGCGAGCAGGGGACTCGGAAAGCCGCGCCACCTGGCAACCCAGGAGGCGCACATCATGCCCTCATTGACTTCCAAGATCGCGCAGAACCGCCGCTGGTCGAAGCTCACCAAGGCCCAGCGGGACGCGGTGACCAAGCCCGCCCGTGACGCCGCCTGGCAGCGGTGGCTTGATGCCGTGCCCGCCGAAGTGACCGACCCGGGGGAGCGGGCCAGGCTCGCCAGGCAGGCCCGCCGGGCTCACATGCAGGAGCTATCGCTCCGCACCTCGCGTGCCCGGCGCTCGCCCCGGGCACGCCTGGCCAGGCTCCGGGAGCAGGCATGCGACCTGGCCGGGCTGGTGGACGGCGGGGTGCTGACGCTGGGCGAAGCGGAGGCGGCGGCCAAAGCCAGGGCGGCAGGTCCGCGCAAGGGCGGCACATCATGACCGTGGCCGAGGACCCTGCTCGGCGGGCACCGGGGGAAGATCACGGCTTCTGGCAGGACTGATCCGCAGCAACGCACGCCACCCCGTCCCGGGGAGCCCAAGATCGGCACGGGCCTTCTCGATCAGGTCGTCTTCCAGCCGCTTGCGGTCCTCGCGGAATGCCCGGATCGTGTCCCCCGCGCCTTTCAGGGGGGCGTCTTCCCGATGCTCTCGCAGGAGCAGGCGGGACGTGTCCTCATGGGCCTGCAAGAGCGCCCTGGCGGCCTCCCGGGCGGGGATGTGGGCGATCAGATCGAGGCTGGCCACCTCGACCCGGAGCGCGGCCACCTGATCATGGCCGGTCTCCCACTCCTCCAGGTCCTTCAACTGGTACTTCTCCATCTCATCGTGCTTCGCAGGGTCACCACGCATGCGGAGCCACAGGATTCTAGTCAGGGTCAGGCTGTCCCACGTGGCGAGCGTCTCGCGGGAGAGGGCGAGGATTTTCGCGACGATGGGCCGCATCTCATCGCGGTGCCATTGATGAAGCGTGCCGAGCTTTCCCAGGCGGGCGGTGACGATGATGTTGAGCAGCGAGATCGCGGCGGCTGTGAAGGCTGCGGCGGTGGCCAAGGTCACGCGGAACAGTCTGTCCGTCGCCGCCCTGGCGTGCGGAGGTTTCCGCGTCTGCGCTGGTGTCTCTGGCCGTTTAACCGGCACAGGTGGGCACGCTTCCCGGAACCTGCTGGTCAGCGCCGATGGGGCTGTGCGGTTTATGGCGGTGAACTCCCCCTCGATGGCTGGGGCCTGCACCCGGGAAGTGGAAGCTGCTGAACCGGATGCAGGCCCCAGAGGCAGCCCGTAGGCCGCATCTGCCGCTCAGGTCTTGCGTACGGCACTGGTGAACCCGGCGATGAACAGCGCCGCGAATGCCCATGCCAGGAGCCGCAGTACCCAGCCTCCGGCGATCAGCCACGTGGCGGCCGCACTGGTCGGATCCCTGGTCAGGTCGCAGTCCGCCCGGGCCAGGCTGGTGCCAACCGGCAAGTTCAGATCCAGCCCCACGCTTACCCGCTGAACCACCGTGCACGGCCCGCCCGGTGCCGCGGTGTTAGCCGTCTGCGCCAACGCACCGTGGGAGCCGAGTGCGACCGCGAGCAGACAGGAGATCGCCACTATCCCGGCGAGGAACCACAGTGCCCGCCAGGGCTTGTAACCGTAGCCGAGGGTGACCTTGGTGATCCAGCCCCACCACCGCTCAGGCCACCGGGGACGCGGGCGAGTGCGGGTGAGCTGGTCATCCCGTTGGGCTATCAAGATCTCGCGGGTCTGCCGCTCATCGCCTAGGGCCCGGTACCCGGCGGCCAGTTGCTGATACGGCTGCGCCCTGTAGCCAGGGGTGCCATTCCGCAGCAAGCCCAGCCATTCCCCGGCGGAGATCGACTTGGGCACGCCGGCGTAGGTCAGGCCATCTACCGCGAGCTTGTGATGAGGGTCGGTCGCGTGCCGAAGGCGGCCCGGAGCGAACACGAGCGTCCCCCCCACGCGCGTACCTGTCAGATCGACTGCCACACCGGCCCCGCCTCCGGTGGCGGTGAACCCGCCGCGCAGGATCATGTCCTGGCCGACCTGCAGACCCTCGGCGTCGAGAGCAGGGCCCGAGTTGTTGCACAGGCTCGCCTCGATGCAGGCGACCTGGCCGCCGATGTTGGCCCCGAGCAGGCGGACTGCGCCGGCCTTACCGCTGCCAGTGGCGGCGAATCCGTCGCGCAGGAACATGTCCTGGCCAACTTGCAGGGCGTCAGCGTGCAGGGCAGGTCCGGAGTCGTTGCGTAGCACCGCCCCGTCGCAGGTGAGTTGGCCTCCGATCCGGGAACCGCGCAGCTGGACCGCGCCATCAGCCCCGGCGCCGGTGGCGGTGAACCCGCCGCCGAGGGACATGCCCTGGCCGACCTGCAGGCCGTCGGCGTACAGGGCGGCCCCGGTCTCGTTGCGCAGGACCGCCTCGTCGCATTCGAGGCTGCCGATGCTGGCCCCGCGTAGGTTGACTGCACCGGGATCGCCGGCGCCCGTGGCAGTGAACCCGCCGACGAGGAACATGCCCTGGCCGACCTGCACGCCCTCGGCGTACAGGGCGGCCCCGAAGTCGTTGAGCAGGGTCGCCCCGTCGCATTCGAGGCTGCCGTCGATGTGGGCTCCGGGCAGGCGGACCGCACCAAGATCAGCGTGGCCGATGATGGTTGCTTTGGTCAGGCCGAGGCCACTGCACGTGAGCCGGGCTGCGTTCAGGGGGGGCTCGGCAGGGTGTTCAAGCTGGCATCCGGTCAGGCGGACAAAAGCGAGGTGGGCATCCCGGGCGACTAGGCCTTCCTCAAGGAGGCAATCTTCCAGCTCCAAGTTGACTTCCGTACTGAGATTTTCCAGGTCAAGCTGGCCGGTGATCCTGGCCCCCCGGAGCCGTAGCCCATGCGGATCACGGTCGGCCGCCAGCTTCCCGCGCAGGATGTCGCGGATCACGGTCGCCGAGATGGCTCGGTCGTCGCCCCATGACCGCATCGCGGCCTCGTCAACCACCTCATCATCGGCGGTCAGGTCGAGCCATTCCCCACGGCCGACATGCTCGACCAGCGACTGCTCCACCGAGGTCAATCCCTCATGGGGCACCTGAGTGACCACAACGGAACTCTAGTCAGCGCGGCTTCAAGGGATCAGTACAACGCCGCCCAGGGACGAGGCGAACTGCCATGGGCGGCCGTGCCGCGAACTGCTGGTGGTGCCTCACCTGTAGAAGCCCGCCCAAGAGGCAGGGCGCGTTGTGCGGGTCAACCTCCGCTGGCGGAGCTTCCTGCCATCAACCGCGAGAGCGCACACCCGGCCCGGGGAGCCCGAGATCGGGGCGGGCCTTCTCGACCAGGTCGTCTTCCAGCCGCTCGCGTCCTCGCGGAAGGCCCGCGTCGTATCGGCCGTAGCTCTGGGGATGCATCCTGAGCAGGGCGAGCATCATACTGACCCGGTGTGCTGCCCGATCACCTTTGCCACGACCTCAGCGGCGAAATCCTTGCCCGTCTCAGCGAGGAATCCGCCAACCGCGCGAAGTTTGCTACGCCGTTCCGAATCCGGCTCCTGTTCGGCGGCTGCAGTAAACGCCTCGGCCAAGCGTGCAACAACATTCTCAGGTGTCGGCCACTGGCCCACAGCACGGCGGGCTTTGGCGGTGACTCCTGTGATGCACCACTGGTCCTTAGGACCCATGCTCTGGATCTCGCTTACGTAGACATACCGCATGTCGAGCAGAGCTTGAGCTACATCCGTCACCTCAAAGCCAGTCGCCCTGGCGAGTTCCCCGACTTCCACAAAGTCCTGCCGTTGGAACAGCTTCACGGTCGCATCCAGGACAGGCAAATCTCTGCTCCACCAGGTGTCTTCCATTGCACCTCCCTGGCTCGGTGCAGCCGCTAGGCATTGATCGTGACCTTTGGCGGGAATCCCCCGGCCGGCAAGCCTACTGCGGTTTTGCCGCTCAGTTACCCACGCTGCGCGGCGGGCCGCAGTAGCCCGGGCCCGCGGTCTGGACGTTTGAAGTCAGACCTGTTCGACGGAGAGGCCGGAGCCATGCGTCCGGCTTACCCTGCCCCCTCAGGCCGCTGGCAGTAACAGGGGGCTAACCACCCAAACTCAGCAGCATTCCCGCAGGTGAGACCAATGGGTAGCGGCCAGGAAGCTGGGCCGTGGAGGATAACAGGGCCTGTTGAGCGGCATGTCGTGCGCTGGAATGATGCAATCTGCCCGTATCGTTCCCGGCCATGGAAGACGGGGACGGCCGCAGGGAACTGGCGGTGCGAACGAGCGCGGCAGCGCTCACGGGACTGGCGGGCTTGCTGGGGCCTGACCCGGCGGCCATTGCCACAACGCTGTCACCAGCCATGGAGATGGTTCTCTCCCATGTCGCCACGCGCATCAGGCAGCGGTGGAACCGCAACGCTGCCGAGGCGCTTGGCGATGCGGCCGAGGCATCAGGCGAGTCGCCGGAGGACCTCCTGCTTAAGGCCGTGGCCGACGACCGCCGTCATGAACTGCTCGCCCGTGCCCTCGGCGTCGCCCAGGACACCGCTCTGCGCGAAAAGCGCCGTGCTCTCGGCCGTGCTTTGGCTGCCGGGATCGCTGGCGACGACGCACGGGTGGACGATGAGCTGCTGTTCATCAGGGCTGTGGCCGACATTGACGAGCCGCACATCCGGCTGCTGGCCCTCATGGCAAGCGAAACGCCGTTGCCAGGGAAGCTCAGCGGCAGCGTCTTCCATGGTGGTTGGTCACCGGGCGCTATCACGGCCCGCGACCCTGGATTCGGGGACAGCCTGCCAGCGCTGATGTGGACCCTTGAGTCGCACGGCCTGATCGGGACAGAAACCAGCTCGACGCCGTGGCAGTCGTCCCGCGTGGCGTTCACGGTCACGCAGGCAGGCCGCCAGCTCTTGGATCGCTTGACCCAGAACGACCAAGCTTTGTAGAGGACCAGCGCCCACTGATCGCTGTGCATGGCGGGCGGTAGTGGGGTCAGTTTGAACCCTTGGTCAGACGGGCGCGTCGGGCTGATTCCTTCAGCAGCTCCTCCACCGCGATGCTGACCACAGCCGGGATACCGTTGACGGCCATATCCAATGACGGAGGATCACTGCCGACGCCACCCAGCGGCCGGGAATCTTGGCCGCCACAGTTGATGTAGACGCCACCGTTGTCCATCTTCTGGATGGTGATGACGACCTGCACCCCCCTGCCGCTTGGCGTCTCTGTGATGCGCACGTTCTTCTCGCGGACCGTGGCCGGGTTTACTGCCATCGCTCTGCCTCCGTGGTGGCCGAGCCAAAAGGCTACCGACGAAGACTGGTTCCGGGGTACCCGCCCGTGCCAGATAGCGGGCGGGCACCCCGGCAGGTGCGGCGAAGGCGCAGGGACGATCTGCGGCCCGAAAGGAGGGGGCCTCCTGTCCCTTGGCTCCCAAGCAGGGCCGACGAGACCCCTGGCCCAGGTGGCTTTGACGCCGATGCCGCTGCCCGGCCGTGCCTACCCGAGTCACGGCTGGCCTTCGCCCTCGCTGATCGCCTCGATCTGCCCAGTGCTCAGCAGGTGGGCGATGTCAGCGAAGGGCACGTCGGCCGGCAGGACGTTCCCGGCGTGCAGGCCGACGACTGGGAGCACGGTGAAGCCCCGGCCGGGCACGCGGGGAGCCGCCGACACCGAATGGACGGTGACGTATGGCGCAGTGACACGCCACCTGGTCATGGCTCCTCCGGCGGGAACAGAAGCAGGTACAGCATGTCGTCGCCCAGGTCGTCAACCTGCTGAGCGGCCCTGATGTAGCCGTCCCACGTCACGCCCTGCCGGTTGGGCTGGCCCTGCTGCTCGCCCGGGTAGACCAGGTGCGTCTTCGGCTCCTCCTCGTGGCCGGGCAGCCGGCCGAACAGCCGCAACCACTCCTCGTCGGTCAGCTCCTCGCCCGTGCTGGTCATCGCCGCACGGACCGGGGCTCCGGTGACGAGGATGTCGAGGAGCTGGGAGGCGAGGCGTGCCGGGACCGCCGCCCTGGGGCCGGGTGGTGCGGTCATCGACGCGAGCACGCCGATGGGCTCACCGGCTGCCGCCTGACGCGCCCACCACAGCGCCCGCGCCGGGCTGATCTTCCCCGCCCGCACCGAGGCCAAGATCAGGTTGTAGTCGTCCCGCACGCGCCTGCCGCTGCCGCCCATCACGCTGCCTCCGGTACCGCTCAACATCGCCCGGCTCGATCCGCCAGCCGGTCTCTATGCGCTCCGCCGTCAGGCTCCTGCGGCGGATCGCGTGGCGGATCGCGTCAGCGGTTACGCCGAGAGCCTGAGCCGCGCCCGCCGTCGTCATCGTGACCCGGGGAGCGGCAGCAGGGGCAACCCGTGTCCCGTCCGGGCTGCTGGCCTGCGCTGATGCTGTCCCGTCGCGGAGCGCCTGCCGGAGCACGCCGGTCAGCGTCACCAGGTCCGGTGCTGGTGCCCGCCACCGTCGCGGGCGGCAGCGGTGCGCTGCGCCAGCTCGACCGCGAGGAGCACCAGGGCCGAGCCCCGGCGGGTCAGCAGCACACCAGCCGGGACCTGGACGGCCACCGCGTCACGCGGTTGCACCATGCCTGCGCCCTCGTTGCCGCCCGGTCCAGAGAGGCTGGCCGTACCAGCTCCCACGGAACTGATGACCGCCCCAGATGCCGTGGCGGGCATGATGCTCGATCGCCCACTTCAGGCACGGGGCCTTCTCCGGGCAGGTGGCGCAGATCGCTATCGCCTTGCTGCCGTCACCGTTGCGCGGGAACCACAGCTCGGGGTCATGGTCGCGGCAGGCGGCACGGGGGAGGTCCGGGAGCCCGGCCAGCCAGCGGTGCGCATACTCCCACAGCACC
>JBLMWU010000294.1:0-63173 GCA_050257395.1 Gemmatimonadota bacterium | reverse complement strand
CCGCGCGGCCTAGCAGCAGCACCCGCTGCCAGGACCGCCCGGTACCGGTCCGCAGCGCCACCTCGGCGGCCTGGCCGCCGCGGGCCGTCTCGGTGGCGGCCAGCACCGCGCCGCTGGTGTTCCCGGACACGCCGGTGACCCGCAGGCCGGTGTGCCGGGCGCCCGCCAGCACGGCCGCGAGCTGCCAGCTGAGGCCGTCCGCCGAGCGGTAGGCGACGGCGTCCGGCCGCCCGCCGGCCCCGCGGCCGGGGCGGATCAGCACGAAGCCGCTGCGGTCCGGGGCCACGCCGCTGATCAGCCCGGTCGCCCCGTGCCCCGCGGGCAGCCGCACCGGGGCCCAGGTGGCGCCGGCGTTGGCGCTCCGCCACGCCCGCACCGGCGCGGGCAGCGCGGTCCGGCGGCCCCGGATGGTGGCCCCGGCCGGGGCAGCCGCACCGGTGATCACGATCGTGTCGCCGCGGGCGGCGACCTGCTCCAGCGCGGTGACCGCGTTCCCGGGACGCAGGCCGAGCCGGGGCGCGGCGCTGCGCCGCCAGGTGACCCCGTTCGGGGACGACCACAGGACGCCGCGGGGCCGGGCGGGCCCGGCGGGCGGGACGTGCACGCCCACCGCCAGGAACCCGGTGCCGGTGCGGGCGAGGCCGAGGACCCGGTCCCCGGGCCGCAGGCCGATGCCCGGCTGCTCGTGCCAGACAGCGCCGGTCGCGGACGCCCAGTTGTCCTGGCCGCACTGTGCCCCCCCGGGCTGGCAGGCCAGCGCGAGCCAGCCGCCCGGCCCGCCCGCGAGCAGGACCGGCACCCCGCCGCCGGTCACGTCGCCGCCTGGCGCCTGCAGGCTGGCGAGCCGCCAGCTGCCGCCGCCGTCGGCGGACACCAGCAGCACCGCCCGCCGCGACGGCGGCCCGGCCTGGGAGCCGGCCGCCACCACGGTGCTGCCGTCGGCGGCGACCGCGGTGAGGGCGGGCAGCACGCCAGGGGCGGCGGCCGCGGTCCCGGCCGCGAATGTGGCGTCCGCCAGCCGGGCAGCCGGGTAGCCGGGCAGCAGGCCGGCCGGCCTGGCGGGCGGTGCGGGCTGGCGGGTCAGGACGACGGTGGCGACGGACACGGCCAGCGCCGTCACCGCCACCCCGGCGATCAGCGGGCCCGCGATGCCAGGGGCGGCGAACCGGCTGCGTCTTCCGCGCTCGCCTCCGGGCCGGGGCTTGCCGTGGCCCGCCCCGCGCAGCAGGCCGCCGTATCCGGCGGCCTTGATGGCCGGGATGGGCTCGGTGTGGTCCCAGTCGGCGCCGACCGGCTTGGCCTGCTGCGGGCCAGCGACCCGGTGCCGGCGGGCCGCGTCCGACCAGGCCGGCGCGGGCAGCCAGCCCGGCTCCCGGACCCAGTCGGCGCCCGCGGCCTGCCAGGCGTGCTGGGCGCGCTGCCACGGGGAGGACGCGCGGCCGCTGGCGCCCTGGGCGGCCGGGCTCTCACCGTCCTGGCCTGTCCCCGGCAGGCCGGGGCCGCCGGGGAACCCCCGCAGGGCGGGGGTGCTGCTCATGGCTGACGCCAGCCGGTCATCAGCAGCTGACCCGCCGTTACCGGCGAAGGTCAGCGGCCGTGCGTCCGGGGTCTCCTGCGTCGTCAACGGATCACCGGGCGCTTCCTCGGGGCAAATGGGGCGAGCGCGCCAAATAGGGCGGCGTGAGACATGTCACGCCCGCCGATGTTATCTAGGAACTGGCCTGGAGGATGGCTCTGCGCAGTGTCTCCATCTCATCCGCGCTGACGAACTCGACGAAACGCTGCATCGTGACGCTCTCGTCACCGCCCGAGCGGAGCGCCTCGGCCATCAGCCGGGCGTCGTGCTCCTCCCGCGCCTCAGCGGGCCAGTAGCGCCAGGCCCTGCCGTCCTTGTCCCGCCGCAGGACCCCCTTGCGGTGCAGGATGTCCATCACCGTCATCACGGTCGTGTAGGCGACCGGCCGGTTGTAGTGCAGGCGCTCCCGGACCTCCCGGACCGCGAACGGGCGCGCAGCGGACCACATCACGTCCATGATCGCCATTTCCAGATCGCCGAACTCCCGCACCGGACCCCACCTCCAGGTGCCATGTAAGCACGGCGGAACGGCAACGCCCCAATAGCTACCAGCGGGTATGGGCAAGGAAATCGCACCCCGGAGATGATTCATAACCCGCGGCCAGGCTCAGCCCTCCGCGGGCTCGGCGGCACCGCCGGCCACGGCCGGGTCCGGGCCCGCCGCGGCGGCCAGCGCGTCCGCCGGGGCCACGGCGGGCACGCCCGCCCCGGCCGGCGCCGCATCCCGGGCCCGCCGGTGGCGGCGCACCCCCCACACCGCGGCCGCGGCCACCAGCAGCGCCGCGATGACGATGGCCAGCCCGGCGCCGACCCGGCGCTCGATCACCGCGTAGGCGGACCCGGCCAGGTAGCCCAGCAGCGAGTAGCCGGCGCCCCAGACCACCCCGCCGATCGCGTTGTACAGGGCGAAGGTGCGGTACGGCATCCGGGCGGTGCCGGCCAGCGCGGGCATCAGGGCCCGCAGCACCGCGGTGAACCGGCCCACCAGCACGGCCGCCGGGCCGCGGGCGTTCAGGGTCCTGGTGGCCTTGTCCACCGTGCCGGACAGCTTGCGCAGGTAGCGGGAGGCGACCACCCGGCCGCCCATCCGGCGGCCCACCTCGTAGCCGGCCAGCGGGCCGATGATGGCGGCGGCCACCACCACCGCGATCAGCAGCGGCAGCGACACCCGGCCGCGGCTGGCCAGCACCCCGCCGATCACCACGGCGGTCTCGCCCGGGATCACGAAGCCGAGGAACAGCGCGCACTCCCCGAACACCAGCGCCGCCACCACCGCGTAGGCAAGCGGGCCGCTGAGGCGGGCCAGTTCCGCCGCGATCGAACCCACCCGTGCTCCCTCCTTCTGGCCCTCGGCGTACCGCGCCCTTTGGTCTGCTTGGGCCGTTCCCTACCGACCAGGATGCCCTGGGAGGCATTATCTAGGGCAGATTACGCATCCCCGGCGGCACCTCCGGGAGGGCAGGTGATGCCAGATACGCAGGCGCCCGGCTACGAGCCCCCGACCGTCGGCGGCTCCGTACGCCGGCCAGCGGACATGTTCACGGCACGGATCACGAGGGACGGGTCCACCGGGTTCGTTGCCGAGGCCGGCCGTTACCAACTGTATGTGTCACTGGCCTGCCCCTGGTCCCACCGCGCGCTCATCGTGCGCAGGCTGCTGGGGCTGGAGCAGGCGATCGGGCTGACCGTGACCGACCCGATCCGGGACGACCGGGGGTGGCGGTTCCCCGCCGCCACCGGCGGGCGGGACCCGCTGACCGGCGCGCAGTACCTGTCGGAGCTGTACCTGGCGGCCAACCCCGGTTACACCGGGCGGTTCACCGTCCCGTGCATCTGGGACAGCCGGACCCGGCAGATCGTCACCAACGACATCAACCAGATCACGCTCACGTTCAGCACCGAGTTCCGCGCCTACCACCGGCCCGGCGCCCCCGAGCTCTACCCGCGCGAGCTGCGGCCCGACATCGACGCGCTCAACACGCTCATCTACCACGCGGTCAGCAACGGGGTGTACAAGGCAGGGCTGGCGGAGGACCAGGCCAAGTACGAGCTCGCCTTCGAGACCCTCTTCGCCACCCTCGCGGCGCTGGAGGACCGGCTGGTCACCCGGCGGTTCCTGCTCGGGAGCCGGCTCACCGAGGCGGACGTCCGGCTCTTCCCGACCCTGGTGCGCTTCGACGCGGTGTACCACACCCACTTCAAGTGCAACCTGCACCGGCTGACCGACTACCCGAACCTGTGGGGATACGCGCGCGACCTCTATCAGCGGCCGGGCTTCGGCGACACCACCGACTTCGGTCACATCAAGCGCCATTACTACCAGTCACAGGACTGGATCAATCCCACCCGTATCGTCCCCAAGGGCCCGTATGTGAACTGGCTCTCACGGCATGACAGGGACCGGCTGCCGGAGGGATCATGAGCCCGGCACCGGCTGCTGCCGCTGGCGCGCCAGGTAGCCTTGGGTAGGGCAGCAAGGGGTTACTCACACGTTGGAAGAGGGCGATGTCCGCCGTGCCTCCTGAGTCGCCGCGGGCGTCCGCGGATCAGGCCGAGCAAGTCAGCGCCGAGCACGTCAGCGGCCGTTCCGACGGCCAGCAGCACCAGGCCTCCGCCCGCAGTACCGACTTCGGGCCGAACGAATGGCTGGTTGACGAGCTCTACCAGCGTTATCTCGCCGATCCCGGCTCCGTGGACATGGCCTGGTGGAACTTCTTCGCCGACTACCAGCCGCCGTCCGGCGGCCCGGCTCACCCGGAGGGGACCGACGGCGCCACCCTGCTGACCCAGCCCGCAGCCCGGCCCGCCGCGCCGGCCGAACCGGCCGCGCCGCCCGCCGCCGCGCCGCCCGGTGCGGCACCGCCCGCCGGTGCCGCGCCAGCGCCCCCCGCCCCGCCGGCCCCGGCCGGCGCCGAGGCGATCCGGCTGCGCGGCGCCGCCGCCCGGACCGCCGCCAACATGGCGGCCAGCCTCGGCGTGCCCACCGCCACCAGCGTCCGCGCCGTCCCGGCCAAGCTGCTGGTGGACAACCGCATCGTCATCAACAACCATCTGGGCCGCGGCCGCGGCGGCAAGGTCTCGTTCACCCATCTCATCGGCTTCGCGGTGGTGCGGGCGCTGGGCGCGATGCCGGTCATGAACGACGCCTACGCCGAGGCCGACGGCAAGCCCGCGCTGCTGCGCCCGGACCACGTCAACCTGGGCCTGGCCATCGACGTGGCCGGCAAGGACGGCTCCCGGCAGCTGCTGGTGCCCAACGTGAAGGCCGCGGAGGCGATGGACTTCCGCCAGTTCTGGATGGCCTACGAGGACGTGGTCCGGCGGGCCCGCACCGGGAAGCTGACCGTCGAGGACTACGCGGGCACCACCATCACGCTGACCAACCCGGGCACGATCGGCACCGAGCATTCGGTGCCGCGGCTGATGGCCGGGCAGGGCTGCATCGTCGGCGTCGGCGCGATGGAGTACCCGGCGGCCTTCCAGGGCGCGTCCGAGGAGACGCTGTCCCGGCTGGCCGTCAGCAAGACCGTCACCCTGACCTCGACCTACGACCACCGGATCATCCAGGGCGCGCAGTCCGGTGACTTCCTCCGCCGGGCCCACCAGCTGCTGCTCGGCGAGGACGGGTTCTACGACGACGTCTTCCAGGCGCTGCGGATCCCGTACGAGCCCATCCGCTGGGTGCACGACATCCCGGCCGGCCACGAGGACGACGTCACCCGGCCCGCCCGGGTGCACGAGCTGATCCACGCCTACCGGGTGCGCGGTCACCTGATGGCCGACACCGACCCGCTGGAGTACCGGCAGCGCAAGCATCCCGACCTGGACATCAACCAGCACGGGCTGACCCTGTGGGACCTGGAGCGGGAGTTCCCGACCGGCGGCTTCGGCGGCAAGCCCATCATGAAGCTGCGGGACATCCTGGGCGTGCTGCGCGACTCGTACTGCCGCACGGTCGGCGTCGAGTACATGCACATGCAGGAGCCCGAGGAGCGGGCCTGGCTGCAGGAGCGGGTGGAGGTCCCGCACGGCCGGCCCAGCCACGACGAGCAGATACAGATCCTGTCCCGGCTGAACGTGGCCGAGGCGTTCGAGATGTTCCTGCAGACCAAGTACGTGGGCCAGCGGCGGTTCTCGCTGGAGGGCGGCGAGTCGCTGATCCCGCTGCTGGATGCGGTGCTGACCGAGGCCGCCCAGGAGGAGCTGCACGAGGCGGTCATCGGGATGGCCCACCGCGGCCGGCTGAACGTGCTCGCCAACATCGTGGGCAAGTCCTACGCGCAGATCTTCGGTGAGTTCGAGGGCAACATCGACCCCCGCACCACCCACGGGTCCGGGGACGTGAAGTACCACCTGGGCGCGGACGGCGTGTTCACGGCCGGTGACGGCGCCACCATCAAGACCTCGCTGGTCGCCAACCCCAGCCACCTGGAGGCGGTCGACCCGGTGGCAGAGGGCGTCGTGCGCGCCAAGCAGGACCTCATCGACATGGGCGAGCCGGGCTTCACGGTGCTGCCGATCCTCATCCACGGGGACGCGGCCTTCGCCGGCCAGGGCGTGGTCGCCGAGACGCTGAACCTGTCCCAGCTGCGCGGCTACCGGACCGGCGGCACGGTGCACATCGTCGTGAACAACCAGGTCGGCTTCACCACCGCGCCGCAGCACTCGCGGTCGAGCGTGTACGCGACCGATGTGGCCCGCATGATCCAGGCGCCCATTTTCCACGTGAACGGGGACGACCCCGAGGCGGTCGTCCGGGTCGGTCAGCTGGCCTTCGCCTACCGCCAGGCCTTCCGCAAGGACGTCGTGATCGACCTGGTCTGCTACCGGCGGCGGGGGCACAACGAGGCGGACAACCCCTCGTTCACCCAGCCGCTCATGTACGACCTGATCGACGCCAAGCGGTCCACCCGCAAGCTCTACACCGAGTCGCTGATCGGCCGCGGCGACATCACCATGGAAGAGGCCGAGCAGGCGCTGCGCGACTACCAGCAGCAGCTGGAGCGGGCCTTCACCGAGACCCGGGAGGCGGCCAAGCACCCCGCCCAGCCCGGGTCGGTGGTCAAGCCCGAGACCGGCCCGGCGGAGCGGATCGACCACGGCGGCACCCCCACCGCGATCAGCGACGAGACCATCAAGCAGATCATCGACACGCAGCTCAACCTGCCGCCCGGCTTCACGCCGCACCCGCGGCTGCAGCCGGTGCTGCAGCGCCGCGCCACCATGGTGACCGAGGACGCTGTCGACTGGGCCACCGGCGAGCTGCTGGCGTTCGGGTCCCTGCTGATGGACGGGCACGCGGTCCGGCTGGTCGGCCAGGACAGCCGCCGCGGCACGTTCGGCCAGCGGCACGCCGTGCTGGTGGACCGGCACACCGGCGAGGAGTACACCCCGCTGCGCCAGTTCAACTCCGGCAGCGCCAAGTTCCACGCGTACGACTCGCTGCTGTCGGAGTTCGCCGCGATGGGCTTCGAGTACGGCTACTCGGTGGCCCGGCCGGACGCGCTGGTGCTGTGGGAGGCCCAGTTCGGGGACTTCGTCAACGGGGCGCAGACCATCCTGGACGAGTTCATCAGCTCCGGGGAGCAGAAGTGGGGCCAGCGCTCCAGCGTGGTGCTACTGCTGCCGCACGGCTACGAAGGGCAGGGCCCGGACCACTCCTCGGCCCGGATCGAGCGCTTCCTGTCCCTGTGCGCGCAGGACAACATGACCGTGGCGCTGCCCAGCAGCCCGGCCAACTACTTCCACCTGCTGCGCTGGCAGGCCCTGTCCGGCCGCCGCAAGCCGCTGGTCGTGTTCACCCCCAAGTCCATGCTCCGGCTCAAGTCGGCCACCTCGGCGCTGGCGGACTTCACCCGCAGCTCGTTCCTGCCGGTGATCAGCGACGGGGCTGAGCTGGACCCGGCCGCGGTGCGCCGGGTGGTCCTGTGCTCGGGGAAGATCTACTACGACCTGGCTGGCAGGCGCGCCGAGGCGCCGCGCCAGGACACGGCCATCGTCCGGGTGGAGCGGCTGTACCCGCTGCCCGCGGCCAGGCTCCAGGCGGAGCTGGCCCGCTACCCCAGCGCGGCCGACGTCGCCTGGGTGCAGGAGGAGCCCGCGAACATGGGCGCCTGGCCGACCATGGCGCTGCGGCTGCCGGAGGTGCTGGGCCGGACGGTCCGGCTGATCTCGCTGCCGCCGAGCTCGGCGCCCGCGCCGGGGTCCGCGCTGAAGCACTCGGCCGAGCACCGCGACGTCATCGAGACCGCGCTGGGCTAGGGCGTGTACTTCACCGACCGCGGAATCGAGGAACTGGCCGACCGGCGCGGCGAGGAGCAGGTCAGCCTGGGCTGGCTGGCCGAGCGGCTGCGCGAGTTCACCGACCTCACGCCCGAGTACGAGGCCGCGGTGGACCGGCTGGCGAGCTGGCTTGCGCGGCTGGACGACGAGTACGACGAGGACGGGGAGTAGGCGCCCGCGCCGGGCCGCGTTCTCAGGGCCGTGCGGCCAGGGCGACGGCCGCACGGTGGGCCGTTATCGTTCGCGATGCATCTTGACTTTTGGCAGACGCGACATATCGTGTTTGTAGTGAGCGAGCACGCTCACGGTGTGCCGCCTGCGGAAGGAACGTGCGATGCCCCGCTGGACCGTGGATGCGCCGCGGACGATTGACCTCGATGACGTGGTCGCCCTGCGGGTGCGGCTGATCTCCGGCACGGTCGCGGTGCTGAGCACCGGCGAGCGGCCGTGCCTGGACGTCGGCAAGCTGGCCGGCCAGCCGCTGCTGGTCAGCCACGAGGCCGGCATCCTCACCGTCACCTACGAGGACCTGTCCTGGGAGGGGCTGCTCGGCTGGCTCCGCCCGGCCCAGCACCTGGCCGCGGTCACGATCACCGTGCCCAGGGACTGCCCGACCCAGGTGGGGGTGGTGAACGCCAGCGCCGTGGTCTCCGGGATCGCGGGCAGGACCTCGCTCAAGAGCGTGTCCGGGCGGATCACGCTGGACGTGGTGACCGGCCCGGTGGACGCGGACACGCTGTCCGGCGACGTGGAGGCGCAGGGCCTCGACGGCCGGATCGCCTTCAAATCCGTGTCCGGGGACCTGACGGTCGCCGACGGTTCGGTGGAGCAGCTGGACGCCAAGACGGTCAGCGGCCGGGTCACCGCCGACCTCGACCTCGCCAGCGGCGCGGCCGTGCGGGTCGCGACGCTCTCCGGTGATGTGACCATCCGGCTGCCCGCCTCCGCCAGCACCGAGGTGGACCTGCGGTCCACAGCCGGGCGGGTGCAGAGTGATTTCAGCGGCCTGCAGGCGTCCCGCAGCCCCGGGGCCAGCAGCCTGACCGGGTCGCTGGGCGCGGGCAGCGGCCGGGTCTCGGTGACGACCGTGTCGGGCCGGGTCACCCTGCTGGAGGGTGAGGGCAGGGAAGCCGCGCCGGGCGGCGCGGCACCGGCGGGCGATGCCCGATGAGCCCGGTGTTCCGCCACGGCAGGCTGCGGCTGTACCTGCTCAAGCTGCTCGATGAGGCGCCGCGGCACGGATACGAGGTGATCCGGCTGCTGCAGGACCGGTTCATGGGCGTGTACGCGCCCTCGCCCGGCACCATCTACCCGCGGCTGGCCCGGCTGGAGGAGGAGGGCCTGGTCACCCACGACGAGGCCGACGGCCGGAAGGTCTACCGGATCACCGACAAGGGCCGCGAGGAACTCCGCGCCCGCTACGACGACCTGGCCGAGCTCGAAGAGGAGATCACCGCCTCGGTCCGGGACATCGCCCAGGAGGTCTCCGAGGACGTCCGGCAGACCGTCCGCAGCCTCCGCGAGGAACTCGCGTCCGCGGCCCGCGGCATGCGCGGGCCCGGTTCCCGCGGCGCGGGCCCGCACGAGGGCCGCCGGGGCACCCCGCCGGGGGATCCCTGGCATGAGGCCAGCACCGGGCAGGACGACGTCCGGGCCGCCCGCGACCAGGTGCGGCAGGCCGCCGACGCCGTGCGTGACCAGGTGCGGCAGGCCACGCAGGCAGCCCGCGACCAGGCACGGCAGGCCGCCCAGACAGCGCGCGACGAGGCCCGGCACAGCGCCCAGGCCGGGCGGGAGCAGGCCAAGGAGCAGCGCGAGCAGGCCAGGGAGCAGCGCCAGCAGGCGCGGGCCCAGCGCGGGGAGCGGGCCGGTGCCGGCCCGGGCGAGGAGGCCGGCGGCCAGGACTGGGGTCACGGCTGGGGCGACTGGTCGGACTGGTCAGACTGGCAGGGCTGGGCGGACTGGCCCGGCCGGCGCGGCCGGCCCGGCCCCGGCTGGGGTGACCCGCACGCCTACCGCGACATGGAGCGGCTGGCCCGGCAGTTCACCCGGGAGTTCCGGCGGGCGGCCGAGCAGGCCCAGACCGTCGGCGAGGAAGCGGTCAGCAGCATGCGGGACATCCTGGAGGACGCGCTCCAGCGCATCCGGACCGAGGTCTTCGGCTCCGGCCCGGCCGCCCCGCGCCCCGGTGAGCAGGACACCCCGGGTCCGGGCGAGCCCGGACCCGGCGCGCCAGGCAGCGAACCGGGCCAGGGCGGCCCGGGCCAGAGCGAGCCGGGCCAGCCCGGACCCGGCAGGGACTCCCCCGGCAACCCCGGCTGACCCGCTCAGGCCGCGGTTACGGGGTGAAGACGATCTTTCCGAACAGGTCGCCCGCGACCATGGCGGCGAACCCGTCCCGCGCCCCGCTCAGCGGCAGCACCCGGTCGATCACCGGCCGGACACCGGTCTGCTCGCAGAACCGGGTCAGCCGGGCAAGCTGGTCCCGGGTACCCATGGTCGAGCCGACCACCGACAGCTGCAGGAAGAAGACGCGGGTCAGGTCGGCGGGCGGGACCGGGCCGCTGGTCGCGCCGGCGACCACGATCCGGCCGCCCGGCCGCAGCGAGCGCAGCGAATGCGCCCAGGTGGCCTCGCCCACGGTCTCCATGACCGCGTCGACCCGCTCCGGCAGCCGGGCGCCCGCCGCGAACGCCTGGTCGGCCCCGAGCTGCCGGGCCCGCTCCTGCTTGGCCTCGCTGCGGCTGGTCGCCCACACCCGGAAACCGGCCGCCCGGCCCAGCAGGATCAGCGCGGTGGCCACGCCCCCGCCCGCACCCTGGACCAGCACCGTGGAACCGGGCTGCAGGCCCGACTTGTCGAACAGCATCCGGTACGCGGTGAGGTAGGCGGTGGGCAGGCAGGCCGCTTCCTCGAAGCTGAGCGCGGCCGGCTTGGGGACGAGGTTGCGCCGCGGCACCACCACCTGCTGCGCGAACGTCCCGTCGTGGCGCTCGGACAGCAGCGAGCGCTTCGGGTCCAGGGTCTCGTCGCCGCTGCCGGCCTGCGGGTCGCCGATGACGGCGTGCACGACCACCTCGCTGCCGTCCTCGTCCACCCCGGCGGCGTCGCAGCCCAGCACCATCGGCAGCTGGTCCTGGCCGAGGCCGACCCCGCGCAGGGACCACACGTCATGGTGGTTGAGGGCGGTGGCCCGGACGGTGACGGTCGCCCAGCCGTCCGGCGGCACCGGGTCGGGACGCTCCCCGATCTCCAGGCCGGACAGGGGGTCATCGGCGTCGATGCGTGCGGCGGTGACTGCGAGCATGTCGGCACCATAGCCCGCGCGCCGTGGCATCCGGCGGCCCGGGTGCGGGCCGCCGGATGCCAGGCACCTGATCTGCGATATCTCAGTTGCACCGCTTGATCCGGCGGTGTCCGGTCTGGCCAGCAACAATGGTTGCCCTGCGGCCACCGAAGCGGCATCCGGCCATCACCGTCTGTGCCATACTCGGTCGCGGAAGCGGCCCACCCCCACCCGCAGCCGAGGATCGCAGTGAACCTCACTTCCTACGCCGACCTGGCGGTCCGCCTCGTCAACGCCGAAAGCGACGGACCCGGCCGCCGTGGCGGCCTGGCCACCGCCGACTCCTACCACGCCCTGATGGCCGACCGGCCGCACCTGAACGGGCCGGTGACGCAGACCGACCTGGAGTCGCTGCGGGTGCTCCGCGACGAGTTGCGCAGGGTGTTCGCCTCGGTGGCGGGCGGCGCCGACGGCGACGCCGTCCGGTCGCTCAACGCCCTGCTGATCCAGCACCCGATCCAGCCGCAGATCTCCGGTCACGACGGGCAGGACTGGCACCTGCACCTGACCGAGAGCGGCACCGTCGCCGACCGGTACGCCGCCGGTGCGGTCTTCGGGCTCACCGCCACGGTCAACGAGATCGGGCTGAACCGCCTCCGGGTGTGCGCCGCGGGCTCCTGCCGGCTCGTGTTCATCGACACCACACCGGACCGGTCCCGCCGCCACTGCTCCGACCGCTGCCTCGGCGCCACCAGCGTGACCACCCTGCGCGCCCGCCGGCGCCGCCGGGAGGCGCAGCAGCCACCCGCCGCCAGCGGCTGACGCCGCCGGCCCACCGCCAGCGGCTGACCCGCCGCGCCATTGCGGCCCGCCCGGTGTCCGTTTTATCCCATTTCTGGGTACCCAGCCGGGAAGCCCGGCCGCCGCGGCCGCTGGCGGCCCTTCGCGAAGATGCCCCGCCAGGTCGGCGCCATCACGAGAGGGTTGCGCAAAAAAACGCAGGTCAGCTGGAAGCTTTCCGCCCCAGTTGTGACCTGTGTTACCGAAATGAAGCCGGTCGCGTTCTTCTCAGGGTTCCGGACGATCATTACCATGAGCCCTACTCATCGCCGTATGGCTCACGTATGCGAACCGGAAGAAGGGTTCGGACATGGCAACAGAGTCCGTAGCGCCTACCGCCGCCGCCAGGCCGGCAGACGTAGGCCTCCGCCGGGAGATCGGGCTGATCGGGGCGACCTGGGCATCGATGACCTCGCTCATCGGCTCCGGCTGGCTCTTCGGATCGTGGAAAGGCGCGTACTCCGCCGGGACCGCGGCCCTGCTCGCCTGGGTCATCGGAGGTATCGCGATCATCATCCTGGCCCTGGTACACGCCGAACTGGGCGGGATGTACCCGGTGGCCGGCGGGACCGCGAGGTTCCCGCACTTCGCCTTCGGCAGCGTCGCCGGCATCTCGTTCGGGTTCTTCTCCTGGGTGCAGGCGATCACCGTGGCGCCGATCGAGTGCTTCGCGGTGATGCAGTACGCCAGCTATTACTGGCACAGCATCTTCAACGCCACGACCGGTGAGGTCACCGGGCTCGGCTTCGTGATGAGCATCATCCTGATGGCGCTCTTCACCGCGCTCAACTTCTTCGCGATGCGCCTGTTCAACAAAGTGAACAGCGCCATCACGTGGTGGAAGGTCGCGATCCCGGTGCTGGCCATCATCGTGCTGTTCACCCAGTTCCACGGCAGCAACTTCAACTCCCACGGCGGGTTCACCCCGCTCGGCTGGAAGGCCGTGTTCGCCGCCATCCCCGGCGCCGGCATCGTGTTCGCCTACCTCGGCTTCGAGCAGGCCGACCAGCTGGCCGGCGAGATCAAGAACCCGCAGCGGAACCTGCCGCGGGCGATCATCTACGCGATCCTGATGGCCACCGTGATCTACGTGCTGCTGCAGGTCGTGTTCATCGGCGCGCTGCAGCCGAGCGCGCTGTCCCACGGCTGGGCAGGCCTGGCGACCAACTCCGGCCTGATCAGCGGGCCGCTCGCGTTCATCTCCGGCGCGGCCGGGCTGGGCTGGCTCGCGGTCGTCCTGCGGATCGACGCGGTCATCTCCCCGTCCGGCACCGGCCTGATCTACCAGACCTCGACCTCCCGGGTCGGCTACGGCCTGGCCAGGAACCGGTATTTCCCGCAGTTCTTCGGCAAGGTGGACCGGAACGGCGTGCCCTGGATCAGCCTGATCCTCGCGTTCGTGCTCGGCCTGGTGTTCCTGCTGCCGTTCCCGAGCTGGAGCGCCCTGGTCGGCCTGGTCACCTCGGCCAGCGTGCTCATGTACGCGGGCGCCCCGCTGTCGCTGGGCGCGTTCCGCAGGCAGGTCCCGGACGCCACCCGCCCGTACCGGATGCCGGGGGCGGTCGTGCTGTCGCCGCTCGCGTTCATCATCGCCAGCCTGATCATCTACTGGTCGGGCTTTGAGACGGTCTGGAAGCTCGGCATCGTGCTGGTGGTCGGCTACGTGCTGATCGGGATCTCGATGGCCTTCGACAGGGAGCGCCCGCCGCTGGACTGGCGGTCCGCCCAGTGGCTGCCGGTTTACCTGATCGGCATGGGGATCGTGTCCTGGCAGGGCCAGTTCGGCGGGGCCAACCACATCCCGTTCGGCCTGGACATGGCGATCGTGGCGGTCTTCGCCCTGATCATCTACTTCTGGGCGATGGCCGTGCGGGCGCCGCGGGAGGAAGTGCTCGACCTCGTCGCCCGGCAGTCCGCGCCGGCTGAGGCCGAGTCCGCCGCCTGACAGTAACGCCGTCCCGGCCCCGCCGGGCACGAGGGCCCCATCCCGCCAGCGGGATGGGGCCCTCGCCGTTTCCGGCCCGGCCGCCAGCCGCACCGCCGGGTGAGACACTCCCGTCACTGAACGTTATCGAAATGACAGGGCCCGGCCGGTCACCGGCCGGGCCCTCCCCTGCCAGCCGCGGTCAGTCCCGCTCAGCCGGGGCCCCCGGCCCGCTGGCCGCCGGGCCGCGCCGGTAGCGCAGCAGTATCCGGCCCTCGATCAGGCTGGCCGGGACCGGGCCGAACACCCGGCTGTCGGCCGCCCCGGCGGCAGGGTCGGTGTTGGCCGACTCCAGCCACCAGCCACCCGGCTCCCGCCGGGCAGCCCGCTTGACGATCAGCAGCCCGGGCCGGTCCGGGCGGAAGGCCACCACCAGCTGCCCCGGCCGCACCCGGGGCGGCCGGCCGCGCCGTGCCGGGCGCCATACCAGCAGCCAGTCCCCGGGCCGCAGAATCGGCTCCATGGACCGGTCCGCGACCTTGCCCCGCCACAGCGGCCACCGCATGTATCCCTCCCTGCTTGCTCCGGTGCCAACGGGGTAGGGTCGGCACCGGTACCCCATGATCCGACACGAGAGAAGGAAATCGATGAGGGCGCTCGCACGTCTCCTCGAGCCGAAGATCACGGTCTACGCTCACTGCGACCTTCCCTGCGGGGTCTACGACCCGGCCCAGGCGCGGATCGAGGCCGAGTCCGTCAAGGCCATTTGCCAGAAGTACCTGGACAACAGCGACCCCGAGTTCCAGACCCGGGCGCTGATCATCAAGGAGCAGCGGTCCGAGCTCGTCAAGCACCATCTGTGGGTGCTGTGGACCGACTATTTCAAGCCCCCGCACTTCGAGAAGTACCCGCAGCTGCACCAGCTTTTCAACGAGGCGACCAAGCTGGCGGGCGCGGCGGGCACCAAGGGCAAGGTCGATGTGGCAACCGCCGACGAGCTGCTGTCCAAGATCGAGGAGATCTCGAAGATTTTCTGGGAGACCAAGCAGGGCTGATCTCCCCCGGCGACGTTTGCCCATTTCCGAGAGGCCGCACGGCAGAAAGCCGTGCGGCCGCTGGCTTTGCGCTCTTTCCCCGGGGCGGATAGTCGGCTCCGCTCCCCGTAGACGGTAGGTTGCACTCAGGAGCCAAGGCGGGGTGCCCCAGGGCACCGCCGCCAGTGGAGGGCAGAGGTGACCGAGAAGACGACCGCGCGGGGGACCGGGGCGACGCCCACGGCCGTGATCGCCGAACACGAGTCCCCGCGCAGCCACGACGCCCAGGATCAGGTGTCCATCAGGATGCCTGCCGAGGGCGCCTACCTGTCCGTCTTGCGCACCGCTACGGCGGGCCTGGCGGCCAGGCTGGACTTCACGCTTGACGAGATCGAGGACCTGCGCATCGCCGTTGACGAGGCCTGCGGCATGCTGCTCGCCCAGGCGGTCCCGGACGCGACCCTGGACTGTGACTTCACCCTGAGTGAGGACTCCGTGAGCATCGCCGTCTCGGCGATCAGCCGCCAGGCACAGCCGCCCGCCCGGGACACGTTCGCCTGGACCGTGCTGTCCGCGCTGGCCGGGAGCGCCGACGCCTGGGTGGGACCGGGCAACCGGGTCACCGTGATGCTGCGCAAGGTCCGCGAGTCTTCGAGGTCCGGGTGACCGGGGACATCGAGACCCGGGCCACCGGGCAAATCGCCGCCCAGGTCAACGAGGACATCGAGCTCGACGTGGCCGCCGACCTGGACGCCCAGGGGGGTGACGCGCCGGCCAGCGCCACCCCGCGGATCCAGCACGCCGTCCCGGACCGCGGGCGGGCCAGGGAGCTGTTCGGCCGCCTGGCCGCCCTGCCCGAGGGCGACGAGGAACGGCTGCGGATCCGGGGCGAGCTGGTGGAGCTGCACCTGCCGCTGGTCGAGTACCTGGCCCGCCGGTTCCGCAACCGCGGTGAGTGGCTCGACGACCTGACCCAGGTCGCCACCATCGGCCTGATCAAGTCCATCGACCGCTTCGACCTGGAGCGGGGGGTGGAGTTCTCCACCTACGCCACCCCGACGATCGTGGGCGAGATCAAGCGCCACTTCCGGGACAAGGGCTGGGCGGTCCGGGTGCCGCGGCGGCTGCAGGAGCTCAAGCTCGCGCTCACCAAGGCCATCAGCGACCTGGCCCAGCGCGAGGGCCGGGCGCCGACGGTCGCCGAGATAGCCGCCCACCTCCAGATGAGCGAAGAGGAAGTGCTGGAGGGGCTGGAGTCCGCGAACGCGTACTCCACGGTGTCGCTGGATGCGCCGGATTCCGGCGACGACGACGCCCCGGCGGTCGCCGAGTCGCTGGGCATGCTGGACGAGGCGCTGGAGGGCGTGGAGTACCGGGAGTCGCTCAAGCCGCTGCTCGAGCAGCTGCCCTCCCGGGAGAAGCGGATCCTCCTGCTGCGCTTCTTCGGCAACATGACCCAGTCGCAGATCGCCAGCGAGCTCGGCATCTCCCAGATGCACGTGTCGCGGCTGCTGGCCCGGACCCTCACCCAGCTGCGGGACGGCCTGACCGCCGACGACTGAGGCCGTCAGCTGGCAGGCGGCCGGGTGCCCTCGGTGGGCTGCCGGTCGCCTGCCAGGGCCCGCAGGCTCGGCGGCAGCAGCAGGACGGCGAACCCGGCCACCGCCAGCACCAGCGCAGGCACGCCCCATTCGTACCTGCCGCCCTGGAGCAGGTAGATCGCGATGATGCCGATGAACAACTGGGTGAGCAGCGCGGGTGTCCTGCTCCACCGGCGGGCGCGGGCCAGGCCGGCGGCCACCGCGGCGAGCAGGATGACCGTGAGCACCCCGATGGCGGTCAGCGCGATCCCGCTGCCGGCCTGATAGGAGCGCCCGGCGGCGGTGTCGAGGCCGGCCAGCACGGTAGCGGCCAGAACCACGGCCGCCTCGGCCACCTGGATCCCCGCCGCACCGAGCAGGCTCGGCGGACTCTGCGGCATGTTACGTGCGCCTCCCTGCATGGCTACCCTGTTCGCGTGCGCGCGCTACTCGTCGTTAACCCCCGTGCTACCTCCACCACCCCCCTGCGGCGGGATGTGATAGCGCGCGCACTGGCGTCCGAACTCGATCTCGAGGTCGTAGAGACACGCTACCGGGGCCACGCGGCGAAACTGGCCGCGAGTGCGGCCGCCGACGGGTTCGGCCTCGTGCTCACGCTGGGCGGGGACGGCACGGTGAACGAGGCGGTGAACGGGATCATGTGCCCCGCCGGGCCAGCCGCCCCCGGCACCCGGCCGGCGCTGGCCGCGATCCCCGGCGGCAGCGCCAACGTCTTCAGCCGGGCGCTCGGCCTCCCCCCCGACCCGGTGGACGCGACCGGCCGCATCCTGGACGCGCTCTCCCACGGCCGGTTCCGCCGGATCGGGCTGGGCCAGGCGGGCGACCGCTATTTCGCGTTCAACGCCGGGCTCGGCTTCGACGCGGAGGTGGTCAGGGCGGTCGAGGGCCTGCGCGCCGACGGGGTGCCCGCCTCTGCCGTGCTGTACTTCTGGACGGCCGTCCGCCATTTCTTCGGCGTCACCGACCGCCGCCATCCCGCGCTCACGCTGGAGCGGGCCGGCGGGGAGCCTGAGGGGCACCTGTTCTTCTGCATCGTCTCGAACGCCGCCCCCTGGACCTTCCTGGGCAGCCGTCCGGTCAACCCGAGCCCGGAGGCCGACTTCGACGCGGGGCTGGACCTGTTCGCGCTCCGCAAGCTCACCACCGTGCACACGCTCGGCACGCTGCGCCGGATGCTCAGCAAGGGCGGCCCGCCCCGCGGCAGCGGCGTGCTGGCCCTGCACGATGAGCCCTGCTTCACCATCCGGTCGGAGCGCCCCATCGCCTTCCAGGTCGATGGCGAGTACGTGGGCGAAGTCGAGCAGATGACGTTCCGGTCGGTGCCCGCAGCACTGCGGGTGGTCGCCTGACCTGCGGCTGCGGCACGGCAGCCTTTCTTCCCCATATGTGAGCTATCTGACACCAAAATCGACCAAGCCTTTGCCAAAGAGTCTTGCGGTTGATCCACGAGATTGAGAGGCTTGATCTGGTTCGGGAGCGCGGTGTGCGTGTGCACGCTGCCGCCCGGGCGGGCCGCAGTACCTGCTGAGGCACACCTGGTACTGGGGCCCCCAGGGCACCGGCCGGGAGCCGAGCGGGGGCGGAGGCTCTGTGTACCAGCTGTTCCTGCAGTGTGCGTCATCCCCGGGAACCGAGAGGTCCCGGCGCACGGCCTAGTTCGTGAATAAATTCACAAGCACGAGCCGGGCAGCCGACCCGGGCCCCGGCCCGGCTATGAGGAGGAGTGGACCACATGGACTGGCGCCACCACGCCGCCTGCCGTGAGGTAGACCCTGAATTGTTCTTCCCCATCGGCAACACTGGGCCTGCACTGCTCCAGATCGACGAGGCCAAGCAAGTCTGCCGGCGGTGCCCGGTGATCGAGTCCTGCCTCCAGTGGGCGGTCGGGAGCGGCCAGGACGCAGGCGTCTGGGGCGGGATGAGCGAGGACGAGCGGCGCGCCTACAAGCGCCGCGTCAGCCGGGTGCGGGCGCGCGCCCACGCCTGACCCGCTGCCAGCGGCCCGCCCGGACCTGCGGGCGGGCCTAGTACTGGCTCACCACCGGCTGGGGGCCGGTGTCCGCACCCGTGCCCGCGTCACCCGGCTGGGCCGCCAGCGGGAGGTCGACCAGCACCCTGGTCCCCCCGCCGGGCCGCGGTGAGATCTCCAGCAGGCCGCCGAGTTCCGTCTCCACCAGCGTCCGCACGATCTGCAGGCCCAGGCTGGTAGCGCTGTCCAGGTCGAAATCCGGGGGCAGGCCCGCCCCGTTGTCCTCGACCGTCACCGCCAGCCGGCCGGGCCGCCGCCGCACCGTCACCTCCAGCGCCGGCCGTCCCCGGCCCGGCGGATGCGACAGCCCGTGCTGCAGCGCGTTCTGCAGCAGCTCCGTGAGCACCAGCGCGAGCGGCGTCGCCACCGCCGCCGGCAGCACGCCGAACTTCCCCGTCACCACCGGGATCACCCGGGTCTCGGGGGCTGACACCTCCCCCGCCATCGCCACCACCCGCTCGGCGATGTCGTCGAAGTCGACGATCTCCTCCGGGGTGTGCGACAGGGTCTCGTGGACGATCGCGATCGACCCGACCCGGCGCATCGCCTCCTCCAGCGCCGCCCGCGCCTCGGGCGCGGACAGCCGCCGGGCCTGCAGCCTCAGCAGCGCGGCCACGGTCTGCAGATTGTTCTTGACCCGGTGGTGGATCTCCCGGATGGTGGCGTCCTTGGTCATCAGCTCGCGTTCCCGGCGCCGCAGCTCGGTGACGTCCCGGACCAGGATCAGCGCGCCGGTCCGCATGCCGTTCACGACCAGGGGGATGGAACGGAGCTGCACCACCGAGCCGTGCCCCTCCACCTCGGTCTCGCGCGGGGCACGGCCGCTGGCCGTCACCATCAGCGAGTCGTCAGCCGGCAGGCCGGGTGCGCACAGCTGGCCGGTGAGCGGGCCCAGCTCGGCGCCCACCAGGTCCGCCGTGAGGCCGAGCCTGCGGTAGGCCGACAGGGCGTTCGGGCTGGCATAGGAGACCTTCCCGGACCGGCCCAGGCGCAGCAGGCCGTCACCGACCCGGGGGGAGCGGACGAGAGCGGGCTCCTCACCCGGCACCGGGAACATCCCGGCGGCCACCATCTGCGCGAGATCGTCCGCTCCCTTGAGGTAGGTCAGCTCCAGGCGGCTGGGGGTGCGGGCCGAGCTCAGATTGGTGCTGCGCTCGATCACGGCGATGACCTTGCCAGCCCGGGTGACCGGGATGGACTCCCGCCGCACCGGCACGCCCTGGGTCCATTCCGGATCGCCTTCCCGGCAGATCCGCCGTTCCCGGCTGGCCGCATCCACGAAGGGCCGCTGCCCGGCCGTGGCGGTCGTGCCCACCACGTCGTCGTGGTAGGTGGTCGGGCCGGTGGTGGGCCGCATCTGCGCCAGTGCGACCCAGCCGGAGCCGTCCCGCAGCGGCGCCCACAGCACCAGGTCCGCGAAGGAGAGGTCGGCCAGCAGCTGCCAGTCCGACACCAGGGCGTGCAGCCACTCGAGGTCGGCTTTGGTCAGCGCGGTCCGGTCGCGCGCCAGGTCGTTGAGAGTGGGCACCTGGTTATCATCGCACCTGGTCACACCTGGCCAGGCAGGCGGAAACCGGGCACGCCCGCGGCGCGGCCGGCGGCACCCGCCGTTCGCCAGCAGGCAGCCTGCTGTTTGCCGGGCCGGCGCCACCTGCCATCATGTCCGGATAGCCCGCCCCGCGGGAAGGAGGGTGAGTTGACGGCCTCCCCTGCCACGCCGGACGGCGAGCCGGAGGGCGCATCCGGCGCCAGCCCGGGTGACCACCGGGTGCCCAAGTACTACGAGGTGAAGCGGCGGCTCCTGGAGCTGATCCGGACCATGCCCGCTGGCACGCCGGTGCCGCCCGAGCGGGAGCTGGCGCTGCAGTACCGGACCTCGCGCACGACCGTCCGGCAGGCGCTCGCCGAGCTGGTGGTGGAAGGGCGCCTGCTGCGGATGCAGGGCAAGGGCACCTTCGTGGCCAAGCCCAAGGTGGCCCAGCTGCTCGAGCTGGCCAGCTACACCCAGGGCATGCGGGCGCACGGGCTGACGCCGCAGACGAAGATCCTCGACACCAGCTACGTGGCCGCCGACGACGACCTGGCGGCGCTGCTGGGCATCCGGCCCGGCAGCCGGGTGCTGCGCATCCACCGGCTCCGGCTGGCGGACGGCGAGCCCATGTCCGTGGACACGTCCCACCTGCCCGCCCGCCGTTTCCCCGGGCTGCTGGGCAACCTGGACCGGCACGCTTCCCTGTACGAGGCGCTGGCCACCGACTACGGGGTCCGGCTCGCGGAGGCGGAGGAGACCATCGAGACCGTGCTGGCGGACCCGCGGGACGCCCGGCTGCTGGGGGTCGATGTGGGGATGCCGCTGCTGCTGCTCTCCCGGCACGCCTACGACGTCACCGGGGCGCCGGTCGAGTGGGCCCAGTCCCGGTACCGGGGCGACCGGTACAAGCTGGTCACCCGGCTGCACCCGCGCCACGGGACCAGCCCGGGCGCCGGCTGACAGGAATCACCAGCCCGCCCGGGCCGGTCCCGGCCGTGACAGTGCTGCCCGGAGGCAGCCGCCGCGTCAGCTCTCGCCGGCGGGGGGAGCGTCCGGGCCGGCCGCGCCGCTGCCGCGGCGGCCCGCCAGCAGCCAGGCGGTGGGCAGCAGCCCGGCCGCGATCGCGGCCTTGATCAGGTCGCCGGCGAGGAAGGGTGTCAGCCCCTCGGTCAGGGTCGCGGACGCGCCCAGGTGCAGGTCGAGGGCCAGCCAGGTGAGGCCGAAGGCGTAGATGGCGACCTCGCCGGCGAGCATGGCCGGGACGGACTTGAGGATGCTGCGGTCCGCGCCCCGCTCGGCGAGGTAGCCGCAGAGCACCGCGGCCGCGAAGAAACCCACGATGTAGCCGAACGAGGCGCTCGCGTACCCGCTGGAGCCGCCCGCGAACCAGGGCACGCCCGCCACCCCGGCGAGCGCGTACAGCGCCATCGACAGGCCGGCCCGCCGCCAGCCGAGCGCGGTGCCGGCCAGCAGCACGCCGAGCGTCTGGCCGGTGATGGGCACCGGGGTGAACGGCAGGTGGATGGAGATCTGCGCCAGCAACCCGACGAAGCCGGCGGCGCCGGCGACGAGCAGCCCATCCCGGATGAACGTCCCGGGTAGCAGGTCGGCGAGCACGAGAGGGTGACGGCGCAGCGCTGCTGCGTCGGACATCGGCGGCTCCTCAGGCAAGGGACGTAACGTCATGTCTGGCATTCGTGTGGGACCATACCAAGGCCAAACAGGGGCGATCCAGGCCAGCCAGGGGCGCCAGCCTGGCCCAGGCCCGGCGCCAGCAGGCCCGCCGCCAGCCGTTGCCCGGCAGCCCGCCGAGTAAGGGCGCGGCAGCGGACAATCGGTTCATGCTGGTAGCGGACACACTCGCGTTCGTGCGCGGTTACTGGCGCATCGAGCGATCACTGACCGACCACCGATCCGGGGCCGATGCCTCGTTCGCCGGGATGGCAAGCTTCCTCCCGCGGACAGGCGGCCAAGCCGGGCTGCGCTACCAGGAAACGGGCGACCTGCGGCTGAGCGGCTGCTGCTGGTCTGCCTCGCGCAGCCTGCTCTGGCTGCCGGCGCCCGGCGGGGGCGCTGACGTGCGCTTCGCAGACGGCCGCCCGTTTCACGCGGCCGACCTGCGCAGCGGCCGGTGGCAGGCCGAGCATCATTGCGGCGACGACCTCTATCACGTCAGCTATCACGTACGCGGGCCTGGCGTGCTGGCGGAATGCTGGCGGGTGCGCGGTCCCCGCAAGGACTACCTCAGTATTACCAGCCTGACCAGGCTCCCCTCCCATGCAGCCGGTGCCGGGCCGACCCGGCCATGACCCGCGTCCGCCATCCCCTCAATAGGCAAAGCAGTCAAATCGATACATGCAAATGATTGCAGAAACGGCTCTTCCATCGGACCATGGACGACATGTCCGCCACCCGGCGGAGACCCACGTGGCAAGAGGGACCGAGGAGCTGCCGTGAGCCGGAACAGAGAAGGTGCGGCCAAGGCTGACGGGACGCCTGTGACGGCGTCCTCCGCGCATCCCAGCCGGCGCGACTTCCTGAAGAAGTCGGGCACTGCCGGATTGCTGCTCGCGGCAGGGCCCGCGGCCCTGGCCGCCTGCAGCACCGCGACCGGCGTCGGCGGCGGGGGCGCATCGTCGGCCAGCAGCACGATCAAGATCCTCCTGTGGAGCCACTTCGTGCCGCGCTACGACTCCTGGTTCGACCCGTGGGCGAAGAACTGGGGCAAGAAGAACGGCGTGACCGTGGTCGTCGACCACATCAACCAGGCCGACCTGCCCGCCCGGACAGCAGCGGAGTTCTCGGCCGGTGCCGGGCACGACATGATCGAGTGGATCACCCCGGCCTCCGCTTACGAGCCGCAGGTGCACGACCTGAGCGACGTCGTCAAGGAGGCCGAGAGCAAGTACGGCAGCCAGGTCGGTTTCTGCAAGCTGTCCAGCTACAACCCGCACACGAGCAAGCACTACGCCTTCTGCCACACCTGGACGCCCGACCCCGGTGACTACCGGAAGTCGCTGTGGACGAAGGCCGGCATGGGCAGCGGCCCGACGACCTACGCGGACCTGCTGAGCGCCGGCACCGCCATCAAGGCCAGGCAGAACGTGCGGATGGGCATCGGCATGTCGGCCGAGGTGGACTCCAACATGGCCGCCCGTGCGCTCATCTGGTCCTACGGCGGCAGCGTGCAGGACGCGAACGGCAAAGTCACGCTGAACTCTCCAGAGGTGATCGACGCCGTCACCTACATGGCCAAGCTGTTCAAGCAGACGATGTCGGACGAGGTCTTCAGCTGGACCGCGGCATCCAACAACCAGGGCCTGGTGGCCGGCCAGCTCTCCTACATCCTCAACTCGATCTCGGCCTACCGGACCGCGCAGACCACCAACACGAGCGTGGCTGACGACATCTTCTTCGTGCCCGCGCTCAAGGGCCCCGGCGGCAAGGGCCTGGCCAGCCAGCACGTGGTCCGCAGCTACATGGTCCCCACGTGGGCGAAGAACGTCGACAAGTGCAAGCAGTTCATGATCGATCTGGTCGCGGCGGCACACGACGCGGTGTACAACTCCGAGCTGTACGACTTCCCCGCCTTCTCGAGCACGGCGGCGGCCTCCGCCCTGCCCGGCTGGCTCGCCAACGACCCGTTCCACTCGCACCCGGCGAACAAGCTGCAGGTACTCGCCAACGCGCAGCAGTGGACGACGAACGTCGGCTACCCGGGCCCGGCCAACGCGGCGATCGGTGAGATCTTCAGCACCAATGTGCTGCCGACCATGATGGCCTCGGTCGCGCAGGGGAAGGCGTCAGCCAAGTCGGCGGTGGCGTCCGCCGCGCAGCAGTGCGAGAGCATCTTCACCAAGTGGCGGGCCAAGGGCCTGGTGTGAGGAGGCGCGTGACAGCAGTCAGGCAGGCCGGAACGGCGGGAGGTGACCGCCGATGGCCGTCGTAGAAGCCAGGTCGCTGCGGAAGGAGTTCGGCGCCCATACGGCGGTCGACGGCATCGACCTGGTGACCGGAGAGGGTGAGTACCTGGTCCTGCTGGGCCCGTCCGGGTGCGGCAAGACCACCCTGCTGCGCCTCATCGCCGGGCTGGAACGCCCCAGCAGCGGGGACGTCCTCATCGGCGGCCAGGTGGTCACCCAGCTCCCACCGCGGGCCAGGAAGATCGCCATGGTCTTCCAGAGCTACGCGCTGTATCCACACAAGACGGTGTTCGCCAACATCGCGTTCCCGCTCGCCGCCGCCGGGGTCCCGCGGGAGGAGAGGCCGGAACAGGTACGCCAGGCGGCCGCGCGGCTGGGGATCGAGCGACTGCTCGACCGCAAGCCACGCCAGCTGTCCGGCGGGGAGCGGCAGCGGGTCGCGCTGGCCCGGGCGCTGGTCCGGGAGCCGCAGGTGTTCCTGCTGGACGAGCCGCTGTCGAACCTGGACGCCAAGCTGCGCGCCTCGGCCCGGGACGAGCTCAGGGAGTTCCAGCAGCGGGTCGGCATCACCACCATCTACGTCACCCACGATCAGGTGGAGGCGATGGGGCTGGGTGATCGCATCGCGGTGCTCAACGAAGGGCAGATCCAGCAGATCGGCACCCCGGACGAGATCTATCACCAGCCTGCGAACACGTTCGTCGCCACCTTCGTGGGCTCGCCGCCGATGAACCTGCTGACCCGGGACGGCACGCTGCTCGGGTTCCGCCCGGAGGAGTTCCTGCCTCTTTCGACTGTGGGTGAGCAGCCTGGCCAGACCGTATTCGGCTTCACGGTGACGAGGGTGGAGAACCTCGGCTCGGACCGCCACGTGTACGGCCACCTGCCGGATGTCGACCCGGAGGCGAAGGTCATCGCCAAGCTGCCCTCGACGGTGACGACGCCGGTCGCCGTCGGGGACCGCATGCCCTTCGCGGTGAGCACCGGAAACCTCCGTTACTTCGACCGCGATACCGGCGCCCGCGTCACCACGAGCGCCACAGCGGGAACGTCATGACCGTCACCCGGGAAATCGCACGGGAGCCCGAAGCCGCCGCCCGGCGGAAGCGCTACCTGCTTGACCGGGAGCGCCTGCTGGGCCCCGCGCTCGTCACGCCGGCTGTCGTCTACCTGGTGCTGGTGGTCGGCTACCCGCTGGTGCTGGCGTTCCTGTACGCGTTCAGCGACGTCACCGTGGGCAGCCGGAGCCTGCACTTCGTCGGCTTCGCCACCTTCGCGGCGGCCGTCCGGGACCCGGTGTTCTTCCCCACCCTGCGCAACACCTTCCTCTTTACCGCCGTCTCGCAGATTCTGGTCGTCCTGCTCTCGACAGTGCTGGCATTCGTTCTGACCGCGGATTTCCGTGGTAGGTGGGCGCTGCGGTTCCTCGTGCTCATGCCGTGGACCACGCCGGTCGCGCTGAGCTCGGTGATCTGGCTGTGGATGCTCGACTCGATCTTCAGCCCGTTCGACTGGTTCGCGCAGTTGCTGCACATCGTGCCGCCGGGCGGGCACATCGTGTTCCTCGGCACGAGCGGTCTGGCGATGGGCTCCGTCATCGCCCTGCAGACGTGGCGGATCGTGCCGCTGGCCACGGTGATCCTGATGGCCGGCCTGTCCTCGATCTCCACCGATATCAAGGACGCGGCCGAGGTCGACGGCGCGGGGTTCTGGCGGCGGCTGTTCGGCATCACGCTGCCGCTGCTGAGCCCGGTGATGACGGTGGCGCTGCTGTTCGGGATCGTATTCACCTTCACGGACATGGCGGTGGTGTACGTGCTGACCGGCGGCGGCCCGGAGAACGCCACCCAGGTACTGGCGAGCTGGGCCTTCTACAAGGGCATCAACGGCGGCAACCTGGCTGTGGGCGCGGCCGATGCGCTCATCATGTTCCCGGTGCTGCTGGGCCTGGCCGCCATCCTGCTGCGGGCGGCTAGCCGGGCGGAGGTGACCTGATGACCTTCGCCCAGCCCCGCACCAGGCGCGGCAGGACCGCCGTGTACCTGCTGGCGCTCGCATTCGCGGTCTTCTGCGGCTTCCCGTTCCTGTGGGCCGCCATCACCGCCTTCCGGCAGGACTCCGACCTCTACAACACCAGTCATGGGCCGTTCACCTTCACCAGGCCGCTGACCTTCGGTCACATCACTGACCTGCTCAACAACACCCCGTACGTCAGCTTCATCATCAACAACGTGATCATCGGGGTGGCCACCGTAGCGATCACGCTGGCGCTGAGCCTGCCGGCCGCCTACGCCCTGGCCCGGCTCGCGGGCCGGTGGGGGGAACGGGTCGGGATCGGCATCTTCATCACCTACCTGGTGCCGCCCACCCTGCTGTTCCTGCCGCTGTCCCGGCTCATTACAGTCATCGGCCTGCAGGACTCGATCTGGTCGCTGGTGGTCGTCTACCCCAGCTTCACGATCCCGCTCTCGACCTGGCTGCTGATGGGGTTCTTCAAGTCCGTCCCCCGGGACATCGAGGAGCAGGCGCAGGTGGACGGCTACAGCCGGATCGGTGCCGTGGTCCGGACCGTCCTGCCGCTCGCGCTGCCGGGCGTCTTCACCGTGGTGGTCTTCACGTTCACGCTCACCATGCAGGACTTCATCTACGCGCTGGCATTCGTGTCGAGTTCCTCGAGCATGACGGTGAGCGTGGGCGTGCCGACCGTCCTCATCCGCGGAGATGTCTTCTACTGGCAGGCGCTTATGGCGTCGGCGATTATCGTCGCGGTGCCGGTCGCCCTGCTCTACAACCTGTTCCTCAACCGGTTCATCCAGGGCTTCACCATGGGAGCGGTCAAGGGCTGAGCAGCCGCCGCCTTTCCGGCTGGGATCGGAACGCTGCGTAACCGCGCGGGTGCGAGGTACACAAATTCCCTTCCGCAAACCATTGCAGGCCCGGCGGTCGCGTCGCAGCATAGAGCCCATGTGACGGTGGCCCCATCTCGCACACCAGTGCCCGGGGGTCACGACTGGCTCGACCACGCAGAAGAGGACGACAATGACTCAGCCCAGCCGGCCACGGACCCGCACCGGACCCTGGATCGTGATTGCGATTCTCCTGGTCGCCACATTAGTAGCCGTGCTGTGGGTGCCCATCTACGCCCGCACCACCCCGGCCATCGGCGGCTTCCCCTTCTTCTACTGGTACCAGCTGCTGTGGGTGCCCATCGTCGCCGTCATAGGCGCCATCTGCTACGGCCTCAGCCGGCTGGCGAGCGCTGACTCCCGCCGCGGGACGGCCCAGGGCGGCGCCCAGGCGGGCGCGCCGGGCAGCGGGGAGGGCACCCGATGAGCGGCGTCAACGTGACCGCGTTCAGCATCTTCATCGTCCTGTTCCTGGTTGTCACCCTGGTCGGGTTCGCGGCCGCCCGCTGGCGGCGGGCCGAGAACATGCTGCACCTGGACGAGTGGGGGCTGGGCGGCCGGGGCTTCGGCACGTTCGTCACCTGGTTCCTGCTCGGCGGCGACCTGTACACGGCCTACACGTTCATCGCCGTGCCCGCCCTGGTCTTCGGGGTCGGCGCGGTCGGGTTCTTCGCCGTGCCCTACACGATCATCGTGTTCCCGATCGTGTTCGTGTTCGCGCCCCGGCTGTGGTCGGTCGCGCGCACCCACGGCTACGTGACCCCGGCCGACTTCGTCCGCGGCCGCTACGGCTCGCGCGGCCTGGCCCTGGCCGTCGCGGTGACCGGCATCCTCGCCACCATGCCCTACATCGCCCTGCAGCTGGTCGGCATCCAGGCGGTGCTGACGGTGATGGGCGTGGGCGGCAGCTCGGCCAACGCCCTCGTCAACGACCTGCCGCTGATCATCGCGTTCATCCTGCTGGCGGCCTACACGTTCGTGTCCGGCCTGCGGGCGCCCGCGCTGATCGCGTTCATCAAGGACACGCTGATCTACGTGATGATCATCGTGGCTATCATCTACATCCCGATCAAGCTGGGCGGCTGGAACCACATCTTCAGCGTGGCCGGCACCCACCTGGCCAAGACCAACCCGAAGACCGGCAAGCCGTTCGGCTCGCTCACCACCACCCCGCTCACCACCTGGGCGTACGCCTCGCTGGCGCTGGGCTCGGCGCTCGCGCTGTTCATGTACCCGCACGCGATCACCGGCGTGTTCGCGTCCAAGCGGCGCGACGTGATCCGCCGCAACATGGCCATCCTGCCCGCCTACTCCCTGGTCCTCGGGCTGGTGGCGCTGCTCGGGTACATGGCGCTGGCCGCGCCGGGCGTGCCAGCGGCGGTCAAGGCGCACGACGCCAACACCCAGCTGGCCGTGCCGTTCCTGTTCCAGCAGATGTTCCCGAGCTGGTTCGCGGGCGTCGCGTTCGCGGCGGTGGCCATCGGCGCGCTGGTGCCCGCGGCGATCATGTCGATCGCGGCGGCGAACCTGTTCACCCGCAACATCTACCGGGAGTTCTTCCACCGCGACGCGAGCCCGGCGACGCAGACCAGGGTCTCCCAGACCGTCTCGCTGATCGTCAAGCTGGGGGCGCTGGTCTTCGTGCTCGCGCTCAGCAAGACGTTCGCCATCAACCTGCAGCTGCTGGGCGGGATCTGGATCCTGCAGACCTTCCCGGCCATCGTGATCGGCCTGTACACCCGCTGGCTGCACCGGTGGGCACTGGTCATCGGCTGGGCCGCGGCCATGGTGTACGGCACGATCGTCGCCTACAACCAGCCCGCCCCCGGCGTGGCCGGCTCCCACTTCGGCGCCTCGACGGCGATGGTGCCGGGGCTCGGCCACACCGTGTACATCGCGCTGACCGCCCTGATCATCAACCTGGTGGTGGCGGTCGTGCTGACCGCGATCTTCCGGATGCTGTCGCTTCCGGCCGGCCAGGACGAGACCACCCCGGACAGCTACGAAGCCGACCCGGAGGGCGCGCCGGTGCCGCCGGAGGCGGTCACGGCGCCCGCCGCCGGCACCGCCACCTGACCGTTTCCCGCCGAGAGCGAAGGGGCCCGGGCTGCCACCCGGGCCCCTTCCGCTGCGGGGGGCTACCTCCGCTCGGGGTCGTAGACCAGCTCCGAGAGGGTCATCGCCATGGTGCGGTGCACCGGGGGCAGCCAGTCCAGCGCCCGCATGAGCGCGTTACGCGCCTTCTGCAGCGGGACACTTCCGGTGGTGGCGACCTTGGTCATCCGGTCGGTCATGGTGACGACCTGCTCGGCCACCGGGCGGCGCTCGGCTTCGTAGGCGGCCAGCTCCGGCCCGGCGGCCGCGCCGCCGGCGATCGCAGACAGCCGCCGGGCGAGCACCACGGCATCCTGGATGCCGGTGTTCATGCCCTGCCCGCCCGCCGGGCTGTGCACGTGGGCGGCGTCGCCGGCCAGCACGAGGCGGCCCGCGTGGTAGCGGTCGGCCAGCCGGTGGTGGACGTGGAACCGGGAACTCCACACGATGTCGTCCACCCGGGCCGGCTCGCGCCGCGGCCCGCGGGCGTCCAGCAGCGCCTGCACGAGGTCCCGGTCCGGGTGCTCGGGTGCCTCGGGCACGGTGGCGACGATCCGGTAGCGCCGGTCGCCGGGCAGCGGCGCGACCACGACCAGCCCGTCGGAGTGGTAGTAGAGCATGACCTCGTCCCGCGGCAGCGGCCACTGCATGTGCACGTCGGCCAGCACGAACGACTGCGGGTAGGCGTCACCGGTGAAGCCGGTCCCCACCTGCTCGCGCACCATGCTGTGCATGCCGTCGGTGCCCGCCAGGTAGGCGGCCCGGATGGTCTCGCCGGTGGCCATGGTGGCGGTGACCCCGTCAGCGTCCTGCGTCACCGCTGTGAGCTCATAGGGCCGGTACACCCGGCCGCCGAGGGCCTGCAGCCGGGCCAGCAGCACCGCTTCGGTGACGTTCTGCGGGATCATCAGCGTGTACGGGTAGGCGGTGGGCAGGCCGCCGAAGTCCACCGTCATCAGGACGTGGTCATGGTCGCGGACGGTGAAGCGGGGCACGATCAGGCCCTGGCTCACCAGATCGCCGGTGACCTTGAGGTCTTCCAGGACCTCCAGCGTGCGCGCGTGGACCACGCAGGCGCGGGAGGTGTTGGCGCCCTCGGCCTGCTTGTCCACCAGGACGACGTCGGTGCCCGCGGCGGCGAGCGCGGTGGCCAGCGTGAGCCCCACCGCCCCGGCTCCGGCGATCAGCACCTCGGTGGTGGCGGGCAGCGCGCTGCGGTTGTTCATGTCAGTCTCCTGTTCCGCGGGTGTCCGCCCGCTTGTGCTGGCCGGAGCTGGGGTGGCCGGCCACGATCGGGGTACCGGTGAGGTAGTGCTGCAGGACCGGGGCGACCCACCGGACCAGGTCGTCCACGCTCGCCGCGGTCAGCGGCGGGAGCTGGACCGCGTACCGGGTCACCGCGAGGCCGGTGAGCTGGCTCGCCACCAGCGCGCCGCGCAGGCCCGGCTCGTCGGCGCCCATGGCCGCCGCGATCGCGGTGATGACCCGCTCCGCGAGGAACCGGCGCATGACCGCGGCCGCGTGCTCGCTGGTCACCGCGGAGCGGATCAGGCCGAGCAGCGGGCCCGGCTGCCGCACGTCGCCGAGCAACCGCAGGAAGTACCGCAGCAGCCGCTCGCCGGCCGTCTCCGGGCTTCCGCCCGTCACCGCCGCCACTGCCGCGGCCGGGTCGATCAGCGCCGCCGCCACGTCGCTGAACAGCCCTTCCTTGCCCACGAAGAACCGGCGGACCAGGGCGGGGTCCACCCCGGCATCCGCGGCGACCTGGCGCAGGCTGGTCGCGTCGTACCCGGCGGCGGCGAACCGCGCCGCGGCCGCCGCCACGATGTCGTCCCTCGTGGTTGAGGGGCCGGGCCGCCGTCCCGTCCGCACCATGGCTGCCCCTTCTCACCCGTCCGCCATAAGTCCCCATCCGGAGACTTATTAAGTCTCCACCCGGGGACTTTTGATTGTCAAGGGGCACTCCACCGGGCCCGGCCCAGCGCATCGGGACCGGCCGCGCTGGCCCAGCGGCTGGCCTGGCGGGACGTGGCCGGGCGGGGAATCTGATCTGGGCGGCCGGTGAACAACCAGCTAGAGAACGAGGAACCCGGCACCCGGCTGCAGCGTCAACCTGAGGTTGACACAGTGCAGGCGTCAACCTATGGTTGACGTATGTCACTCCCTCCGCCCCTCGGGCTCGATGCCCTCATCCAGCTCGTCCGGGCCCAGCACCCGGACGGCGACGCGCTGACCCACCTGCAGGACGCGATGCTCCTGTCCCAGCAGCTCACCGAGCAGGCTGACCACCTCATCGGCCATTTCGTGGACCAGGCCCGCCGGGCAGGCGCGTCCTGGAGCGCGATCGGCGAGGCCATGGGCGTGACCAAGCAGGCGGCCCAGAAGCGGTTCGTGCCCACCCTGCCCGGGGTGGACCTGCCGGGCGACGCGCCGCTGAGCCGGTTCACCCCCCGGGCCCGCCGCTCCCTGGCCGCCGCCCAGCAGGAGGCCGTGCGCCGGGGCGCGGCCGAGGTCGGGCCGGTGCACATCCTGCTGGGCCTGCTGGCCGACCGGGACGGCCTGGCCGCCAGGGCCCTCGACGAGCTCGGCGCCACCGCTGAGCAGGTCCGGGCCGCCGCTGGCGGCGCGGCTACCGGCGCCCCGGCCGGCGATGCTCCGGCCGGCGGGACTGCGCCCGGCGGGACTGCGGCTGGCGGGGCTCTGCCCGCGGGGCAGCCGCCGGCCGCGGAGCGGCTCCCCTTCGGCCCGGCCGCCAGGACGGTCCTGGAGCTGACCCTGCGGGAGGCCCTCGCCTTCGGCCACAACTACATCGGCACCGAGCACATGCTGCTCGCCCTCTTCGACGAGGGCGGCGCCGCCGCCGGGGTGCTCACCGGGCTGGGCGTCACCAAGGACCGCGCCCGCGCCTGGCTCGCCGAGCGGCTCGCCGAGATCGCCGCCAGCCTCCAGACCGGCGAATCACCGAGCTGACACGGTCCGCCGTCCGCCGTCCGCGCCCCACCACCGCCCGCCGCCGTCGGCCCGCCGCCCGCCGTCCGCCGTCTGCTGCCGTACGTCCGCCACCGCCCGCCCTCCGCAGCCCGCGGCCCCGGCCCCGGCCCCGGCCCCGGCCAGCTTCGTACGAGTTTCCCTGGCCGCAGCGGCCGACTTGCCCCGAATGTCCGCAGGAAACCCGGACAAAGGTGAGTTGATCATGGAGCCTGGGGCCGCTGGCCGGGGGGTGCGGCGGCCTGGCCAGCGGCGCACGGCCGGTAGTATTCCGCTCACTTAGCGCCGGGGACCGCAGCCCGCAGGGTGGGGGCTGGCGCGGATGGCCCGGGAGGGCCCCGAGGGAACGGGAGGGCGCATGGTCGCACAGGCCAGCAGGCTCCGGAACGTGCACTACGACATCCGGGGGCCGGTGCTGCGCCGGGCGCGGGAACTGGAGGCCGAGGGGCACCAGATCCTCAAGCTGAACCTGGGCAACCCGGCGCCGTTCGGCCTGGCTGCGCCCGCGGCCGTGGTGCAGGACGTGGTTCACAACATCGGCGACGCCCAGGGCTACAGCGACGCTCGCGGCATCCTGCCGGCCCGGCTGGCGGTGGCCCGGCACTACTCGGAGCGCGGCGTCGCGCATATCGGCCCGGACGACATCTACCTGGGCAACGGCGTGTCCGAGCTGATCGTGATGGCGCTGCAGGCGCTGCTGAACACCGGGGACGAGGTGCTGATCCCCAGCCCCGACTACCCGCTGTGGACCGGCGCGGTCAGCCTGTGCGGCGGCCGCGCGGTGCACTACCGCTGCGACGAGCAGGCCGGCTGGCAGCCCGACCTGGAGAACGTCGCCGCGCAGATCACGCCGCGCACCCGCGCCCTGGTGATCATCAACCCGAACAACCCCACCGGCGCCGTGTACTCCCGCGACACCCTGCTCGGCTTGCTGGAGCTGGCCCGCCAGCACGGCCTGCTGGTGCTCGCCGACGAGATCTACGACCAGATCCTCTACGACGGCGCGGTGCACGAGACCGCCGCCGCCCTGGCGCCCGACCTGCTGATGCTGACCTTGTGCGGGCTGTCCAAGACCTACCGCGCCGCCGGCTTCCGGTCCGGCTGGCTGGTGGTCAGCGGGCCGCGCGGAGACGCCGCCGAGTACCTGGAAGGCCTGGAACTGCTCGCGAACATGCGGCTGTGCCCGAACGTGCCCGCCCAGTACGCGATCGAGACGGCGCTGTCCGGGCTGGACGGCATCGGGCCGCTGCTGGAGCCTGGCGGGCGGCTCCGCGAGCAGCGCGACCACACCTGGCGGCGGATGAACGAGATCCCGGGGGTGGACTGCGTCAGGCCCGCCGGCGCCCTGTACGTGTTCCCGCGGCTGGACCCCGAGGTCCACAAGATCCGCGATGACCAGCAGTTCGTCATCGACCTGCTGGAGCAGCAGCACCTGCTGCTGTCCCACGGCACCGGCTTCAACCTGCCCACGACGGACCACTTCCGGCTGGTCTTCCTGGCCGGGGTGGACGTGCTGGACGACGCGATCGGCCGGCTCAGCGCCTTCCTCGACAGCTACCACCAGTAGCCGCGGCCCAGGCCGGGGCGGCGTCTCCCGGACGCCCTTTACCGGCTGGTAACGTGCGGCCATGGCCGACGGCAGCTCCGGACCCGCCACCCACGCAGGAGGGCACGCGGTCGCGGCCGCGCGCCGCCACGGGGTGTCCACCATGTTCACCCTGTCCGGCGGGCACGTGTTCCCGCTCTACGACGGGGCGGTGAAAGCCGACCCGCCGCTGCGGCTGGTGGACGTGCGGCACGAGCAGACAGCCGTGTTCGCCGCCGAGGCGACCGCCCGGCTCACCCGCTCCCCAGGACTGGCCGTGCTCACCGCCGGGCCGGGCGTGACCAACGGCGTCAGCGCGGTCACCACCGCGCACTTCAACGGGTCGCCGGTGGTGGTGCTGGCCGGCCGGGCGCCGGACTCCCGGTGGGGCTCGGGCAGCCTGCAGGAGATCGACCACCCGCCGCTGCTCAGCCCGGTCACCAAGCGGGCCTGGACCGAGCACGCGGCGGCCAAGGTGGGCGACGCGGTGGCCGAGGCCTTCCGGCTGGCGTCGGCGCCGCACCGGGGGCCGGTCTTCCTGGACGTCTCCCTGGAGGCGCTGTTCGGCGACGCGGGGCCGGTGCCGGACGGGTCGGCTGCGGTGCCCGCGGCTGCCGGGCCCGCCCCGGACGACGTGTCCGCCATCGCGGGCCTGCTGGCCGGGGCGCAGCGGCCGGTGCTGGTGCTCGGCTCGGACGTGTGGCTGGGCGGGGCGGAAGGCGCCGCCCGCGCCGCCGCGGAGGAGCTGCGGCTGCCGGTGATCGCCAACGGGCAGGGCCGGGGCGTGCTGCCGCCCGGCCACGAGCTGCTCGTCACCCGGGCCCGGGCCGCGGCCTTCCGGGAGGCCGACCTGGTCGTGGTGGCCGGCACCCCGCTGGACTTCCGGCTGGGCTACGGGCAGTTCGGCGGCGCTGGCGGCGGGGCCCCGGCGCAGGTGGTCCACGTCGCCGACGCCGAGAGCCAGCTCGCCACGCACTGCCCGCTGGCCGCCACCGCGGCCGGCGACCTCACCACGTTCTTCACCGGCCTGGCCGCCGGTGCCGGCCAGGCCGGCCGGTCCTGGGCGCGGGACTGGCTGCCCCGGCTGCAGGCCGCCCGGGACCAGGCCACGGCCGCCGACCGGGCGCTGCTGGACAGCGACGCCGACCCCATCCACCCGGCCCGGATCTACGGCGAGCTGGCCCGCCAGCTGGCGGACGACGCGGTGGTCATCGGCGACGGCGGCGACTTCGTGTCCTTCGCGGGCAAGTACCTGGAGCCCGGCCGGCCTGGCGGCTGGCTCGACCCGGGCCCCTACGGCTGCCTCGGCACCGGCCTCGGCTACGCGATCGCCGCCCGGATCGCCCGGCCCTCGGCCCAGGTGGTGCTGCTGCTGGGCGACGGCGCGGCCGGGTTCTCGCTGATGGACGCCGACACCCTGGTGCGCCACCGGCTCCCGGTCGTCATGGTCTGCGGCAACAACGGGATCTGGGGCCTGGAGAAGCACCCCATGCAGGCGCTGTACGGCTATGACGTCGCCGCCGACCTGCAGCCGGGCTGCCGTTACGACGAGGTCGTGCGCGCCCTGGGCGGCGCCGGCGAGCTGGTCACCCGGCCCGCGGACATCGGGCCCGCCCTGCGGCGGGCCTTCAGCGCCGGGGTGCCGTACCTGATCAACGTCGTGACCGACCCGGCCGCCGTCTACCCGCGGTCCACCACCGGCGTCTGACACCGGCCGCCGCCCGGGTACGGGGCCGGCCTGTCAGGGCCGGGCTGTCAGGAGGCGGGGCGGTCCGGCCCGGGCTCCTGCAGCCGGGCGAGAAAGGTGCCGCGGTCCACCATCACCCGCTCCACCGTGCCCGCGCCGACCACCGCGCGCTCGCCCCCGTCCGGGGCGGCCAGCCGGGCCAGCCGGATGTCCCGGGCGATGAAGCTGAACACCAGGCGCCTCCCGGCGACCTCGGTCAGCTCCGCCTCCACCTCCACCTCGGCGCCGACCGGGCTGGCCCGCCGGTGCTCCAGGCTCACCAGCGTGCCCACGGACGTGGTCCCAGGCGCCAGGTAGGGCGCCACCGCGGCCACCGTGGCCGCCTCCGCCAGTGCCAGCAGCCGGGGCGTGGCCAGCACCGGCACGTCGCCGCTGCCCGCGAGTTCCGCGGTGTCCGCATCGGTCACCACGGCGCGCACGGATGCGCTCAGCCCCGGCGCCAGTCCCGGCACACCGTCCGCAGCTCCCACGCTGTCACCCCGCCCGCTGCTCACTCGATGACGGCGATCAGGTCGCCTTCCTGGATCACGTCGCCCTCGGCGACGTCCAGCTTGGTCAGGGTGCCGGAGTTCTCGGCCAGCACCGGGATCTCCATCTTCATGGACTCCAGGATCACCAGCGTGTCCCCGTCCTCGACGTGGTCCCCCTCGCTGGCCACTACCTTCCAGACGTTCGCGACCATCTCCGCGCGGACTTCGGCCACCGGCTGCTCCTTTCCCGGGCGGCAGGCTGCCGCAGCGGCCCGCCTGCCCTCATTGTGCTGGGTCCCGGGTCAGCCCCGCAGCCGGGTGTGCCGTGGCGGCCACGTGGCGCACGGCCCCCGGCCCGGGACCGGCTCAGGATCCAGCACGCGGGCAGCCTACCGGCGGCTGGCGTGCCTGCGCCCAGCGATCTTGCTGAGCGCCTCCACGACCCCAGGGTCGTACTCGGCGGAATCCAGCCGCAGCCGCTCCAGGGCCGCCGAGGTGCGGTCCCGGTCCACCGACGCGCCCACCATGTCGTCGAAGGCGTTGGCGGCCCGGATGATCCGGCTGCCGACCGGCGGCTCGCCGTCGGGCCCCCGCCACGGCCAGCTCTGGCAGCGCACGATCTCCGCGACCCGGTCGAGCACGCCCGCCTGCTCAATCACCCCGGCCCCCAGCTCGGCGATGCGGCGCTGGTCGGCCGGGGAGACCAGGACCGTGGCCCCGCCGGGGATCGGGTCGTGCAGCGACAGCTGCCCGATATCGTGCATGAGCGCGGCGTACTCCAGCTCGAGCAGGTCCGGCTCGCTCATGCCCAGCTCCCGCCCGACCGCCACCGAGAGCCGGCCGACCCGGTGCGAGTGCCCGTCCTCCACGTACCCGCCGACCTCGGTGACCCGGGCCAGGGCCCGGACGGTCTGCAGGTAGGTGGCGCGGATGCCGGCATACCGCCGGAACGCCGTGTGGGTGACCAGCAGCGGCGCGATGAACACGGCCAGCGAGGCGAGCCCCATCACCTCGGCCGCGAACGTGATCAGGACCGCCGAGGCGCCGACCGCCACCCCGAGCGGGAGCTGCACGCGCATCTCGTCCCACAGCGTGACCCCGAACCTGGCCCGCAGGGCGTCGGCCCTGATCAGGGCCCTGATCAGGCATTCCACCGACCAGCCGACGACCACCAGGGCCATCATCACGAGCAGGGCCAGCGGCCAGTCATGGGTGAGCAGCCCGAGCCGGGCCAGCGGGCGGAAGAGCAGCGCCACGGCGGCGACCTTGATGAGCCGGGCCGCCATCCCGGCCAGGCCGGCCGGCCGCCCGGCGGCCAGGTGCGGCAGCGCGCCCACCGTCATGCTGGCCGCCGCGACCGCGACGACCTGCAGCGCGGGCTGGGTCGCGGGGATGCCGCCGACGCCGAGGAGCATGGCGTAGGCCAGCGCGCCGGAGCTCCCGATCGGGGCCGCCTCCCGGTCACCCGGCAGCACCAGCCGCAGCAGCTCGCCCAGGGCGATCAGCGCGCCGAAGGCCAGGGCGATCCGCGGCTGGACGATGGTGGCCGCCGCGGTCTGTGCCACCGCCGCCACCACCAGGATGCCGGCCGCGGTCAGCAGCAGCAGCTCGCCCGAGTCCATGGCGCCCCGGCCGCTCCGGCGCACCCCGCGCCGCCCGGTGCTCATGTCAGTGGCTCTCGACGACGCGCAGCGGCGCGGTGGGGTCGTCATGGTCCTGGACGGTCAGGCCGTCCGCCAGCCCGGGCGGCACCGAGGCGGGCCCGGGCCGCGGCCAGCCCTCACGCTCCAGCGCGGCCACGAACGCGTCGACCAGCGCCGGGTCGAACTGGCTCCCGGCCCACCGGCGCAGCTCGCTGACGGCCTCCTCGACCCGCCGGGCACCCCGGTAGGAACGGTTGGAGGTCATCGAGTCGAACGCGTCGGCGACGGCGATAACCCGGGCGAACTCCGGGATCTCGTCCCCGACCAGGCCCAGCGGGTAGCCCCGGCCGTCCATCCGCTCGTGATGGTGCATGATGCCGGCCAGCGCCTCGTCCAGGAACCCGATCTCCCGGAGGATCTCCAGGCCCCGCATCGGGTGCAGCTGGATGGCAGCCAGCTCTTCCTCGGTCAGCGGCCCGTTCTTCTGCAGCACCTTGGTGGGCACGCCGAGCTTGCCCACGTCGTGCAGCATGCCGGCGTAGCGGATGGCGTCCACCCGCTCCGGCCGCATGCCGACCTCGCGGGCGAGCATGGCCGAGCCGCGCGACACCCGCTCGCTGTGCCCGCGGGTGTAGAAGTCCTTGGTTTCCACGGCCTGGCAGAGCGCGGCCATGGTCGATGCGTACGCCCGCTCCTGGGCGGCGAACTGGGCCATCGCCCAGCGCGCCACGAACAGCGGGACGAGCACCAGGATCGGCCCGACCGGGCGCAGGCCCACGGTCCACAGCGCCGCGATGAGCAGGCCGAGGGTGGCGTAGCCGACGTCGGAGAAGAACAGCAGCGGCGGATTGAGGCCCAGGCCGGTGGTGCGGCGCTCGTGCAGCAGCCTGAGCATGACCCACAGCATGCCGTGGTTGACGAACACGTGCACCACGGCCGCCACCATGAACGGCCAGATGATCCAGGGGAACGAGCCGTGCTGGGGCAGCCCGGTCCGGCCGCCCAGGGCCAGGTAGGCCTCACCGGCCGCATACCCGCTCAGGGCGAACATGGAGGCGTTGAACGCCCGCTGCTTGACGATCAGGCCCCGGCGCACGCTCACCAGCGAGGTGGCGCCGACCAGCGCGGCGCCGACCGGCCCGAGCAGCACCACCGCGGCCAGGGTCGCGGACGAGTTCGGTGACCAGGCCGACTGCCGGGAGGAGATGAGCGGGATCGGCGTGGAGTCGCAGACCAGGAACAGCAGGACCAGGACCAGGAGCGTGGACGTCCAGTGGTAATGGAAGGAAAGGCCCGGGCCTGGTAGCAGCGACCGGGCCAGCAGCACGATGGCCGCGAGGACAACTACGCTCAGGTAGAGCCAGGCGGCCCGCGAGAGCTTGCCCAACGACCCCCCCTCAGTCGGCGCCCGGCATTGGCCGGCCGACCGGCACGGGTTATCCCCAGCTGACGCCGCAGCCGAACCTGGTGCCCGCCGCGCAGCCCGCTTTCCCGTCCATTCGCCGCCTCCAGCCGCACCCGGCCGGGCACCTGCCGCGCTCAGCGGGGGCGGCCTTTGCCATACCAGTACTCAGGGTAACCCTACCGATCCGTTCCGCGCAGCACACATGATCATTCATAACTGTTTGTGAAAGTGTCGGTACTCTCCGTAACTAAACCGCCTGCTCACGGCAGCGTGCCAAAACCGGACACTCCCACATCATGCCTGCTGAGCCACAAGCTACACAACGGATTCCGTATACAAGCGCAGCGCACCACGCTGCGTGACAGAACCAGCCTGAGGTGCTGAGGAAGAGCGCCCGCGCTAGTCCGCGCGGACCTCGGTGACCTCCATGGTGACCCGGATCTGCTCGATCCGCGTCATGACCTTGGCGCGCAGTTCCGCTGGCACCGCCTCGTATCCGCAGTACTTGTGCACAAGGTGCTTGATGACCTCTTCCAGGCCATACTCACGCAGGCACGGACCGCATTCGTCGAGGTGCTGGCGGATCTTGGCGTGCCCCGGGTCGTCCAGTTCGCCGTCCAGATAGGAGTAGACCCGTTCCAGCACTTCGGTACAGGGGGTCTCGTGAGGGTTTCCGCAGCTCATGGCGCGTCCTTCCCAGACCCGTTACCCGCCGAGCGGGGCTCCGGTCCAGCAGTGGAGGCCGCATTGGCGAGGCCACGGTCGGCCGCGTAATCCTGCAGCATGTCCCGTAGCTGGCGGCGGCCGCGGTGCAGCCTCGACATCACAGTACCGATAGGAGTGCCCATGATGTCGGCGATCTCCTTGTACGCGAAGCCTTCCACGTCCGCCAGATAGACGGCGATCCGGAACTCTTCCGGCAGCTCCTGCAGCGCCTGCTTGACGTCGGAGTCCGGCAGCCGCTCCAGGGCCTCCGCCTCAGCCGACTTGAGTCCTGCCGACGTGTGCGAGGCCGCCCGGGCCAGCTGCCAGTCCTCCACGTCCTCCGCGCCCGAGCGCTGCGGCTCGCGCTGCTTCTTGCGGTAGGAGTTGATGAAGGTGTTGGTCAGGATCCGGAACAGCCAGGCTTTGAGGTTGGTGCCCGCCTGGAACTGGTGGAACGACCCGTACGCCTTGGCGAACGTCTCCTGCACCAGGTCCTCGGCGTCCGCGGAGTTTCGGGTCATCCGCATCGCAGCGGAGTAGAGCTGATCCAGGTAGGGCAGCACGTCCTGCTCGAAGCGCGCGCCTCGCTGCTCGACGGTCTCGGCTACCTGACCCACCCCCTCAGAAACCCGTGCCGGCGGCCGTGCCTGCCGTGCATGACCGTATGGGCGGGAGGATACAGGGCGACTGCGGCTGGCACCGGGGCCGACCACGCTGGCAGCGTCCTCAGCGGGCGACCAGTTGGCTACAAACACGCCGTGTCCAACAGGCACAGCGACTGGATCATTCCGCCCCGGCGCTTCCCCACCTCGTCGCGCCATCTCCCCCAGCTTCCTGCATATCAGCATTCTCCCCCCGGCGGGAGGCGGGAACGCCGGCGGCCCCCGGACGGGCCGGGAGGTGAGGGGCGGCCAGCTACGGGGAACAACTGTCAGTAAGGGTCGCGCGGGACCTGTCACCCGAGGTGACGACCGCCCAGGCGCCCGGCTGTCAGGCGGCCGCGGCGCGTCCGGCCCGCGGCGGATGGAGTCAAGCACGGTGGCGGCATCTGCGGCCAGCCCCCTGGCCGTCATTGGGGCAGGCACGCTCGCCGCCTACTGGCGGTTTCAGCGGGCCGTTGCGCAGGCACAGCTGGCAGCCTGGCTGCCGGCCGGCCGGCGCGTGATCATCGACATCTCCGGCCCGCGCTCCGGCAGCGCCGCGCAGGCGGCGCGGGCAGGTCACAGCGTGGTCCGGGTGGCGTGGGGGCCGGCCGGCCACCCGGGACCGGCGCGGTTCGTCGCTGGCGGCCCGGCCATGCCGCTGCCGGACGGGGACGGCCGTGCCCGGCGCGGGCGCCCGCCGGGCACGCTGGTCACGGTGGCCGCCGAAGACGGCAGCCTGGGCTGTCTCGCCGACGGCTGCGCCGACTGCGTGATCGCCGACGACAGCACCCTGTCGCGGCATCTGATGGCGGAGGACGTGACGGCCGAGATCGCCCGGGTGCTCCGGCCCGGCGGGTCGCTGCTCGCGAGCGTGGACTCGCTGGTGCTGGGCATGGCCATCCTGGCCGAGCAGCACCACTGGGCCCACCTGACCGACCTGCCGCACGCCGAGGTGGTGCTCATCCCCTGGCCGGACGGCACCATCACCCGCTGCTTCGGAGCCAGCCAGTTCCGGGACCTGCTCACCGAGGCGGGCCTGCAGCCCTGCTGGATCCGCCCGCGCACCGTGCTGTCCCCCTCGACCGTGGATCACGTCCTGCAGCAGGACCCGGGCGCGATCGGCCGCCTGGTGAAGGCCGAGCTGGCCGCCGGGGCCGAGGAAGCCGCCACCGAAGACACCGACGAGTCCTTCGGCATCCACCTGCTAGCAGCGGCAACGAAACCCGTCTGACTGGCCAGCCCATGTGGAAGCCGGGCGAGCCACAGCGGGCGCGGTGCGCCCCGGCCGGAGCGAGCCGAAGGGCCGCGCCGCCGTCTGGACTGACGAGCGACGAGCGCAGCGAGAAGCGAGGAGGGAAGACGGCGGGCTCCAGCGGCCCGGAGGCGAGCGACGGCCAGAAAAAGAGCGAGCGCGGGCCAATTAACGCCGGCGGTCGTGCTTGGCCTGGCAGGCCACGCAGCGGGCGGCTTCGGGGCGGGCCTCCAGCCGTCCTTCGGGGATCGGCTTGCCGCAGTCGACGCAGGTGCCGTACGTGCCGTTCTCGATCCTGGTCAGCGCGTCGGCGACCTCGGAGCGCTGCTGCCTGGCCGCTGTCATCACCGCCTCGCTGCGGTCCGCCTCCGACAGGTTGGTCCCCGAGTCGGCCGGGTCCTGGGGAACGTCCCACTGGCCCGTTTCGGCTCGCCCGTCCGCCTGCAGCACGGTGATGGTCCGGTCCAGCTCGCCCCGCATCTCCTCAAGGCGCTTGCGCGCAGTGGCAACGTCCACGGAGTCCTCCTTCGGGTAGTGCCCGGGCGGGCGTTGCCGCGCGCCGCCCCGATGCTGTGGGCGGTGTCAGAACAACGCATCCACGGCGGGCTCACCGCCGGGTTCCGGCTCGATCAGCCGGGGGCCGTTGTTTCGCACGGCATTGACGTCCGTGGCGACGGGATAGGTCGCCAGTCCGCCCGCGGCTGCGGGCGCCAGCAGCGCCCGCACCCGGGCCGGGTCGTTGTCGCCGGGGTCGAGCCAGTCATCCCACCGTTCCGGCTCGATGATCATGGGCATCCGGTCGTGGATGCGGCCGACCTCATCCTCGGCGCGGGTGGTGATGATGACGGCCGTCCACAGCCACGCGCCGGGGTGGTCCTCCGGCACGGACTGGTCCCGCCAGATCTCGTACAGCCCGGCGAAGGCGAGCAGCCCGCCGTCGGCGCGGTGGATGTAATACGGCTGCTTGCGGGTGCGCCCGTCCTTTTCCACCGGCTGCCACTCGTAGAACCCGTCCGCGGGGAGCAGGCAGCGGCGGCGGGCGAACGCCCGCCGGAAGGCCGGCTTGGAGTCCACCGTCTCGACCCGCGCGTTGATGAGGCGGTTGCCGATCGAGACGTCCTTGGCCCAGGACGGCACCAGCCCCCAGCGGACCACCCGCAGTTCGCGGGCCACGTCCCGGGCCTCCTGCCGGTCCTTGCCCTGCTGGTCCTTGCCCCCCTGGCTGCCCTTGCCCCCCTGGCCGTCCCCGGCGCCGGATCCGCCCGGCGCGTGGGCGCCGCGGGTGACCACCGCATAAACCGGCTTTGTCGGGGCAACGTTGTAGTCGGGCTGGAGCGACTCGGTCACCCGGTCACGCTCCACGCGGAACTCCGCGAGGAGCTCAGCGCGCTTGCGCGCAGACACGAACCGGCCGCACATGTCATCACCTTGTCGTCTCGACCCTGCTGCCGCCAGCCCGCAAGGCCGGCGGATGCACCGGAATGTGCGATTCATAGCCAGTTCACGATCCGTCAAACCTCGCGCACCCTGCGGGCGTCCGGCACAGCGGCCCGGCATGCCCTACGCTCGCAGCATGGATGGCAGGCATCCGGGCGGGAGCGCGCCGCCCGGCCAGTGGGAGCCGCCCGCCGCCGCCGGCCCGGTGCACGCGCAGATCAGCCTCCCCGGCTCCAAATCCATGACAAACCGGGCATTGGTGCTGGCGGCGCTGGCGGACGGCCCGGCCGTCGTGACCGGCCCGCTGGACGCCCGGGACACCCGGCTGATGGCCGGGGCGCTGACCGCCCTGGGCGCCACCATCACCGGCCCGGGCGGGCCCGCGCCCGCCTGGCACGTCACCCCGGGCCAGCCCGCCGGCGACACCAGCGTGGACGTGGGCAACGCGGGCACCGTGATGCGGTTCGTCCCGCCGGTGGCCGCGCTCACCAGCGTGGCGGTGCGCTTCCACGGCGACCCCCGCGCCTCCCAGCGCCCGGTGGGCCCGCTGCTGGCCGCCCTGCGCGAGCTCGGCGCGGTCATCGACGACGGCGGGACCGGCGCGGTGCCGTTCACGGTGCGGGGCACCGGCGCGGTGCCGGGCGGGGTGGTCACCCTGGACGCGTCCGCATCGTCCCAGCTGGTGTCCGGGCTGCTGCTGGCCGCGCCCCGCTACGACAAGGGCGTGGAGGTCCGCCACTCCGGGCCGCGGCCGCCGTCCGCCCCGCACATCGAGATGACCGTGCACATGCTCCGGGAGGCCGGGGCCGAGGTCGAGACCGCGGTCCGCGGCGGGGCCGCAGCGGGCGGGCTCCCCGACACCTGGCGGGTCCATCCGGGCCGCATCACCGGCCGCGAGTTCACCGTCCAGCCCGATCTGGTCAACTCCGCCCCGTTCCTGGCCGCCGCCCTGGTGACCGGCGGCACCGTCACGATCGCGGGCTGGCCAGCCGTCACCACCCAGCCGGCGGCCCAGATCATCGACGTGTTCACCAGGCTCGGCGCCAGCTGCGAGCTGACCCCCGCCGGGCTGGCGGTGACCGGGACCGGCGGTGTCCTGGGCATCACCGCCGACCTGGCCGACGTCAGCGAGATCGCGCCGGTGGCAGCCGCGCTGGCCGCGCTGGCGTCGTCGCCGTCGCGGCTGACCGGCATCGGCCACATGCGCAGCCACGAGACCGACCGGCTGGCGGCCCTGGCGACTGAGATCGGGGCGCTGGGCGGGCAGGTCAGCGAGCTGCCCGACGGGCTGGAGATCACCCCCCGGCCGCTGCGGGCCAGCGGCCGGCACTTCGCCAGCTACGACGATCACCGGCTGGTGATGGCGGCCGCGGTGCTCAGCCTGGCCGTACCCGGCCTCGCGATCGCCGGCGCCGCCACCGTGGGCAAGACGTTCCCCGGCTTCCCCCGGCTGTGGGCGCGGATGCTGGAGAGCGTGCCCTGAACCGGCGGACCGGGCACACCCGCCTGGACGAAGACGATGTGCGGGTGCGGCCGGGACGTGGGTCCCGGCCACGCACCCGGCGGCGGCCCGCGCACGAGAGCGCGGCCGAGGGCTTCGTCGCCGGCGTGGACCGGGGCCGGTACCGCTGCCTGGTGGAAGACCGGATGGTGACCGCCATGCGGGCCCGCGAGCTGGGCCGCCGGGGGGTCGTGATCGGGGACCGGGTGGCGCTGGCCGGGGACGTGTCCGGGGCCCCCGGGACGCTGGCCCGGGTGGTCCGGGTGTATCCCCGCTCGACCGTGCTGCGCCGCTCGGCCGACGACACCGACCCGGTCGAGCGGGTGATCGTCGCCAACGCCCACCAGCTGGTCATCGTGTCCGCGCTGGCCGATCCCCCGCCCCGGCCCCGGCTCATCGACCGGTTCCTGGTCGCCGCCTACGATGCCGGGCTGGTCCCGGTGCTGTGCCTCACCAAGGCCGACCTGGCCTCGCCCACCGAGCTGCTCGCGGTGTACCGGCCGCTCGGTATCGCGTACGTGATCACCGGCCGGCCGCTCACCCGAGCCGGCCTGGACCCGCTGGGGGACCTGCTGGCAGGCCAGGTCAGCGTCCTGGTCGGGCACTCCGGGGTGGGGAAGTCCACGCTGGTCAACGCCCTGATCCCGGATGCGGAGCGGGCCGTCGGCACGGTGAGCCCGGTGACCGGCCGGGGCCGCCACACGTCCTCCTCAGCGGTCGCGCTGCCGCTGCCCGGCGGCGGCTGGCTCATCGACACGCCGGGCCTGCGCAGCTTCGGGCTCGGCCACCTGGCCCCCGACCGGGTGGTGCGGGCGTTCCCCGACCTGGCCGGGGGGATCCTGGCCTGCCCGCCCGGGTGCAGCCACAACGAGCCCGACTGCGCGCTCGACGACTGGGTGCGCGACCAGGGCGGGGACGCCCGGCTGGTGGCCCGGCTGGACTCGCTGCGGCGGCTGCTGCGCAGCCAGGAGGGCGCCGAAGCGGCCTGACCGGCCGCCCGCCAGCCGCGGCGGCGAAGCTCACCGGGCCCAATCGTCGCGGCGGGGGCCCAGAGGCGATACGGTTCGCCGCATGGCGGGCTATGACGACGACCTGCGTTTCGCGCATGTCCTGGCGGACGCGGCGGATGACATCACCTCGCGCCGGTTCCGGGCGCTCGACCTGCGGGTCGACACGAAGCCGGACCTCACCCCGGTGACTGACGCGGACCGCGCCGCCGAAGAGTCGCTGCGCAACGTGCTCAAGCGGGCCCGCCCGCGTGACGCCGTGCTGGGCGAGGAGTTCGGGCGGATCGGCGCCGGCCCGCGATGCTGGGTGATCGACCCCATCGACGGCACCAAGAACTACGTGCGCGGCGTCCCGGTCTGGGCCACCCTCATCGGGCTCATGGACGGTGACGAGGTGGTGGTGGGGGTGGTGTCCGCCCCCCTGCTCGGCCGCCGGTGGTGGGCGGCCCGTGACGGCGGCGCCTGGACCGGGCGCAGCCTCACCAAGGCGACCCGGTGCCGGGTGTCGGAGGTGAGCAAGCTGGAGGACGCCTCGTTCTCCTTCTCCAGCGTGTCCGGATGGGAGGAGCAGAAGCGGCTCGCCGGGTTTCTGGACCTCACCCGGTCGGTCTGGCGGACCCGCGCCTATGGCGACTTCTGGTCGCACATGCTGGTGGCGGAGGGTGCGGTGGACATCGCCGCCGAGCCGGTGGTCTCGCTGTGGGACCTCGCCGCGCTGCAGGTGATCGTCGAGGAGGCGGGCGGCGTCTTCACCGACCTGTCGGGCCGGGCGGCCCCGGACGGCGGCAGCGCGGTGTCCACCAACGGCAGCCTGCACGACGAGGTGCTCAAGCGGCTCGCCCCGGCCGGCTGACCCGTCGTCCCCCCTTGCCGAGACGCCCGCCATCCCCGATGCTGGAAAAGTCACAAGGGCACAAGCGCGCCGCTACGAGGGGGGGTCGCGTCAGCCTGCCGTCATCGGTGCTGGCGATGATTCCCCAGGTCAGCAGGGGAGTGATCGGGCATGAAGGTACGTGACGGGATGACGACGCTGGTCCTGACCATTGGCCCCGAGCACACACTGCGCGAAGCTGCCCGGCTCATGTCCGCGCGGCGGGTGGGGGCGGCGGTCGTCATCGACGGGGAGCACGCGGGGATCGGCATCCTCACCGAGCGGGACGTCCTGGACTCGGTCGGGGCGGGCCAGGACCCGGATACCGAGCGGGTGGCCGCGCACCGCACCGAGCACGTGGTGTTCGCCTCCCCCGACTGGACCCTGGAGCAGGCGGCGGCGACCATGGTGCAGGCCGGCTTCCGCCACCTCGTGGTCGTGGACGGGCACGAGGTCACCGGCCTGCTGTCCATGCGCGACATCGTCCGCTGCTGGAGCGGCTCCGGGGCCCCCGTCGCGGCCGGCGCCCGCGCCTGACCCGCCGCCGCACCGCCGCCGTCTCCTCCGGGCGCCGCGTAATGATCAGCGGATTGGTGTAGTCAGGTGTGCAGCAGTCCGATGGTCGCGGGAGGCGGGGCAGCATGCAGGTGCAGGGTGCCGTGGCGCTGGTCACCGGGGGGTCGTCGGGGATCGGGGCGGCCACCGCCCGGGCACTGGCGGCCAGCGGCGCGCAGGTGCTGGTCAGCGGGCGGGACACGGCCCGCCTGGCAGAGGTGGCGCGCGACGTGGGCGGCAGCGCACTGGCCGCCGACCTGACCGCCCCGGACGGCCCCGCGGCGCTGGCCGAGGCCGCCCGGCAGACCGCAGGGGGCATCGACATCCTGGTCAACAACGCGGGCGTCGGCTGGGCCGGGCCGCTCACCGACATCGCCCCCGGGAAGGTCGCCGAGCTGGTGGCGGTCAACCTGACCGCACCCATGCAGCTCACCCGGCTGCTGATGCCGGGCATGGTGGAGCGCGGCCGCGGCCGGGTGGTGTTCGTCTCGTCGATCGCGGGCGCCACCGGGGTCCGCGGGGAGGCTGTCTACTCGGCCACCAAGGCCGGCCTGGGCTACTTCGCCGAAAGTCTCACCTATGAACTGAACGGGCACGGGGTCGGCGTGTCCGTGGTCGTGCCCGGCGTCATCGACACGCCCTTCTTCGAGAAGCGGGGCCGGGCCTACGGCCGCAAGCGGCCCGGCCCGCTGCCCGCGCACCGGGTGGCCGAGGCCATCGTGGCCGCGCTGGAGCGGGACCGTGCCGTCGTCTACGTCCCGCGCTGGATGCGGGTGCCCGCCTGGCTGCACGGCGCCGCGCCGGGCATCTTCCGCGCGCTGGCCGCCCGGTTCGGCGACCCGGGCTGACCCGGGCCGCAAAAGAGGGCAAAGCATCATAAAACGAGGGTCCCGCACGTCTCCCCAGCGTAACGTGCGGGACCCTCGGGTCTGCCCCGGCCAGCTCTCAGGTCCGGTCGGCGCAGACCCGTTTCAGGTGGCCTGCGGCGGCCCGGCCGGGCCGGGGCGGAACGGCTCCGGGCTGGGCGGCTCCGGGCCGGGCGGCTCCACCGCCGCAGCCGTCACCGCATGCCCCGGGTCCGTGCCGCCGGTGTCGAGCCGGAACGGCGGGTATTCGTCCCGCATGAGTGCAGCGTAGGCGAGCACCCGGTAGCACCAGCGGTTGAGGCCCATCACAAAGTCGAACATCTGCTCCGGATACCGACCGGTAAACGCCAGTGTGACAGCCGCGAACAGAGCAAGCACGCCAATCAGCCCATAACCCCAGCCCCAGGCCCAGCCCGAATCCCAGGCCGAGCTGCTGGCACCCCACGCGGCGCCGCCGGCGAAGATCCCCACGATCACGTACTGGGGGATGGCGAGCAGCCACCACTTCACCAGCACCAGGCCGCGGCTGAGGCGCTCGGGATAGGCGACGTCGAAGTCGGCCGGGTAGGCCGGGTCGTGCGCCAGTGTGAAGGGCGGGTAGCGGTCGGTCCCGAAGCTGCCGATCGCGTAGAAGGTGACCCGCCAGGTCCAGCGCATCACCCCGACGTTGAACTCGAAGATCGCCCGCGGGTAGTGGCCGGTGAACAGGATCGCGAAGCCGGCGACGATGGTCAGCAGCGAGGCGGCCAGCCACAGGAACCACAGCACGATCACGTGCGGGATGACCAGCAGCCACTTGACCAGCCACAGCCACCGGCCCACCTGCGGGTCGAGGTGCCCGTCCAGCGTCGTCGGGTAGACCCGTGCGTTCATCGGATACGGCTGCGCGCTCACCGCGGACACCTCCTGGCAGAAGGACCCGTCCCGGCCCCCCACCGGGACGAGGTCCTGCCGATATCACAGCCCAGGGCGGGCCGGCCCGCGCAGGGGCGAAGGTCCCCTCGTGCCGACCCCTATGCCCCTGCTGCCGGAATCGCGGCTTTTCCGGTACCTTCCTGCTGAGTACGAGCGAGGCACCGGGAAGTCATCCCCGTCACGGGGGACCACCGGAGGTTGGGAGTCAACGTGAGCGCATCGGTCTCCGCGCCCGGCCGGGTGACCAGCGGCCCGGCGGCCGCGTCCCGGCTGTGGCTCGCCGCAGCCGGGCTGGCCGCGGTGGCGGTGTGCCTGGCGCCGCCGGTGACCACCCTCGCCGAGCGGTACGTCATCGCGGAGTCGGTCCAGTTCACCGTGTTCGCGATGGTGGCGCCGGCGCTGGTGGTGCTGGGCGCGCCGTGGCGGCTGCTGCGGCTGTCGCGGCCGGGCGGCGCCGACGCCCCGCTGGACCGGCTGGCCGCGTCCCGGCGTGAGCAGCGGTCGTTCCTGCGCGCGGGCATCTTCCTGACCGTGTTCATGGCGGTGTCGCTGGTGTGGCGGCTCCCCCCGGTGATGGACGCGCTGGCCACCCAGCCGGCCCTGGTGCCCGCCGAGATGGTGACGCTGCTGGCCGCCGGCGCCGGCCTGTGGCTGGAACTGGCCGCCTCGCCGCCGCTGGCCCCGCGCCTCCCGCGCCCGCACCGGGCCGCCGTCGCCGCCCTGGCGATGTGGTTCACCTGGGCCGTCGCCTATGTGGCCGGCTTCCACAACGGGGCCGTCTTCACCGCCTACGGGTCCGTGCCCGGCCGGGCCATCAGCCTGATCGCCGACCAGGAGCTGGCGGTGGCGGTCATCTGGGCGGTTGCCGGGCTCTGCTTCGTCCCGGTGGTGATCGTCGCCATGATGGGCTGGCTGTCCGGCAGCGGCGACGCCGACGAGGAACTGCAGCGCATCGTCCGCGACACCGACCAGCGGGCCGTCGTGAAAGGCTGGGGCGCCCCGGCCAGGGGCTCGCGGGGCGGCACCCGCCCGGCCCGGTAAACGCGGCAGGGCCCCACGCCGGGGGCCTGCCTGGCACCGCACCGGAGGCGTGTGCGGCTGCCTGCGGCCTGGCCCGGCGTGGGGCCACCGAACTGCCGTTCCCGTGCGCCTGCGCCCCACAGGCGCGAACGGCACCACCGCCCCAGAAAGGCGGCTTACGGTGATCAGACGCATACCAGGCCCAGACGGTTCCCGCCCGGCGGGAATTACCGGCCGTCGGCGCGCGAGGCGAGAACCCGGCCGATGCTGGCGGCCGCCCGGTCGAGGTCGCCGGCCGGGGCGATCCGCTCCGCCCACGACCACCACACCCACCACTGGCCGTCCTTGCCCTGTCCCGCGGTCACCAGATCGGACAGGAACGACACCGCCGGGTTGGCCACGTGCAGCATGGGGCGGCGGTCGGCGGGCGCATGCAGCCGCACCTGCCACCCGTCCGCGGTCAGCCGGCTGGCGAGCTTCTCCAGCACGGCGATGGCGGCTTCGGGGTCCAGGTCAGCGCTGAACGGCATCTCGGTACCCTTTCCCGGGGCGGCGCTGACGGCAACCACCCGATGATGGCCCGGCGGGCAAATGGCCACAAGCAGAACAGCAAATTTGCATTGCCATTGGCATCTGGACACCCGGCGGGCTCATACGGCAACCTGGTGATTCATCCTGAGCGGCGGGCTTGGCCTGGCTCCCGGAGCTGGTCTTCCCCTGGCAAGAGGTGACCCAGTGGCCGATCAGCGCGCGCCAGCAGTCCGCCGCCGCCGCCTCGCGGCCGAGCTGCGGCGGCTGCGCACCGTCGCCGGGCTGACCCTGGAGCAGGCAGCGGCCAAGCTGGGCGACGGCTGGTCCTGCTCCAAGCTCAGCCGGGTGGAAACCGCCCGGCTCGGCATCAGCCAGTCGGGGCTGCGGCAGCTCCTGGACCTGTACGGGGTCGCGGAGGACAGGCGGGCCCCGCTGCTGAGGCTGACCCGCAAGCCCCGGTCCCGCGGCTGGTGGGACGCCTACTCCGGCAGCCTGCCCGGCGACTACGCCAGCTACATCGAGCTGGAGTCGGAAGCGGCCGCGCTGCACTGCTTCGACGCCGTGACCGTGCACGGGCTGCTGCAGACCGAGGAGTACGCCCGGGCCATCATCCGGGCCGGGCTGATGACCCTGAGCCCGCCCGCCGAGACCGAGCGCCGGGTGGACGTGCGGATGACCCGCCAGCGCCTGCTCACCAGGCCGGACTGCCCGCTGCGGCTGCGGGCGGTGATCCACGAGGCGGCCCTGCGCTGCCAGGTCGGGTCACCGGCGGTCATGCGCGCGCAGTGCGCCCGGCTGCTGGAACTGGCCGGGCTGCCCACGGTGGAGCTGCAGGTCCTGCCGAACGCCGCCGGGGCGCACCCCGCCACCGCGGGCACGTTCTCGATCCTGGAGTTCCCCGAGCCGCACGATCCGGCTGTGGCTTACGTCGAGACCATGACAGGTAACCTGTTCGTCGACAAAGACGCCGAGGTCTACCGGTACACGCTCGCGTTCGATCGCCTGTGCGCGATGGCGCTCGGCCGGGCGGAATCGGCGGCGTTCATCGCCCGGCTCGCCGGGCAGCTCCCTGACGTGCAAACCCCTATCGCCTGAAGACGAGGAAGTGCGGACATGACCGCGGATGCGCCCCGAGACGCTGCACCCGGCAGCCAGCCCGCGGGGGATGACAGCTGGCAGAAGCCCAGCCAGAGCACGGACGGCTCTAACTGTGTCGAGGTCACCGTCACCTACGACACCTCCGGGTCGGGGCACAAGTCGGACAGCGAGAAGCTGTACCTGATGCGCGACTCCAAGAACCCGGACGGCCCGGTGCTCGCGTTCACCCCGGCCGAGTGGGAAGCCTTCATCCTCGGGGTCAAGGACGGCGAGTTCGACATCGCCCCCTGACCGGCGGGCTCCGCCAGGACCGCGGGCGGGATCAGGCCCCATCCGCGGCGGAGAACATGCCGCGCCGCCGCCAGCGCAGCGCCGGCCAGAGCACGGCGGCCAGCGTGAAGACCCAGCCGGCCGCCAGCCAGATCAGCAGCTGCCAGGCCAGGTGACGGTCACCGGCCTGCCCGGCGTAGCTGCCCGCGTGGCTGCCGTAGGCCAGCGTGAAGATCAGGACGTCCGAGGCCGTGCCGAGGACCAGGATCACGGCGGCCACCACACCGAACACGGTCCAGATCATCCGCAACGCGGGCGCATGCGCCTTCATCCCAACCTCGCCGGCTTTCTCTCCCCAGCCGGGCCAGACCCGGCAGCAGCGGACATCGCACGTCACGGTACCCGGGCGGCCGGCGCCAGGCCACCTCTGCGCGCGTGGCGCCGCCGCTCGCGGCCCCGCGCCGCCTACGGTGGAACGGTGACCACGTGCCAGGCCAGTGCCACCGAACCCTGCCCCCAGTGCGGCGAAGCCGACCTGCGCCCGTACGGCAATGGCTCCAAATGGAGCTGTCCGCGGTGCTTCTTCGTTCTCCCGTGCTGTGAAGGCGGTGACCTGCCGCCGCGACGGGCTCAGCCGGCGGCGACACCGGGCACCGGGCGCCCGTTTTCCAGGTAGCAGAGGCCGGCGGAGCCGCAGGCGGCCCGCACGCGCCGCCGGATCGGGCCCCGCAGGAGCCCGAGCGCGGCCGGCAGCGGCTCCAGCCGGTGCGCGGAGATCTCCTCCGGCTGCAGGGTGATGCCGGCCAGCGCGGCGTCGGTGACCTCGCCGCAGTCGAACAGGAAACGGATCCCGCCGGGCCGGCCGGGGCGGGGCCGGCGGAAGTCCATGCAGGCGAGCCGGGCGCTGCGCACGTCGATCCCGCACTCCTCGCGCACCTCACGGCGGCAGGCCTCCCAGGGTGTCTCCCCGTCGGCCTCCATCACGCCGCCCGGGATCGTCCACCCGGACTTGTAGGTCGGCTTGAGGATGAGCAGCCGCCCGGCCCGGTCGAAGATCAGCGCCCCGGCCGAGACCGGCACGGCGGGCAGCCCGGCCAGTGCCCCCGCCAGCTCGTCCCCGGCCGTCATGACACCAACGCTATGCCGCCGCGGCGGGGCCGCGTCTGCGCAGACCCACGCGCTCACCGCTTTCCGTGCCGCTGGCGGCACATCCTCCGGCGTGCGGGCCGGGCCAGTGGCGACGTGCCGGTGCGGCGCGGCGACGCCGTGGACGGGCCGGTGGGTCCCGCTCACCGCGTGCACAACACCGGCACCGTCCCGCTGGCGTTCATCGAAATCCAGCACGGCGACTACCTGGGCGAGGACGACATCGTCCGGCTGGCGGACGACTACGGCCGCACGCCCGCGGCGGGCGGCTGAGCGCCCGCCCGGCTCACATGGGCGGCAGGCCGCTGTCCTGGGGCCCGCCAGGCTGCAGCCCGCCGGGCTGCGGCTGGCCGAACTGCGGGCCACCGGGCTGCGGGCCGCCGAACTGCGGGCCACCGGGCTGCGGGCCACCGAACTGCGGGCCCCCGAACTGAGGCCCGCCGAACTGCTGGCCGCCGAACTGAGGCCCGCCGAACTGCTGCGCGCCGAACTGGGTACCGAACTGCGCCGCGCCGACCTGGGACCCGGCGAACCGGGGCCCGCTGTTCCGCCTCGCCCGCAGCGCGAAGCCCACGATGACCAGCAGCACGCCCGCGAAGATCCCGACGAAGCCGCTGTTCACCCCGATCGCGCAGGTCGGGCCCGAGCAGGTCTGCTGGACCACGCCGCCGAAGCCGCCCAGGACCTCGGCGAGCATGCCCCCGACGAACAGGTGGGCGCCCAGTGCCACGACCGCGCAGCCGACCAGCGCGACGACGAACCGCACCGGGCCGCCCCGCAGGCCCTTGACGATGACCCCGAGCGCCAGCAGGACGAAGATCGCGGCCGCGCCCGCCAGCAGGTACAGGCTCCACGGCGGCACGCCCTTGACGCCCTTGAACGTGGCCCCGTCCAGGGTGGCCTGGGTGAAGCTGGTGCCGCTCAGGTTGGCGCCGTCGAAGTTGGCGTCGGTGAAGTCGGTCTGCACCGCGCTCGCGCCGCTCAGGTTGGCGCCCTGGAGGTTGACATTGTTCGCGGTGGCCTGGTCCAGCGTGGCGTTGGACAGGTCCGCACCCGAGAAGTTGGCGCCGGTGATGGTGGCCTGGGTCAGGTCGGTGTGCTGCAGCTTCGCGTTCTTGAGGATGGCGCCGCTCAGGTCGGCCTGGACCAGGCTCAGGCCGCTCAGGGTGGAGCCGGTCAGGTTGGCGCAGCGCAGGCTGGTGGACTGGGCAGCGGCCTGGCTGCTGGTGAGGGTGCGCCCGGCCAGGTTCGGGCCGGAGCCCGGCGTGCAGGACGCGGACGACCCCGCGGCCATGGCGGGCACGGCCGCGCCGAGGGCGGCGACGGCCATGGCGGCCAGGGTGACGGCGATCCTGGCCCGGCGCGGCACGCGCGCCCCGGTCCGGGAATGTGACTCGTGCTGTGGCTGTGGCCCCCGGGCCTGCCGCGGCCGCCGGGTGGGCAGGCAGATGCTGGTCATGCGAATGGCTCCCCGATGGTCTGCGCCCCGGTCGCTGATCGGCGGCGCGGTGACGGTGCGGGGTAATCATGAGGTCAAAACCCCGTATACCGCAATGAACGTGACCAACTCGCGGCCAACAATGAGACTGGCGCGCGACGCTTGTGGGACGCCAGGATCCCCGCCTGGCCCACGCGAGGGCTCCTCAGGCCGACACCGCCCGGCGCAGGCCCGCGATGCTTTCCCGCGCCAGCGCGGCGCGGCCCTCGTCCGCCGCGTACTCCAGCAGGGCGACCCCCACCGAAACGGCGCAGGTGCGGGCGGCCAGTTCCCGCTCAGCGCCGACCGGCCCGCCGTAGGCGGCCAGCAGCGCTGCGCGCGCCTCCCCCTCGAACGCGAGATAGGCGATCATCAGGTCCACCGCCGGGTCGCCCAGGCACAGGTCGCCCCAGTCGATGACGCCGGTCGCGGCGCCGTCGCCGTCCACCAGCAGGTGGCGCAGGTGCAGATCGCCATGGCAGACCACGAACGGGCCGCCGGCCGGCCCGCCGCCCGCGCCGGCCGGCGCCCGCGCGGCCTCCTCGAGCAGCCCGCTGACCTCCCGGCCCGGCGACCAGATCCCCTGCTGGGACAGCCGTTCCACGACCTCGCGCGCCCGGACCGCCCGGATGCCGGGGGTGGCCCGCCGCATCGGGTCCACCGGCAGGCCATCGCCGTCCACCAGGGTGACCAGGCCGGGATCGTGCAGCACCCGGAGGAACCCGCCGACCGCGGCCGCCGTCCGCACGCGCCGGTCTTCCGGCAGCGCGGCGTCCGCGTACTCCGTCCCGGGCAGCAGCCTCGCCCCGAAGAACGGCCACGGATAGCGCGGCGTCGGCCGGCCGGTGAACCGCGGGTCGGGGATCGGCAGCGGCAGCACCGCGGCCAGCCGGGGGAGCACCGCGATCTCGCGCCGCACCCCCGGCAGGGCGATCTCCCGGCGGGGGAACCGGAACAGCCACTGCCCGTCGACCAGGAACGCGGTGTTGTCCCAGCCGGTTTCCAGCAGGCTCACCTGGCTGGCAGGCAGCTCCGGGAACTGCCCGCGGATCAGCTCCGCCGCCAGCTGCGGCGTGACATCGACTTCGGCCGTCCACGGCGCGCCGGCAGGAGGAGGGCCCGCCCCGTCTGTCACGAAGCGTGACCTTAGCAGCCTTCCCGGATTTTGCTTTGTAATGAACGAACCGCCCCACGCCGGCGCCGCCGTCTACCGCGGTCCGGCCCCGTATGCAGCCTGACCGCGGGCAAGCCGGAGAAACCGCCTGACCGCGCGGGGGGTAGTGAGCACGTGCACCCTGGCCCCGGGCGCGTGGGCCGCGATGGCCGCCAGCAGCCGCGGCCGGCTGCGGCGCCGGTAGGTCAGCAGCCACCGCCAGAAGGCCGCGTTCTCCCGGGAGCGGCGGATCGCCCGCCAGGCGCACCGCAGCAGGGAGAAGTCCAGGAACACGACCGTGTCCGCGGCGCGGAGCCGGACCTCGATGACGTCGTAGGGCCCAAGGTCGCCGTCGAGGATCCACGACGGCGGCCCGGTCAGCCGGGCCTGGATGGCCGCCCACTCCGCCGGCGGGGTGGCTGCCAGGCCGGGCCGCCAGAAGAGGGTGTCGAGCTCGGTGACGGGGATCCCGGTGATCTGCCCCAGCGCGGCGGCGAGCGTCGATTTCCCGGCCGCGCCCGGGCCGACGACCACGACCCGCCTCACGGCGCCGGGTCGCCGGGGTGACCGGCTCTGGCGAACTCCGCGTAAATGGCTGCGCTCTCCTTGCCGCTGTGCAGCGTGGCCGGGCTGGACCGGCCCGTGACCCGATATCCACTTGAGGACGCACGGGCACGCCTGCAGAATCATCTCGTGCCCAGTTTCGGGGAACTTCTGGCCGAAGGGGCCGCGGTGCCCACCGGCGGCTGGGATTTCTCCTGGTTCGAGGGCCGGGCCAGCGAGGAGCGCCCGCCGTGGGGGTACGCGCGGATGATGGGCGCCCGGATGGCCGCGCTCGCGGGCGTCCCCGGCGCGGCCGCGCTGGACCTGCAGACGGGCGGCGGTGAGGTGCTCGCGACGATCCCGGCGGCCCCGCCGACCCTGGTCGCCACCGAGTCCTGGCTGCCGAACATCGAGGTGGCGCGCAGGAACCTGGCGGCCCACGGTGCCCAGGTGGTGGCGGTGGCGGACGAATGCGGGGACCTGCCGCTGCCCGGCGCGGCCTTCGACCTGGTGGTGAGCCGGCACCCGGTGTGCGTGCCGTGGGCCGAGGTCGCCCGGGTGCTGAAGCCGGGCGGCACGTACTTCTCCCAGGACGTGGGCCACCGGTCGGTGGCGGAGTTGACCGAGTTCCTGATGGGGCCGCAGCCGGAGGATGACGGCCCGACGCGTGACCCGAAATGGTCGGTGCTCGGCGCGCAGGCTGCCGGGCTCACGGTCGTGGATCTGCGGGAGTTCCGCGGCCGCATGGAGTTCTACGACATCGCGGCTGTGGTGCACTTCCTCCGCAAGGTCGTCTGGACCGTGCCGGGCTTCACCGTCGCGGCCTACCGGGACCGGCTGCGCGCGCTCCATGAGCGGATCGGGGCAGAGGGGCTGTTCGCGGCCACGAGCGTCCGCTTCCTCATCGAGGCCCGCAAGCCGCAGAGCGCACCATGACGTCAGCGGTCCTGCGCGGCTAGCTGTCCGGGGCGTCCTCGAAGAGGGCCGGGTCGAACCCCTGGGTGCCCTCCGTGGCGCTCCAGACGGCGCCGAGCGGCATGAGGTCCGTGATCCGGACGCTCCGGATGCCGTCCGGGGTGGGCAGGATGACCCGGATCCTGGGGTGGTAGTCGAACAGGACCTGGCGGTCGCGCCCGCAGGGACCGACGGGACCCCGGCCGCGGTCTCCGACCGCGACGATCGTGGCGAGCTCGCGGGCGCCCGATGCGCGGGCATGGGCGAGCGCCACGAGCTCAGCGCACGGCCCGCCGGTGAAGTGATACAGGTTGATGCCCCCGTACATCCTGCCGTCGGCTCCGCGCACGGCAGCACCCATGGTGTGGACCCCGTCTTCGCCGTCGTTGTTGGCATCCACGATGGTGCGCGCGAAGTCGATCAGTTCCAGGTCTTCCGGGGTCAGCTCCCGGCTCGGCACGTTCATGGCCCGTACGGTACTGATCCAGCCCGTCCCGCCATCCGGCCCTGGTCGCCGAGGAGGAGCGATCTCAGCCTGCTGACGGCCGTCGGCGGCGCCGCGGCGCAGCCCCGGCGGAACAGGTGACAGTTCGACGGCGACGGGGGGAGACGTGTCCGGTCATACTGGCTGAGTGGCGCCAGATCCGGTGGAACCGGAGGCTTACCTTCGGTCGCTGACGGCCGAAGCCTTATGGCAGGCGGAGCGGGACAGGCCGCTGTTTCCTCTCTCGCTGGGCCTGATGGCGACGTCGAATGCGTTCGTGATGCTGGGCCTGCTGCCGGAGCATCAGGCGGAGGCCATCTTGGCCGAGTTGCGGCTGGCACTGGAGCGTAAGGGCTTCCGGAACGTCTGGGGGGTTGCGAGCGGCGAACTGACGGTCCGGCCGGGTGCCCACGAGTACTGGCAGGCCCGGAGCGCCGGTCCCGCCCGGCTGCGTGAGGTCCCGCTGTCGGTGACCGCGGCAGGGGTGCAATGCCCTACCTCGGTCGCGGACGTGTGCTTCGAGTGGGTGAAGCTGACCGCAGCAGGATTGCGGCTGAGCTTCCATGCGACCGCTCCCGATCCGGGCGGGGATCTTCCCGCCCCGGATGTGCCGATGCGGCAGGCCTTGTCGGAGATCTCGCTCACCGACGGCATGGGGCATTCCTATGACTGGGGTGATGTGTCAGCTGGCGGGGGCCGTGGCCGTGATCGGCAGGAGTGGCACGGCGACGCGCAGGTGGCCCTGGACCCGGCCAGGAAGCCTGCCTGGCTCGAATTCAGTCCCGCGAGCGCAGCCGCATCAGCCCGGGTCTCCCTGCCGCTCCCGGCCCAGGTGCCGGTGGGGACGGGCGCCGCGCCGTTGCCGACCGCAGCGGAGTGCTACCTGGCGGCGCTCGCATCCGTCACGAAGATCCCGGTAAACGAGGCCTGGGCGGGCCCGGAGGATACGGCCGAACTCGTCGCCACCGTGGCCGACAGCCTGCTGGCAGTGGGCGCATTGCCAGTCACGAGCACCTTGCTGCGCGAGTCCCCCGCCAGCGGGCCTGACTGGCACACGCCGCTGGCCGACCGGTGGGGCCGCCGCGCCCGCCGGGCGGCTCAGCGCCGGGGAATCGCAGACGTCATGCCGGGCACCGTGGACTTCCGGCCGGCGGAGCATCGCGGGCTGGCGGTGCGGCTGCCCCTGGAGCACGCCACGGCGGTGATCGAGAGCGTCTCCGCCCAGGGGGAACTGGTGAGCATCCAGTTGTACGGCCACCCCTGGGTGCACGGGGAATACTGGCCCATGATCACGCCCTGCTTCCAGGTGCGGGCCATCGATGACGCCGGGGACGAGCACGAGGGCATGGCTGGCGGCGGGCAGATCTCCCCCGGCCACGAGGGCAGCCGCAGCTTCTGGTTCTGGCCGCCAGTGGACCCGGCCCGCAAGAGCCTCCGGGTGACCGTGAGCACATTGTGGGAAGCGGCCTGGGCCGAGATCGCGCTTCCGCGGTGACAAGCCCAGGAACCTCTCACCTGTAATCGCCCCGGCAAGCTGTCCGCCAGCAAAGATAAAACGCCGCAATCCCCGGCTCTATTGAGGACCGCCGTCCTTATCGTCCAGCCAGCGGGACAGCTTCTGGCGGGTCTACCTGCATCGGCAACGAGACGGGCGATGGCTGGTGACGGACTGGGGACAGCCATGAGGGCCTGCATTTCGAGCAGCCCGGTAAGGAGTCCTGCGTTCTCCCCGCCTTCCCCGGAGCCCTAGGTCCCAGCCGGGGGCGCTGGCGGTCCGGGCATTGACTCAGTGGGATTGCGATGGGGCGCTGGCGGGATCAGCGGCCCGGGCGGCCTGCTCGATCGCCGCCCGCCGGGCTTTCCAGAGTGCGCTGTCGTCCTCAACCGAGGACGCGCCCTGGGCGTTCATCCCGATTGCGCCGTCGAGCCGCTCACGCAAGATGTCGGCGTGGCCAGCATGACGGGTGGTGTCGCTGAGTATGTGAACCATGATGTTAAACAGCTTCACTTCTGCGCCCCACCAGGGCACGTAACCTGGAGCGTCGATGGCAAGGGCGTTGATCGTCGCGTCCGTGTGTTCCCACACACGCCGGTAGAGACCCACGATGTCCTCGCGGGTCTCGTGCCCGGTGGCCCAGAAGTCAGTTCCCTCCGCGGCCTCGTCGTCCCATCGGGGCAGAGACTCAGGGAACGGCCTGCTGAAGACCAGGCCGAAGTACCTGGACTCCCACACCGCTATGTGCTTGACCAGCCCGAGAAGATTGGTCCCGGTGGCCGTCAGCGGGCGGCGGATGTCGTACTCGGACAGCCCGTCGAGCTTCCAGACGAGGGATTCGCGTACCCAGCGCAGATGGTCGTGAAGGTGCTCCTTAGCGAAGCCATCGATCATGGCTGTCAGCATGGCACGGGCGCCTCAGGCACAGAGCCCGGCGGGTGCAAGCGTGCGAGCATTGCCCATGTGGCGACTGTGGTGGCCTTTCATGCCCATCCGGATGACGAGGCGCTGCTGACTGGGGGGACGCTGGCGCGGCTGGCCGCGGAGGGGCACCGCGTGGTCATCGTGACGGCCTGCGACGGGGTCGTTCACGCCGTAGCCGATGCAGCCGGGGCCCGGCTGGATGAGCTGCGCGCCGCTGCCGCGGTGCTGGGCGCTGCCCGGGTGGTCCACCTCGGGTATGCCGACAGCGGGCACGGCCCCGTGCTCTACCCCGATCCCCCGGGCCGGGTGCGGTTCGCGCGGGCGGATCTGACCGAGGCAGCGGGCAGGCTGGCCGCGCTGCTGCGCGAGGAATCCGCCGACCTGCTGCTCAGCTATGACACGGGCGGCGGCTACGGGCACCGCGACCATATCCGCGTGCACCAGGTCGGGGCGCTCGCCGCCCGCCTGGCAGGGACCGCCCGGGTGCTGGAGGCGACCGTCCCCCGGGAACTGGCCGCCCGGGCGGCACGGCTGCTGGCGGCTGCCCGCCTGCGGCCACTGCATGAGTGGGAGAAGATGCGCCAGTTCGGCACGCCCCGGGCCGCGATCACGCACCGGGTGAATGTGCGCCGCTACGCCGCCCGCAAGCGCGGCGCACTTGCCTGCCATGCCTCCCAGCTGCACGGCAACGGCCGCTCCGCCCAGGTGTTCCGGCTGCTGGCGGCGCTGCCAGCACCGGTCTTCGGGCTCCTGCTGGGATGGGAATGGTTTGCCGAGCCGGGCGCGGCGCCTGGACGGGCACGCCACATCCTGTGACCAGACGTCGTGGCGCCAGGACGACAACGCTGGCAGACCTGCGTGAGATTCCTCCGGAAGAACTGGTCCCGCCTGGTGGTGCCGTCCTTGCCTGAAGGGCGAGGTCATACGGTTGCCAGCCGGGCCGAGGCTGTTGATGATTGCCGGTAGAGGCGTTGGCCCTGGCCTGGCGGCATGGGCGCTGCTGCCTGGTGGCTGTCTGACTGGAGGAGCACGGTCCGGTGACGGCAGAGAACGTCGGCGCGGTCAAGGCTGAGGCGGTGAGCAGACTGCGGGCTGCGCTGGTCAGTAGTGCCGGGGTGGGCGAGGCGGTCCGGTGGGCGTTCTACCGCAATCCGGGGTTCATGTTCGCGTTGTTCGCGGCTGCGATCAGCCGGAGGTTCGGGCCCGGGGCTGGCGCGGACGAGGTCGCCGGGTTCGTCCGGCGCGCTGTCCCGGCCAGTGACGGAGAGGCCGCCACGGCCGGCTTCCCGGTGCGAGAGGCTGAGTTGCTGACCCGGATTGGTTCGGGGGAACTGGAGCTGATCGGGCAGATCGACCGCGAGCTGAATCACGCCGAGATAGGTATCACGGTGCTGGTTCGCCTGTTCGCCGAGTGGCCGCCTGGACCGGCCGAGGTTGATGACCTGTTCAGGGAGGCGACGGAGGCGGCGGACTTCGCGGGGGATGTGGACCTAGACGTGGCGCGGGCGGACAGCGTCTGGTTCGCCAGCGGCATGCACTCCTCTCCGTTCGCCTATCCCCTGGAACGGGCAGCGCGGGGCAAGGCCAGCGGGCACCAGGATGCGGTACCGCCGGATCCACAGCGGTTTGAGGCAGAGGTAGCGGCCTGCACACGGGTGCTTGACTCCGAGCCGGGCACAGGCTGGGCGCTGTGCAGGCGCGCCCGCGCGTATCTGGCTCTCGGCCGCTTCGACGAGGCGCTGGCCGACTGTGCGCGGCGCTTGGACCGCAACCCGGATATCGGGTGGCCTCTCAGCGTCCGCGGGGAGGTCTTTCTTCAGTTTGGCCGCTTGGAAGAGGCACTGGCCGAGTACAGCAGAGCCGTCGGGCTGTATCCCTCCGCGGCCTGGGCCCTGGGCGGCCACGCGGAGGCGCTGAAAGCTCTGGGCCGCTGTGAGGAAGCAGCGGCGGTCTACAGCCGGGCCCTTGCCCTTAATCCTGACGCGGACTGGGCTCTCGGCGGCCGCGGTGAGTGCCACATGCAGCTATGTCAGTACGACCAGGCGGTGGCCGACTTCACCCGGGCGATCGAGGTGGCCCCGGACTGGGCGTGGGCGGTCAATTACCGGGGTGAGGCACACCGGCTCGCGGATCGTGATGAGGAGGCGCTGGCCGATTTCAGCGCTGCAATCGAGCTGGAACCCTCGGCCTGGGCGCTGGGCCGGCGCGGGGACGTGCACCGGCTCGCCGGGCGGCCCGAGCAGGCCCTGGCGGATTTCAGCGCCGCCATTGACCTCGATCTTGGCGACATATTCGCGCTCCTGGGCCGCGGGCGGACGCTGCTCTTGCTGGGACGCCACGAGGAGGCGCTCGCAGACCTGGAGCGTGCTGCCGGCCTGGAACCACGCGACCACGACATCGCCAGCTGCCGCGCCGAGGCACTCATGCAACTCGATCGCTACGAGGAAGCCGCCGCCGAGTTCACCCGGGCCATCGCGCTTCCCGCAGACCCGGCCAGGAGGGCCAGGGACTGTATTGGCCGGGGCCTGACCTACCAGCTCATGGAACGGCACGAGGAGGCCGTCACCGATCTGACTGCCGCCATCGACGCCGACCCGGGACAGACGTTCCCGCTGCTGCTGCGCGGACAGTCCTACCTGGCCCAGGGCCAGCATGACCAGGCGCTCGCCGACTACAACCAGGCACTGTGCCTCGAACCGGACAATCCCGCCGCCTTCTCGCACAGAGGCGGCGCTCACCGCGCCCTCGAGCACTACGAGCAGGCGCTCGCCGACTACAACCAGGCAATCAGCCTGGACCCAGACGACTACGGGGCCCTGACAGGCCGCGCCGAGGTATATCTCGCCACAGGTCAGCCCGAGGCAGCGGTCGCCGACTGCAACCGCGCGATAGAGCTGGACGTCCACACCTGGGCCATCAGCTGCCGCGCCGAAGCGTGCCAGGCGCTCCAGCGGTACGACCAGGCCCTGGCCGACTACAACCGGCTCCTCGCCCTCGACCCCGCCGACGTCGACGCCCTGGCGGGACGCGGCCAGACGCTGCTGGCCGCCGGGCGACCCCAAGACGCCCTGCCCGACCTCACCAAAGCCATCGAACTGGACCCCAGCCTCGCCGACGAACTACGCCCATACCTCACCGAATGCCAATCCCCAGCTCCAGAAACGGATCGGACCGGGCAGCGCTGATACCCAGAGAACAGCCCAGTCCCAGGACCACATGCCCTCAGCACCCAAGGTCGGCCGATCCGCGACATGGGCCCCAATTGCCGCGAGCGAGCATGCTAGCGAGCGCATGATCATGCAGCAGAGCACATGCACAATGGGATAGGGCCGGGCATTCCCAACCATGCCTCATGCCGGGTCGCCGCCAAGTCCGGCTACCTTCTGGAAGGCATCAAGCGCAGCGCCGCGGTACATGACGACGGCCGACACGACATGCATCTCCATGCCCGCATCCAGGGC